>NZ_JAAIXZ010000011.1:0-300000 GCF_010894435.1 Pyxidicoccus trucidator | reverse complement strand
GGGCTTCGATGTGGCCATCCGCATCGGCGCGCTGACGGACTCCAGCCTCGTGGTCCGCCGGCTCGCCACCAACCACCGCATCCTCTGCGCGGCGCCCGGCTATCTGCGAGGCCGCAGGCCGCTCACGAAGCCCGAGGACCTGTCCCACCACGCGTGCCTCTACTTCAGCCCCCTCTCGGAGGGGAACGTGTGGCACCTCCAGCGGGGAGACGAGCGGGTCGCGGCGCGTGGCCGCGCGGTGCTGGTCGCGGACAATGCCGAGGCGCTCCGGCTGGCGGCCGTGGGCGGCTGCGGCGTCACCGTGCTGGCCACGTTCCTCATCGCGGAGGACCTGCGCGCCGGGAGGCTGGTCCGGTTGCTCGAAGGCTGGTCGGTGCCCGACACCGGCATCTTCGCCGTCCACCCACCAGGGCGACTGGTGCCGTCGAAGGTGAAGGCCTTCGTCTCCTTCCTGGCGGAGCGGTATGCGGGCACGCCTCCGTGGGAACGGGTGGGCGCGCGCCGCTCCGAGGCCTGACGGCCTGTCGGTGTGCCATGGCGGCTCGCGTGGGCCAGGGGATTTGCTAGAGACGGGATGTCTCCCACCTGGTCAGACCGCATGGAACTCACGCCCGCCTCGGACCTGTCGCTTCGCTCTCTCTCCACGCTCTTTGCCCGCTCGTTCGAGGGGTACTTCGTCACCATCCCCGACGCGCCGGCGCTGTTCGACGCGCGCGTGCGGAGCGAGCACATCTCCCTGACGGAAAGCCGAGTCGCGCGGGTGGAGGGCGAGCCGGTGGGTCTGGTGCTGATGGCCCGGCGGGGCAGGGTGAGCCGCGTCGCCGGCATGGGCATCGTGCCCTCGCACCGCAACCGCAAGCTGGGGGCCGGCATGTTGCTGCCGCTGCTGGAGGAGGCCCGCGTCCGTGGGGACACGCGGATGGTGCTGGAGGTCATCGAGCAGAACGCCCCCGCGGTGAAGCTCTACGAGCGCCTGGGCTTCCAGCGCGTGCGAAGGCTGGTGGGCTTCGTGGGGACTCCGTCGGCGGAGCCGGCCGCGCTGGAGGAGGTGGAGCCGCTGGCCTGCGCGCGGCTGCTCCCGGACGACCTGCCCTGGCAGCTGGCGCCGGCCACGGTGGCGGGGCTGGCGCTGCCCGCGCGCGCGTTCCGGCTCGGGCCGGCCGTGGCGGTGCTCGGGGACGTCTCCGCGCCGACGCTCGCGGTGCGTGCGCTGGCCGTGGCGCCAGAAGCGCGGGGCCAGGGCGCCGGACGCAGGCTGCTCCGTGCGCTGGCCGCCGCCTGGCCGGGCAAGCCGCTGGCGGTGAGTGCCATCGTCCCGGAGGGGCTGGTTGACCGGTTCTTCCTCGGCGCGGGGTTCTCGTACCCGACGCTCTCCCAATTGGAGTTCGTCCATTCCTTCACGCGCCTCGACGCCTGCTACGGTGCGCGCCCATGAGCCTCGTCGAACGCCTTCAGGCTTCCATGCGCCACGCCGCGAGTGAGCGGTACACGTCCGTCCACGTGCCGCCCTTCACGGCCTTCTTCCACCCGTTCGATGCGATGGTCTACCTGAACTACGCCATCCCCGACGGGCCGGTGACGGGGGACACGCGCGAGGCCCTCCGGAAGCTCCGCTCGGAGTTCGAGGCCCGGAATCGCGTGCCCCGCTTCGAATACGTCGACGAGCTGGCCCCCGAGCTGTCCGGCCGGCTGCGCGACGCCGGCTACAAGCAGGAGGCCGAGGCCCGGCTGATGGTCTGCACGCGGGACACCTACGTCCCCTTCCCGGCGCCCCAGGGGCTCACCGTCTCGGTGCTCTCGCCGGAGTCACCCCGCGAGGAGGTTCGCGAGTTCTGCGCCACCACGCAGCAGGGCTTCAACCCGGGGACGACTCCCGTGGTGAGCGACGAGGAGGTCTCGAAGACCCTCGCCGACCTCAAGGACGGCCGCGCGTTCCTGGCGAGGATGGAGGGGCACCCGGTGTCGGGCGGGCTGGTGACTCCGCCCCATGACGGCACCTCGGAGCTCGCGGGCGTGGCGACGCTCCAGGAGTGGCGGGGCCGGGGCATTGGCGCCGCCGTGGTCTCCCGCGCGGCCGAAGAGGCCTTCGCGCGAGGGGTGGAGGTGCTCTTCCTCAGCACCATCACCGAGGAGGCCGGCCGCCTCTACGAGCGCGTCGGCTTCCGGTTCATCACCCGGATGCTGTTCTACGTCGACGCCGCGGCCCCCGCCCACCCGTGAGTCCCGGCCGGATGCGAACACCTTCGACGAGGACCTCATCGACCGCTCGAGTGACGGCGATGCGATTCGCGCGGCCATCGACGCGCTGAACAACGGCGGCGTCGCGGCCTCCATGGAGAACGTCCTCTGCGAAGCCCGGGAAGTCTCCCTTCCCAGGCAGGGCAGGCGGGCGAGCGTTGAGAGGACCTGGGCGGCGGGCTCGTAAACGAGCATGAAAGCCACCCGCCCGGTCGTTCTACAATCCGCTCCCGAATGCCCCCCCGTCCTGGCCGCACCCTCCACGTGTTCCCCGATGCCGGCCGGCGACAGGCCGCGCTGCGGGCCCTGGGGGAGGCGGGCGGCCTGGCGGTGGGCACGCACCTGCTCACCTGGGACGAGCTGCTGCAGGGCCTGGGCGGCGCGCGCGAGCTGAACCGGCGCCCGTGCCCGGCGGTGGCCGCGCGAGCGGTGGTGGCCTCGCTGGGGCAGGCCCTGGGGCCCACTCCGTTCGGCGAGTACGTCCGTGAGCCCGCCTTCGCGCGCGCCGCGCTGGAGGTGGTGCTGGACTTGAAGGCCGGCCGCCTCACCGCGCGCGAGCTGCAGGACGCCGTGGAGGTGCTGCCGGCGGACAGGCAGAAGAGGGGACGGGTGCTCGCCCGCCTGTACCACCTCTACGAGCAGAAGATGGCGGAGCTGGGGCTGGCGGACCGCGAGGACATCATGCGCGGTGCCCGCGAGGCCCTGGGCCGGGGCGCGTGGCCGGTGGGCTGGGAGGGCGTGGGCGCGCTCGTGCTGCATGGCATCTACGACGTGCGGCCCTCCGGACTGGAGCTGCTGCTGGCGCTGGCGGCGGCGTGCGAGTCGCGCCGGGTGACGCTGCGGGTGGAGACGCCGGTGGGCGGCTCGCCGGTGGCGGACGCGGCGCTGGCGTCCCTCTTCCGCGCCTTCGAGAACCGCGGCGAGACGATGCCGCACGTGGACCTCTTCAAGGCGGACGTCACCTTCGAGGGCCGGCCCCTCATCGACCTGGGCCGCCACCTCTTCTCGCCGAACGCCCCGCGCGACGTGCTGAAGGACGCGGTGCCCGCCCTGCGCATGTGGAGCGCGGCCACGGCCCGCGAGGAGGCGCGCCTCGTCGCCCGCGACGTGCGGCGGCTCATCGCCGAGGGGGCCTCGCCCGGGGACATCGTCATCGCCCTGAGGGAGCTGGGGCCGGAGGCCGGGTGGCTCGCGGAGACGCTGGGCGAGCTGGGCGTGCCGGTGCGCCTGCCCTGGGGCGAGCCGCTGGCCCTGGCCGGCCCGGTGCGCCTGGCGTTGGATTTGCCCACGCTGGTGGAGGATGGTTTTCCCGCCGAGCGCGTGGCGGAGCTGGTGGGCAGCCGCTATGCCCCCACGCTGTCACGCGGCGGCCCGGACGCGCCCGCGAGCCTCTTCGCCCTCGCCGCCGTGCGGGATGACCGGCTGGGCGCGCACCGGAACCGTGGCGCGTATGACGTGCGCCTGGACGGGCTGGCCCGGCGGCTGCTCGCGCTCTATGGCGCGCAGAAGAAGGAGGCCGGCAACCGCGTCCACGCCGTGCAGGTGCTGCGCGAGCGCTGCATGCTGCTGGTGGACTTCTGCCGCCGCATCCCCGAGGAGGGCACCGCCGAGGAGCTGCTCACCGCATGGTGGCACGCGGTGGAGCGGCTGGGCCTGGTGGACACCGAAGGGCCGCTGGAGCCGCGCGAGGAAGGCGGCCTGGGGGCCCGGGCGGTGGATGCCCGGGCGCGCGACGAGGCCGCGCGCGAGGCGCTCCGCCAGCGCGTGCAGGGGCTGCTGCGGATGATGAAGGCCGTGGGGGGCGGACCGAAGCTGCGTCGGCGCACCTTCGGCCGGTGGCTGCGCGATGCCATGGCGGACGCCCACCTGCCGCCCCGGGGGCCCCGGAGCGCCGCGGTGGAGGTGCTCGACGTGGCCGAGCTGCCGGGCCGCACCTTCCGCCACCTCTTCCTCGCGGGCATGACGGAGGGCCGCTTCCCCGGGCGGGACGCGCCGTCTCCGCTGCTGGCGGACGCGGAGCGCTCGGCGCTCAACCAGCACCTGGGCCGCGACGTGTTCCGCCTCACGGGCGGCGAGTTCGAGGACCGCGCGGCGTGGCGCCTCACCGAGGACCGGTTGCTGTTCGCCAGCGCGCTGGCCGTCGCCGAGGAGACGGTGAGCCTGTCCTTCGCCATGGAGGCGTCGGGCGGACAGGAGCAGGTGCCCTCCGCGTTCCTGGAGGAGGTGCGCCGGCTCACCGCGCTGAAGTGGACGCCGCGCTCGCTGCCGCCCATTCCGCCGCTGGACGAGGTGCTCACCGAGGCGGAGTTGCGCCGCTGCGTGGCGCTGGAGGCGCTGGCGCAGCCGAAGCTGCGCGTCACCGAGCCGGACGCGGCGGCCCCGCTGCTGCGGCGCCAGTTCGACAAGGAGCTCTGGTACGCGGGCGCGCGCGAGCTGTCGCTGGTGGAGATGGAGCGCCTGTTCTTCTTCGGGGACCCGAACCGGCAGCCGGGGCCGTACTCGGGCTCGGTGGATGCGAACACGCTGCGCGAGTCCCTGCGCGAGACGTTCCGCTTCGACCTCACCCGCCCGCTGTCCGCGTCGGCGCTGGCGCGCTTCGGCAACTGCGGCTTCCAGGGCTTCCTCACGTACGGTCTCAAGGTGGCGGAGCCGGACCAGCCGGGCGAGGAGTTCGACGCGCGCGGGCGCGGCACCTTCTGGCACCAGGTGGTGGAGGAGGTGTTCAAGGCGCTCAAGGAGCATGGCCTGCTGGGCAAGGCGCCGGAGGAAGTCCCGGACGAGGTGCTGGAGGGGGCGCTCAAGACGGCCATCAAGCACTTCGAGAAGTTCCACCACGTGGGCCACCGGGAGCTGTGGAAGCTGGCGCACGAGCGCGCCCGCGCGATGGCCCGGCGCATCCTCGTGGACGAGCGGCGCGGCCTGCCCTTCGAGAAGCTGGTGCCGGAGGGCTTCGAGCTGCAGTTCGGCCCCGCCGCCCAGGATGACAAATGGCGCAACGTCATCCTCCCGATTGGCGGGGACGCCATCGTCTTCGAGGGGAAGATTGACCGGCTCGACATGGCGGGCGGCGACGTGGGCGTCATCGACTACAAGTCAGGGCGGCTGGACAAGCGCGCGCTGAAGGAGAAGCTCCTCACGTCGGACTTCCAGCTCCCGCTGTACCTCTTCGCGGCGCGCGAGAGCGGCCACCGCGAGGCGAAGCAGGCGGCGTGGTTCTCGCTGCGCACCGGCGCCACCATCCACCTGTCCGAGGTCGTCTCCTCACAGGAGGTGGACGAGCTGCTGTCCACGGACCCCGAGGTGCGCGCGCAGGTGGCGGAGAAGAACGGCCTCAACCTGCCCAACGCGGTGGAGTCGCTGGTGAACACCCTGCGCGAGGGCCGGTTCGCCGCGCGGCCCCAGGACTGCGGCACGTGTGGCTTCCGCGCCGTGTGCCGGATTACCGAGCGCCGCATGACGGAGGAGGGCGGATGAGCGGCGGGCCCTCCAAGTTCGCGCTGGAGCGCAATCTCGCCCTGATGGCGGGCGCCGGCGCGGGCAAGACGTACAGCCTGGTGACGATGACGCTGCACCTGCTGGCGGGCGCGCGAGAGGCCGGCGCGGCGGTGCGCCCGTCGCGGCTGTGCATGCTCACCTTCACGGACAAGGCCGCCGCGGAGATGCGCTCGCGCGTGCGCCAGCGCCTGGACGGGCTGGCCCAGGGCGACACGCGGCAGGACCAGGAGGTGGAGCTGCGCGCCTCGCTGGAGCGGCTGGACAAGCCCTTCCCCCTGCCGGACGCGTGGCGGCAGCTCCGCGAGGAGCTGGGCGGCGCCACCGTGGGCACCTTCCACTCGCTCTGCGGGCAGCTGCTGCGCCGCGCGCCTCCGGCGGTGGGCATCGACCCGAACTTCGAGGTGCTGGACGAGCTGGAGGCCTCGAGCCTCGTGCAGGACGTGTGCGAGCGCGTGGTGCTGGACGCGCTGGAGGAAGGCGACGCGCAGGTGCGCGAGCTGTGCCAGGAGCTGGGCTTCTCCGGCTCGGGCTTCTCCGACGGGCTGGTGGCCGCGCTGGTGTCCGTCTACCGCAAGCTGCGCGAGGAGGGGCTGCGTGCCGCCACGGCCGCCGTGGGCGACGCGGCGGAGGCCCGCACGGAGCTGGAGGAGGCGATGGCGGACTGTCTTCGCCTGTGCTCCGAGGCGCGGGGGCTGGATGCGAAGAGCGAGTGGAGCCGGCTGCTGGGTGGGCTGGAGCGCGCTCTCAACGGGATGACGGCGGAGAACTTCGGCACGGGCGAGCGCTTCCCGTGGATGCGGGCCTGCTTCAAGGCGGACGGGCGCAACCACGCGCGGCTGAGCAAGGGCGCCGCGGCCCCCGTGCGCGAGCTGTACTGGCGCGTCTTCGGCAAGAGCGACGGCTCCGTGCCCCGGCTGGACGACGCCTGGGCCGCGTGGCGCACCGCCCCCTTCGAGGCCACCTTCCGCGCGCTGCTGGGGCAGGTGGAGGAGCGCCACGACACCGAGCTGTCCCGGCGCAACGTGTTCGACTTCACGTCGCTGCTGGTGAAGTCGCGAGACTTGCTGCGCGACTTCCCGGAGTTCCGCCGGCAGGTGCAGGAGCGCATCGGCGCGCTGCTGGTGGACGAGTTCCAGGACACCAACCGCCTCCAGCTGGAATTGGTGCTGCTGCTCGCGGAGCGGCGAGAGGACGGGCCGCGCGAGCTGCCGCCGGGTGCGGACGTGGTGACGGCGCTGCCGCTGGAGCCCGCCTTCCTCTGCGCGGTGGGTGACCGCAAGCAGTCCATCTACGAGTTCCGCGGCGCGGACGTCTCCGTCTTCTCCGTGCTGGCGAAGAAGATTGAGGACGAGGGCGGCACGCGCGGCTTCCTCCAGCACAACCGCCGCTCGGTGCCGGGGCTCTTGTCCTTCTTCAACCGCACCTTCGCGGGGGTGCTCGTCGCCGCCGACGCACAGGCGCCACGCCCGTTCGAGGTGGTGTACGTCCCCGAGGAGGACGACCTGTCCGCGGTGCGCCCGTCGCTGACCGAGGCGCCGGTGGTGGAGCGGCTGCAACTGGAGGAGGCGGACACGGCGGCGGACCTGCGCTGGCTGGACGCGGACTCGGTGGCGCGGCGGCTGCGGTGTCTGCTGGCGCCCGGGGCTCCGCCCTCCGTGGAGCGCGAGGACGGAGAGGGGCTGCGCCCGGCGCGCGGCGGCGACGTGGCCATGCTCTTCCGGACCTTCACGCACCTGGAGGTGTACCGGCAGGCGCTCATCCGCCACGGCGTGCCGCACCGGGTGCTGCGCGGGCGCGGCTTCTACGGCGCGCAGGAGGTGCTGGACCTGGCCTCGCTGCTGGCGCTGCTGGCGGACGCGGAGGACTCGCTGGCCTTCGCCGCGGTGCTGCGCTCTCCGCTGGTGGGCTTGTCGGATGCGTCGCTGTTCCTCCTCGCGGGGGACCAGCCCCTGTCGCTGCTGTCGTCGCGGCTGGCGGACTCCCAGGTGCTGGAGTCCCTCCCGGAGCGCGAGCGGCTCCGGCTGGAGCGCTTCCTCGGCGCGCTGCCCGCGCTGCGGCGCGAGCGGGACAGGCTGGGCGTGCGGGAGCTGCTGCTGTCGGCGCTGGACGCAACGGGCTACCGCGAGGCGCTGGCGGGCTCTCCCTACGCGGAGCAGGCGAGCGCCAACGTGGAGAAGCTGCTGTCGCTGGCGTCGCGGCGGGACGAGCGCGGCACGGGCGGGTGTGTGGCCTTCGCGCGCGAGCTGCGCATGCTGGCGGAGAATGACCCCACCGAGGCGCAGGCGGACCTGCTGGACGCGGGAGACCCGCGCGCGGTGCAGCTGCTCACCATCCACCGCGCCAAGGGGCTGGAGTGGCCCATCGTCGTGGTGCCGGCGCTCGGCGGGCGGCGGCGCACCACCAGCGCGCGCGCCCACTTCGAGCGCTCGCACGGCATCTCCCTGCGCCCCTGGGTGCCGGACTCGCTGGACGACGACTACACCTCCAAGCGCTTCGACGCGGTGAGGGCGGAGCTGAAGGCGCGCGAGGACGCCGAGTACCGCCGTCTTCTCTACGTGGCCCTCACCCGCGCCCGGGACATGCTGGTGCTGTCGGGCGGCGCGGAGCCTCGCGCGGGCAAGGACTCGTGGTGGCACCTCATCGACGCGCGCCTGGAGGTGGACGCGGAGCTGCGCGAGCTCGTGGACGATTTGGACGTGGACTCGCTCCCGCCGCCCGCGGACCCGGAGCCACCCGGGCCGGAGGCCATGGCGCGCGCAGGGGCCCGCGTGGAGGCCGCGCTGTTGCGGGTGCGCGGCGCCGAGGCGCGCGAGGCTCCGAGCACGGCGGTGTCGTCCGTGAGCGCGGTGCAGGACTTCCTCGCGTGCCCCCGGCGCTTCCACTACCTGCACCGGCTGGGACTCCGTGGGGCACCGTGGCCCTGGGAGGCGCCACCCCGGGGCGCGCCGCCGCTGGTGGAGCCCGACGGCTGGCTGCCCGCCGAGAGCCCGGAGAGCCTCACCCTGCGCCTGCTGCGAGGTGTGGACCTGCGGCTCGCCGCGGCCCCCGACGTGGAGCCCGCGGAGCGGCGCGCGCACCTGGACGGGCTGCTGCGCGACGCGGGCGTGCTCCCGGACGAAGCGGGCATGGAAGAGGTGCTGGGCACCGTGGAGCGGTTCCTCGGCATGGAGCTGGCGCGGCGCATGGCGGTGTCCCCGTCGCAGGCCATCCACCGGGGGCTGTCCTTCGTTCTTCCACTGGACGGTGGGGCGGCCCTGGAGGGCGAGGTGGACCTCCTCTGGGAGTCACCCGAGGGCGAGGCGGTGGTGCTGTCCCTGAAGTCGGGAGGGCGACACCCGGTGGGCGCGGCGGCGTACACCCACGAGCTGGCCGCGCTGGAGTTGGCGGCGCGGCGGATGGTGCGTGAAGGGGTGCCGGTGCGGGTGGGGGTGGTCTTCCTGGGAGAGCCCCACCCGGAGCCGGAGTGGCTGGCGGGCGCGAAGGGGCTGGAGGAGGCGGCCAGGCGGCTCGCCAGGGCCGTCCAGGCGCTGGCCCGTGGGGAGGTGCGGGGGGACTGGCCCGGGCGAGAGAGGGCGGCCTGCCAGGCCCTGCATTGTGGCTTCTCGGAACACTGTCACCCGGCCCCCCGCGCGTGCTAAGCGGCGGGCACCATGCCGAACGTCGTCGTCATCGGAGCGCAGTGGGGAGATGAGGGTAAGGGCAAGGTCGTCGACCTGCTCACCGAGCACGCGCAGTTGGTCGTCCGTTTCCAGGGCGGCAACAACGCGGGCCATACCCTCGTCGTGGGTGGGCAGAAGACGGTTCTCCACCTGATTCCCTCGGGCATCCTCCACCCGGGCAAGACCTGTGTCATCGGGAACGGAGTGGTGGTGGACCCCGCGGTCCTCGTCGGGGAAATCGACGCGCTCAAGGTGCGCGGCTTCCTCAAGGAGGACTCGCAGCTCCTCATCTCCGACAACGCCCACGTCATCTTCCCGTGGCACAAGCTGCTGGACAGCTTCCGCGAGAAGGCGCTCGGCGGCAGCGCCATCGGCACCACGGGCCGGGGCATCGGCCCCTGCTACGAGGACAAGGTCGCCCGCCGCGGCATCCGCATGCGGGACCTGCTCACCGCGGAGCGGCTGCGCAAGCGCATCGAGGAGCGTCTGCCGCTCGCGCTGGAGGAGCTGAAGGACCTGTGCGCGAAGTCCGACTCCCCGGTGCCGCAGCTCGAGGTGCCCCAGGTGCTGGCCGAGTTCTCCGCCCTGGGCGAGCGGCTCAAGCCCTACGTGCGCGACGCCTCGCTCTTCCTCTCCGAGCAGGTGCGCCGTGGCGCCCGCATCCTCTTCGAGGGCGCGCAGGGCACGCTGCTGGACGTGGACCACGGCACCTACCCCTTCGTCACCTCGTCCAACTGCGTGGCGGGCAACGCCGCGGTGGGCTCGGGCCTGGGCCCCACGGCCATCGACAAGGTGATGGGCATCAGCAAGGCCTACACCACGCGCGTGGGCGGAGGCCCCTTCCCCACGGAGCTGAACGACGCCACCGGCGAGCAGCTGCGCAAGGTGGGTGACGAGTTCGGCGCCACCACCGGCCGCCCCCGCCGCTGCGGCTGGCTGGACGGCGTGGTCCTCCGCTACGCCGCGCGCGTCAACGGCCTGTGGGGCATGGCCCTCACCAAGCTGGACGTGCTCAGCGGCATCAAGCAGCTGAACATCTGCAACGCGTACGAGCTGGACGGCCAGAAGATTACCGAGCTGCCCGGCGACTACGAGGACCTGGCCCGGGTCAAGCCCATCTACGAGGCGCTGCCCGGCTGGGACGAGAAGATTGCCGGCGTGCGCACCTTCGACGAGCTGCCCGAGAACGCCAAGCGCTACGTGCGCCGCGTGGAAGAGGTCAGCGGCGTCCCCGTGGTGTGCGTCTCCGTGGGCGCCGACCGCGGTGAGACGGTGCTCCTGCAGAACCCGTTTCGCAGCTGACCGGGGCGGGCTCGTTCCAGGCCCGCTTCGGGGCGGTTCATCGGCCGGAAGGTGGGCTGACGCGGCCCGCGGTTTCTGCTACGGCTTCCAGTCAGTCACCCCTGGGAGCCGTCATGGTCGTCCTGCGCAGCTTCGTCGTCGCCGTGTCCACGGTGCTTCTCCTGGGCGCCGCGGAGCCGTCCGCCCCGGCCCGGTCCGCCTTCGAGCGCGGCGAGGCTGCGATGTCGGCTGGCAGGGTGGACGAGGCCGCCACGGCCTACCGTGAGGCCCTCGCGGCCACGCCGGGCTACGCCGCCGCGCTCAACGGGCTGGGCAGCGTGCTCTTCCGGCAGGGACAGGTGAGCGAGGCCATTGCCCGCTTCCGCGAGGCCACCCAGGCGGACCCCCAGCTCAAGATGGCGTTCTTCAACCTGGGCTATGCCGCGCGCAAGGCGGGCGACGCCGCCACGGCGGCCCAGGCGTACGAGCGCTACACGCAGCTCGAGCCGAACGACACGGACGGCTACTACGGGCTCGGCGAGAGCTACCGGCAGCTCGGCCAGAAGGACAAGGCGGTTCCCGCGTACCAGGAGTACGTCGCGCGCGAGAAGCGCCCCGGGGAGCAGATCTGGGTGCGCAAGGCCCGTGAGCACCTGACCGCCATGGGCGCCGCGCCGCTGCCGGCCACCACGACTGTCCCTACCTCCGTCGCCGCGGCCCCTGCGCAGCCCGAGGCCCTCCCGAGCGCGGCGGAGTCGCCGGCCGTGTTCCCCGAGTCACGTCCCGCGAGCGCCGGCGGGGTGGCCGATGCGGAGCGCACGCAGAACCCGGCGCTGGCGGCCGCCCGCATCCGGGACGGGCATGCGCTGATGAAGGAGCGCCGCTACCGCGAGGCGGCCTTCGCCTTCCTGGACGCGACACATGCGGACGCCGGCCACGTGGAGGCCCTCTTCAAGCTGGGCAACGCGATGGCGGTGCTCGGCTACTACGGGCAGGCGGTGGAGAAGTGGGAGCGCGCGGCGACGCTCACCGAGGACGCCGCCATCCGCCAGAGCGCGCAGGACAACGTGGCCCGGGCGCGGACGAAGATGTCGCAGGCGGGCGCGTCACCCCAGGCAGCCGGCCAGCTCCCCGGCTCCGGTCCGGTGGCGGACACGACGCGGGCCCAGGCCCGGCGCGCGTACGAGCAGGGCGTGCAGCGCATCGGCAGCCGGGACTACGGCGGCGCACTCACCAGCCTCACCCAGGCCATCCAACTGGAGCCCATGCTGGCGGTGGCCTACACCGCGCGCGGCAGCGCCAACATCGGCCTGCGGCGCTATGCGGAGGCGGCGTCGGACTACCAGTACGCCATGGAGCTGGAGCCCGGGTCGGCCTCGCCCCTGTACGGCCTGGCCGAGTCGTACCGTGCGCTGGGTCGCAACGCGGAGGCCCGGGGGCTCTATGAGCGCTATGCGAGCTCGTCCGCTACTGACGTGCGGTCTCAGCTCCAGGAGGAATCCCGACAGAAGGCCGCGAAGTTGCGTTGAGCGCCGGGCAGGGAGGCAGGGGGGCGGGTGGACCGTGTCAGCTCCAAGCATTAATTTGGAGGCATGACCGGGCGCGACGCGGATGTGGACGGACGGCAGGTCTTCCGACCCCGTAAGGTCCTGGCGGCCTCGATGGCCGTGGCGGGCCTCTTGTGGATAGCGGTGCTGCTGTACCTGTTCCGCTTCGATGAAGTGCCGCTGAAGACCTTCCTCTCGGCGGGGTTCTTCGTCCTCTTCTTCGGTGTCTCGCTCGCGTACTACGCGCGCACGCTCATCGTCGTGGACGCGCGGGGCATCACCTACCGGGGCATGGTCCGCACCCGGCGCTTCTCCTTCTCCGACATCCGCAAGCTGGATGTGATGCCCGGCCCGGTGACGGTCTACGCCATCCGGGGGAAGTGGGGCTTCGTCCACTTCACCAGCTTCTTCCAGCACCACCAGCGGCTCGCCCGGATTCTCGTGGAGCGGGCCGGGCTGGCGCCGATGGCGGGCTGAGCGCCTAGCCACCGCTTGCCAGCGCGTAGGTGACGACGAGCCCGACGAGGGCCGCCACCGCGCCCAGGCCAATCAGCCACCATTCCCCGCGCGCCTTGCGTGGCGGGGGTTGGGCCGCGTCTGGCTGCGTCCCGGAGGCAGAAGCGTCCGCCTGGGGCGGAGGGGTTGGCATCAAGGCGCTTCCGGGCTGTCCCGCCGACTCCGGCTCGGGGGCTGCCCCGGCCTCCGGCGTGGCGGCTTCGGGCGGCGGTGTGGGCTCCGGAGGCGGGGGCGGCGGTTCCTCCATCGGGGCCTGGAAGCGCAGCAGTGAGCGGCCCATTTCGATGACGTCTCCATCCACCAGCGGAGCCCGTCCCTGCACGCGCTGACCATTGAGGTAGACGCCATTGGGGCTGCCCAGGTCCTCCAGTGTGAAGCCGACCTCGCCGTGGAGGATGCGGGCATGGGTCCGGGACACGGCCCTGTCGCGCAGGCGGAGCGCCACCTCGCTTCCCCGGCCCAGCTCCGTACACGGCTCCGCGAGGGCGTGCGTGCGGCCGACGTCCAGGCCGGTGAGGCAGGTGAGGGTGGCCGCCCGGGATGGCGACAGCTCGGCCGCGCCCGTGAGCAGCCCCTTGAGCACGGCCACGGTGCCCACGCCGCGCTCACCCGTGGCTTCCTGGAGCACCCGCAGGCACATCTCCTCCGGCAGGCCGAGCGCCTCTCCCGGCACGACGAGTCGGGGCACGCCGGGCGGGGCGAGGACTCCATTCACCGAGAACGTGCGCGCCGCCTCCACCATGAGGCGCTGGGCTTCGATGCGCAGGGTCAGCAGCTTCGGGGGAAGCCCCTCCAGCCGGATGTGGTCCTCGGAGCCGCCGCCGAGCAGGTGCTGACCCTCGGACAGCTCGAACGGCGTGGTGGTGCCCAGGTGTTCGAATTCGAAGCGCATGCCCCTGGCCGGGAGCAACGCCCGGGCCGGCCTGACGCCCCGGGTTTCGCGGGGTTGCCGGACGGGAGCGTCCACGAGGCGTGCGGGCCGTCCAGGCCCCGGGACGGCCGCCGCCCGCGAGGGCGTGATTCAGGCCGCCCGGTCGACACCGGCGACAGCTGTCCCACCCGCCACCCGGGGCAGCCGTGCTCCCGGGTAGACGGACACCTCCGAGCCATCCGCGACGAAGGCCGAGCCAGGCTTCCCGCGCAGGAACGGCTCGAAGCGCGCGCCGTACAGCCCGCGGACATCACAGTCCAGCTCCACCCCGTCCACCTGCCACACGGACCATCGCGGGTGCTCCACGCGGTACTCCGCGCAACCTCCGTCACGCTGCTGCGTGTAGCCCCAGTAGTGCTCGGTGATGAACTCCTCCTCCGAGCCCGGCGCGCTGGCCTGGGGGGCGCCGCGCGTCTTCGCCGACAGGTGCTGCCAGCGCCCACCGGCCCTCCACGCGTACTCCAGCCGGCCCGGCGTGCCGTGCTCCGCGTCGCGCATCTCCACCGTGTGCCGCATGGGCAGGGCGACGTACGGCTCGTTGTAGAGGACGCGCGCCACGGTGGCGATGGCCAGACGCGGGACGATTTCCTTCACGAACACCACGCCCCGGCGCCAGCCCTCGGGGCCCTGGTGCCGCACGTAGAAGCGCAGGTTGACCTCGTCGAAGTTCTGGTGGAACGGCACGACGAGGCCCTTCACGCGCGTGTCCAGGAAGCGGAAGCCCACCATGCTGGCGAAGGCCTTTCCCTGCCACGTGTCCAGCTCCGTGCCCGAGGGCACCAGGGGCCGCAGCACGTCCGGGTCCACCTCGTAGTTGAGCATCACGAGATACCGCCACGTGGCCGTCAGGAAGGGGCGCATGCCCTTTTCGTAACGCGCGTGGCGGGCGCCCGTCCAACCCGGGCAGGGGCCCCGATTCACCGCACTGATGGAACATAGGTCCTGGGCTCGGCCTCCGGGTGGGCCACCGCGAGCCTTCACGTGCCGACACTCCGCCCATCGCCCGGGGCACGCGCCAGGCGAGCCTTGACGAGCCGACACCCGGCCCATCGTCTGGGAAGCGCGCCAGGCGAGCCGTGACGAGCCGACACTCCGACCCATCTCCCGAGAAGCTCGCTAGGATACCCGGCCCCGATGCGCCTCCCGTCCCGTGTCCTCCTCCTCCTGACGCTCACGTGCCTCGCCGCGGCCTGCCGCGATGAGCAGGCCGGTCCGCCCCATCGCGCACCCCGTCTGCCCGCGCCCACGCAGGCTCGCAGCCTTGACGCCGCGCCCACGGACCTCACCTTCCGCAGCGGCGCCACCTTCGCGGGCGGCGCGGTGGTGTACCTGGGCAGCAAGGTGACGCCGGAGCGCGCCGCGCCCGGCGAGCAGGTGCGCCTGTCCCACTACTTCCATGCGCAGCGTCCCCCGCCCCAGGGCTACGGCTTCTTCGTCCACGTGGTGGATGCCTCCAGCGGGAGCATGCTCTTCAACGCCGACCACGAGTTCCAGGACGGCGCGGCGCCGCTCGCGACGTGGCCCGTGGGCAAGGTCATCGAGGACGTCCACTCCGTGCCCATGCCGAGCGTGCCCGCGCGCGTGGTGCTCGGCTTCTGGCGCGGCGAGGAGCGCCTTCCCGTGGACGATGCGCGCGTCCATGACGGCGCCCAGCGGATGCTCGGGCCGAAGCTCGGTGACGGCGCCGCCGCGGAGCTGCCCGAGTATGTCGTCACCCGCGCGGTGAAGCCTCCCACCCTCGACGGCGTGCTGGACGATGCCGCGTGGAAGGACGCCCGGCCCGTGGTGCTGCGCGGCAGCTTCGACGGACGCCCCGCCCAGCTCCGCACCGAGGCGCGCCTCGTCTACGACGACGCGAATCTGTACGTGGCCTTCGACGTCGAGGACCCGGACCTCTGGGGCACGCTGCGCAACCGCGATGACCCCATCTACGAGCAGGAGGTGGTGGAAATCTTCCTCGACGCCAACGCGGACGGGCGCACGTACAACGAGCTGCAGGTGTCCCCGCACAACGTCATCTTCGACGCGTACTTCCCCGCGCGGCGGCAGGGCATGGACCGCTCCTGGGACTCGGGCATGAAGACGGCGCTGAAGGTCCGCGGCACGCTGGATGACCCGTCGGACCGGGACCAGGGGTGGACGGTGGAGCTCCAGATTCCCTTCGCGCGTCTGGCCGAGGTGCCCCACGTACCGCCCAGGAAGGGCGACCGCTGGCGCTTCAACCTCTACCGGCTGGAGCACCACGGACGCAAATCGGTGGAAGGCCAGGCCTTCTCGCCGCTCTTCATCGGCGACTTCCACGCGCTGCCGCGCTTCGCGTGGTTGACCTTCCAGTGAGGTGAGGGGCGCCGCCCCGCGCCCTACGCGTGCGGGGAGATTTCCCAGTGGGCGTCCGCCACCGAACGCTCGGAGGGATCGCCCAGGAAGCGCAGGAAGCCGCGGAGCTCCAGCGTGTCGATGAGCTCCTCGGCTTCGAGCTCCGAGAAGCTCTTCATGTGCACGAGCACGTCGCGCATGAGCGCCTTGCCGCGCAGGTAGCCAACGGGCTCACCGGGGCCGAGCGTGTTCTTGAGTTCGGCCGTCAACTGCTGGAGATCGAGGTCCTCTGAAATCATCGTCCCAACGGTGCGGATGCCCCTCCCCGACGGCAACCCGGGCCTCCGTTGGCGATGGCTCGCGTGCCAGGAAGGACACCAGCCGGACGTCCTTCCCATCACTCTCCACGGTGACGGCGCCATCCAGGTCTGTCCGCCAGCACTCACTGCCCTGCGCCCGGTAGCGCGCCTCCACCTCCGGATGCGGGAAGCCGTAGCGGTTGCGCCGCCCCACGCAGAAGACGACATGCCGGGGCCGCGTCCGCTCCAGCAGGGCCTCCGTGGAGGACGTGCGCGAGCCATGGTGCGGCGCCTTCACCACCGTCACTGGCCCGAGCCCGTCCACCAGTGTCGCCTCTCCGTCCTCCTCCACGTCGCCCGCGAGCAGCACGGTGACGTCGCCGTGCCGCACCAGCACGGCCACGCTGCGGTCATTCACGCCCTCCAGCAGCTCGCGCTGCTCGGGGCCGGGCGGCCCCAGTACTTCCAGCGTGGCCTCGCCCAGGCGCAGTGGCGAGTGGCCGGCCTGCACCTCCTCCACCCGCGCCTCGCGCGCCGCGGCCACCACCTGCCGCGTCAGCGGGCCGTCGACGTCACCCGCCGGAAGCCATAGTCGCTCCGTGGTCACCTGCGTCAGCGCCGAGGCCAGCCCCAGCGCATGGTCCGGATGCGGATGGGACAGCACGGCCAGGTCCAGCCGGGAGATGCCCTGGTGACGCAGGAAGGGGAGGACGAAGCGGGCCCCGGTGTCCATTCCTCCGGGCACGCCGCCTCCGTCCACCAGCGCATGGTGGCCCCGGGAGCTGAGCACCACCGCGTCCCCCTGGCCCACGGAGAGGAAGGTGACGCGCAGGCCCGGCTCGGGCATCAGCCGGGGCACCAGCACCGCCCCCACGAGCGCCACGGGCGTCAGCCAGCCGCCCCACCTCCAGCGCCCCGTGCCGAGTGACCACGTCAACAGCCCCGCCGCGTACAGCGCCGCCGCCACCCCTCCCAGCTCGGGCACCTCCACCGTGGCCAGGGGCGCGGCGGCGAAGAGGCGGGTGATGGCCAGCAGCAGCTCGGAGGCCCACGCGCCGGCCCATAGCACCGGCGTGGCGAGCACCGGCGCCACCACGAACAGCGCGGCCCCGCCCGCGGCCAGCCCGGTGAGCAGCCCGCAGAGGGGCAGGGCGACGACGTTGGAGACGAGCCCGGCCAGGCTCACCCGTCCGAAGGCCGAGGCCACCACGGGAAGCCCCGCCAGCGTGGCGGCGGCGCTCGCGCTCAAGGTCTGCGCCACCGTCTCGCGAGCCTGCCCCCACAGGCGCCGCACCCGCCGGGGCTCGCGCGGGTCCGGTGGCGCCAGCGGCAGGGCCTGCCTCAGCGCGGGGGACAGGAGCACCAGCCCCAGCACCGCGAGGAACGACAGCCGCAGCGACAGGTCCACCACGCTGGAGGGCGCCCACGCCACCAGCACCACCGCCGCGGCGGCCAGCCCGTTGAGGCCATCCGCGCGCCGCCACAGCGCCAGTCCCAGCAACACCACCGTGGCCATCACCGCCGAGCGCACCGCCGGAGGCTGGTTGCCGGTGAAGAGCACGTAGGCCCAGACGAAGGGCACCGCCGCGGGCGCCGCCACCTGCCGTGCGTCCAGCTTCCGCCACCGGGCCCCCGCGCGCACCAGCCCGCGCCGCAGCAGCGCGAGCGTCATCAGCGCCAGCGCCGCGACATGCAGCCCGCTGACGCTCAGCACATGCGCGAGCCCCGCGCGGGAGAACGCCTCCTCCCACGCGTCGTCCAATTCCGCGCGTTGGCCCGCGGCCAGCGTGAGGAACAGCGCCGCCGCGTCTCGCGAGGGCGCTACCGCGTGCACCGCCACGGCGAGCCGGGCCCGCGTCTCCTCCAGCACGCTCCGCCAGCCCGGGGCAGGGGAGAGCACCAGCAGGCGCCCCGCATCCGTCCCTCCGGTGAACACCACGCCCTGCCGCCGTCGCGCGACGCCGAAGTCCTTCTCGCCCGGGTTGGCGGGAGGCGCGTCCGGCGCGAGCCGCGTCTCCACCCGCACACGCTGCCCGGGCAGCAGCTCCATGACGTCGCCTCGAACCGAAAGGCTCACCCGGAAGCGGGCCGGCTCCAGGGACGCGTCGGGAGCCCCGGCACGGGCCACCGCCACGCGCACCCGGGTGGTGCCGTCGAAGCGCTCCACGCGCTCCGTCTCACCCTCCAGCATCGCCGGGCCGCCCGCCGCGAGCTTCGCCGGTACCTCCACCCGTGCTTCCCAGGAGGCGAGTCCCGCCCCCGTCGCCCAGAGTGCGAGCAGCACGGTGAGGTGGGCACCAGGCAGGCGAGGGAGCGCAAGGCCGAGCGCTCCCAGTAAAGCCCCGCAAACCAGAAATGCCGAGGGAGCGACCGTTGTTGCTGGTGCGCTATGCGCGCCGAGCGTGAGGCTCAGCGCGGGAAAGAATAGAGGCCGCGACCCCAGGTCGCGCCACGCATGACGATCCACCGCCCGACCCCCACCCGCCACCGTCACGCGGGCTCGCACACCCGGCGACACCGCGTACGAAAACCGACAACGTAGTCGGCCGCGTAAGGGGTGGTCAAGGCGTTATCGTTGCCCGTGGATGTGGTTTGTGGTAGTAGTGCCCGGCTGAAAGGCCGGCATCGAGTCTTTCAAGGAGGCAGTTAGTGCAGACCAGCTTCAAGACTGGTGACAAGGCGGTTTATCCGGGCCAGGGCGTCGGCGAGGTGATGGGCATCGAGCACACCGAAGTGGCCGGGCAACGCCAGTCGTTCTACGTGCTGCGCATCCTTGAGAACGGGATGCGGATCATGATCCCGATCAACAAGGTCGGGTCGGTCGGCCTCCGCGAGATCATCAGCGAGGAGGACGTCAAGCAGGTCTACTCCATCCTCAAGGAGAAGGACATCTCGGTCGACTCCACCACGTGGAACCGTCGCTACCGGGAGTACATGGAGAAGATCAAGACGGGCTCCGTCTTCGAGATCGCCGAGGTGCTGCGCGACCTCTACCTCCTGAAGGGTGACAAGGACCTGTCCTTCGGTGAGCGCAAGATGCTGGACACCGCGCGCTCGCTGCTCATCAAGGAGCTGTCGCTGGCCAAGGACTGCACCGAGGAAGAGATCGAGTCGGACCTGAAGAAGATCTTCAACCTCGCCTAGCTGTCGGGCCTCCGCCCAGACTCCCCGCCCCGGGTTCCCTTCATGGGAGCTCGGGGCTTCGTCTTTCCACGCCACGCCATGTCCGGGCCATGAGCGAGCCGCTGTCCACATCGACGGAGCAGGACGAGCGGGACCGCCGCATCGCCGAATTGGAGGCGCGGGCCGCGCGCCGCCGCGTGGGCGTGAAGCCCCTGGCGGCGCTCGTGGCCATTGCCGTGGCCCTGGCGTTGCTGGGCATGCAGCGCCTGGACCTGGCGTACTTCTTCTCCCCGAGGTCTCCGCTGACGCTGGGCACCGAGGGCGCGTACCGGCACGAGGCGCTCGTCTCCAACCGCTACGCGCAGGTGCACGGCATCCCCACGGCGCGGGGCGCCTATGAGCAGGCCGACGGCAACCTCTACGTGCTGGTGGGCCTGCGCGAGTCGCCCTTCGTGGTGCGCCGGGGCGCCCTGTCCGGAGAGCAGTGGACGCCGGGGCGCCCGCCGCCACAGCCGGATCAGCGGCCCTTCGCGGTGCGGGGGCGGCTGCTGTCGGAAGAGGACGCGCCGCGCTACCGCGAGGCGCTCGCGCTGCTGAGGAGCATGGGTGAGCTCCAGCCCCACGAGGGACGGCTGTGGCTGCTCATCGAGGGTGAGCAGCCGGGAGCGGACCGGGGACTCGTGCTGGTGTCCCTGGCGCTGCTCGCCTTCATCGCCCTCAACGCGGTGCTGCTGTTCAAGGGGCTGCGGCGGCGCTGAGGCCACCTCTCACTTCTTGTTGCGCCGCGGCACTTCTGCTTTCGCCGGGGAGGCAGCTCCAGTCCGATTCTTCGCGCCACCGGCCGCCATACGCGGCGTCGAAGCGCCCGCGATGCCGCGCGCCACATCCATCGCGCTAGGGCCGGCGAGGGCTTCCGCGCGGGCCTGGGGCGAGCCGCGCGCCACGTCCCCGGCGCCAGTGGGTGTTTCCAGGCGTGCCTCGGGCGAGCTGGGCGCTACCTCCATGGCGTTGGGGCTGGCGGGTGCTTCCCCGGGGGCCTCGGACGCACGGGTGTCGGCGCCGGCCGGGTTCTCGGAAGCGGTGGCAGCCCCGGGACGCCCGGCCGCGTCGATCACCGGCGTCGACGGGCCCGTGCGCGTCGCGGGCGGAGGAGGAACGCTCCCGGGCCCGTCGTCGCCCCCGAGGCCCAGCGCCACGAAGGTGATGAGGGCCGCCACGGCCGAGCCCAGGGCCGCGGCCGTCAGCGCCACGGCCAGGGTGCGCATGCCCTGCTTCCGTCCCCCGTCGGCCAGGGTGTTGGTGGCGGTGATGGCGGGGACGCCCAGGGCGGGCGTGCCCCCCGGGCCGCGCAGGCGCAGCAGCGCGTTGCCCATGGCGATTTCGTCGCCCGGCATCACCTCCGCCTCGGCGGTGACGCGGGTGCGGTTGAGGAAGGTGCCGTTCTGGCTGCTCAGGTCCTTCACGAAGAAGCGGTCCGCGCGCCGGATGAGCTGCGCGTGGCGCCGGCTGATGGACGGGTGCTGCAGCCGCAGGTCCGACGAGGACGAGCGCCCCATCACCAGCGGCCCCTGCTTCACGGGCACGAGCTGGCCGACGCCGGGCCCTCGCTCGACGTACAGGAAGGCGGGCGGGTGGCCCGGGTCCGAGTACTCGTGGCCCCAGTCGAACCGGGGGGGCAGCTCCTTGTCGTTGCTGCCGCGCTCGCCGCCCTGCCGCCGGCTGCGGCGCGAGCCCGCCGGGTACTGGGGCACGCGCTGCGGCCTCGGGTCGTCAGCCCTCAGGGGGTCTACTTCGTCATCATCGAAGGGCAGCTCCACGTCGGAGTCCTTCGGCGCCTGCGTGCCCGGCGGACGGGGCGGGCGGGGCGGGCGCTTGGGATTGGGTGGAGCCATGCGGCCATTCTCCCTGATTGCGGGCGGCGAAGAGGGTTCTCCGTCCTCAGGCGTCCGAAGTTTCGCGGCGCCAGTGAACTGTAGTGCTCAGCGACCCGTCGCCCCTCGCGAATTCCCGGTGAGTGCTGGCCTGTGTGGGGACCGGGATCCTAAAGTGTCGGCCACACCCACGACTACGGACACAGGAGGATTGCTTCAAGTGACCCCGCCATCCATCCGGCTCTTCAACACGATGACCATGCAGAAGGAGCTGCTGGAGCCTGCCATCCCTGGCGAGGTGGGGGTCTATGTCTGTGGTCCTACGACCTATAGCTACATCCACATTGGAAACGCGCGCACCTTCACCTCGTTCGACGTGGTGGTCCGCTACCTCCGTCACCGGGGGCTGAAGGTCCGGTACGTCCGCAACTACACGGACGTGGACGACAAGATCATCAAGGCCGCCCAGGAGACGGGCGAGGCCCCGGTGGCGCTGGCGGCCCGCTATGTGGAGATCTTCCGCGAGGACGCGCGGGCGCTGCACCTGCTGGAGCCGGACGTCTCGCCCAAGGTGAGCGACCACATCCCCGAAATCCTCGGCATCATCCAGAAGCTGGTGGACAACGGGCACGCGTACGCCTCGCACGGCGACGTGTACTTCTCCGTCAGCAGTGACGCGGACTACGCGAAGCTGTCCAAGCGGAACCTGGACGAGCTGTGCGCTGGCGACCGCGTGCATCCGGGCGAGCAGAAGCGCGAGCCGCTGGACTTCGCGCTGTGGAAGGGCGCCAAGCCGGGTGAGCCCGCCTGGGAGAGTCCCTGGGGACCGGGCCGGCCGGGCTGGCACATCGAGTGCTCCGCCATGAGCGCGCGCTACCTGGGCGAGACGTTCGACATCCACGGCGGCGCGCTGGACCTCATCTTCCCCCACCACGAGAACGAGATTGCCCAGAGCGAGTCCGCCAGCGGCAAGCCGTTCGCGAAGTATTGGATGCACTGCGGCTTCCTGGACCTGGAAGGCGCGAAGATGTCCAAGTCGCTGGGCAACGTGGTGCGCCTGCGCGACGCCCTGGCCAAGGTGGACGCGGAGGCCCTGCGCTTCTTCTTCCTCTCCACGCACTACCGCCACCCGCTCAACTTCGCCGACAAGGCGCTGGCGGATGCGGAGGCGCGCATGGAGTACTTCTACGAGACGCTGCGCAAGGTGGACGAGCGCGTGGCGGGCAAGGACTTCGGCAAGGGGCCGCTCCACGGTGAGCCGCACAAGCTGTTCGCCGAGTTCGAGTCTGCCATGGACGACGACTTCAACACCGCGGGCGCCCTGGGCGTCCTGTCCGGCCTCTTCGTGCTGATGAACGAGCTGGTGGACAAGCCGCCGGTCAAGGACAAGGCGCTGGTGGGCCGCACGCTCCAGGCGCTGCGTGAGGACGTGCGCCGGGTGTCCGGAATCCTGGGCCTCTTCGAGGACGAAGCGGGCCAGTGGCTGCTGCGCCGTCGCGACAGGGCGGTGCTCGAGCGGGGCATCGACGTGGCGGAGGTGGAGCGCCTGCTCGGCGAGCGTGCCGCCGCCCGCGCCGCGAAGGACTTCGCCGCGGCCGACCGCGTGCGTGGCGCGCTGAAGGACCGGGGCGTGGAAATCATGGACACGCCTGCCGGCACGACGTGGAAGGTGGCCGCGTCCCACGGCTGACGCGGCTGCTGCATGCTCCCGGAGCTTCGTGTTAGGGCTCCGGGCACCATGAAGCGCCTGGTGTCCCTGCTCCTCGCCCTCGTTGCCGTCCCCGCGCTCGCGCAGCGCACGCCGCTCGTCACCCCCGCGGAGAAGTCCGCCTCCGGGGCCATCGTCCCGGACGTGCTGCGCGCACACGTGCGCTTCCTCGCTCACGACCTGCTGGAGGGCCGTGGCCCCGGCACGCGGGGAGACGCGCTCGGGCAGGCGTACATCGCCTCGCAGCTCGAGGCGCTCGGGATGAAGCCCGCGGCCGCGGATGGCTCGTACTTCCAGCGGTTCGACCTGGTGGGCATCACCAGCCACCCGAAGGGCATGACGTTCCGCGCGCCCCAGGGCACGGCGGAGCTGAAGTTCCACGAGGACTTCATCGCCGTGTCCGGCGTGCAGGCGCCCGAGGCGAAGCTGGAGGAGTCCGAGCTCGTCTTCGTCGGCTACGGCATCCAGGCGCCCGAGTACGAGTGGGACGACTTCAAGGGGATGGACCTGCGCGGCAAGACGCTGCTCATCCTCAACAACGACCCCGAGGACGACCCCAAGCTCTTCGCGGGCCGCACGCGGCTCTGGTACGGCCGCTGGGATTACAAGTACGAGCAGGCGGCGAAGGTGGGCGCGGCCGGCGCCATCATCCTCCACACCACGCCCAGCGCGGGCTACCCGTGGCAGGTGGTGCAGACGTCGTGGACGGGCGAGCAGTTCGAGCTGCCCGCCGCCGAGGGCCCCCGCATGCAGGTGAAGGCGTGGACCACGGAGGCCGCCACGCGCCGGGTGCTCCAACTCGCGGGCAAGGAGCTGGACGCGCTCCAGGCCGCGGCGCGCAAGCGGGACTTCCAGCCGGTGCCGCTCGGGGTGAAGGTGTCCGCGCGCTTCACCAGCGAGGTGCGCCGCCGGCCCACCGCCAACGTGCTGGCGATGCTGCCCGGAAGCGACGCGAAGCTGGCCCGCGAGGTGGTGCTGTACAGCGCACACCACGACCACCTGGGCATGAAGCAGGGGAAGGAGGAGGGCGAGGACACCATCTACAACGGCGCCCTGGACAACGCGGCGGGCGTGGCGGCCATGCTGGCGGTGGCGAAGGCCTTCCGCGAGCTGCCCCAACCGCCGCGCCGCTCCATCCTCTTCGCCGCCGTGGCCGCCGAGGAGCAGGGCCTGCTGGGCTCGCAGTACCTCGCCGAGCACCCGCCGGTGCCGGCCGGCCTCGTGGCCGCCAACATCAACATCGACGGCGCGAACATCCACGGCCGCACCCGGGACCTCACCGTCATCGGCCTGGGCAAGTCCAGCCTGGACGCCATCATCACCGGCCTGGCGAAGACGCAGGGGCGGGTGGTGAAGGCGGACCAGCTCTCCGACCGGGGCTTCTTCTACCGCTCGGACCAGTTCAACTTCGCGAAGCAGGGCATCCCCGCCGCCTACTTCGGCAGCGGCATGGACTTCGTGGGGCGGCCGGAAGGCTGGGGCAAGCAGCAGCGCGAGGCGTGGGAGGCGAAGCACTACCACCAGCCCTCCGACGAGCTGCGCCCGGAGTGGGACTTCTCCGGCGCCGTGGAGGACGTCCGCCTCTTCTTCCTCCTCGGCGCCCACGTCGCGCGCACTCCGGAGCTGCCGCGCTGGAACAAGGGCGACGAGTTCGAGGCCGCCCGCCTGGAGGCCCTGGAGGCGCTGAAGGAGGGCGCGTCGAAGTAGACACGCGCTCCGTCCTCCGTTCGACGGGCAGGCACGAACGGGCGGTCTTCCCCTCCGTGGAGTGTTAAATCCCACGGATATGCCGGACTTCCAGCTCGTCAGCGAACACAATCCCGAGGGCGACCAGCCGAGGGCCATCGGAGAGCTCACGGAGGGCGTCCTACGGGGCGACCGCTACCAGACCCTCCTGGGTGTCACCGGTTCAGGCAAGACGTTCACCATGGCGAACGTCATCGCCAACGTGAAGCGGCCCTCGCTGGTCATCGCCCACAACAAAACCCTGGCCGCCCAGCTCTACGGCGAGTTCAAGGCGCTGTTTCCGAACAACGCCGTCGAGTACTTCGTCTCGTACTACGACTACTACCAGCCCGAGGCCTACGTCCCGTCGACGGACACCTTCATCGAGAAGGACTCGTCCATCAACGACAACATCGAGCGGATGCGCCACTCGGCCACCCACTCGCTGCGGACCCGGGACGACGTCATCATCGTCGCCAGCGTGTCCTGCATCTACGGCCTGGGCGCGGCCCGCAGCTACGTGGACCTGGCGGTGCGCGCGGACGTGGGCCAGGAGATGGGTCGTGACACGTTCATGCGCCGGCTGGTGGAGGCCCAGTACGATCGCAACGACCTCGACTTCCACCGCGGCACCTTCCGCGCGCGCGGCGACACCGTCGAGGTGTTCCCCGCCTACGAGGAGGAGCGCGCCGTGCGCATCTCCTTCTTCGGCGACGAGGTGGAGAAGATCATCGAGTTCGACCCGCTGCGCGGCGTGACGATTGGCGCGCTGGACAAGATCGTCATCTTCCCCGCGAGCCACTACGTGGCCGGAGAGGACGTGCGCAAGCGCGCCCTGCAGACCATCCGCGACGAGCTGACCGAGCAGCTCCAGCTCTTCAAGAAGGAGGGCAAGCTGCTGGAGGCGCAGCGGCTGGAGCAGCGCACCATGTTCGACCTGGAGATGATTGAGCAGGTCGGCTACTGCAACGGCATCGAGAACTACTCGCGCCACTTCTCCGGCCGCGCCCCGGGTGAGCCGCCCCCGTGCCTCATCGACTACTTCCCGCGCGACCTGCTGGTCTTCATCGACGAGAGCCACCAGACGGTGCCGCAGATTGGCGCCATGTACCGGGGAGACCGCGCGCGCAAGGAGACGCTGGTCAGCTTCGGCTTCCGCATGCCCAGCGCCCTGGACAACCGGCCGCTGAAGTTCGGTGAGTTCGAGGAGCTGGTGCCCCAGGCGATGTTCGTCTCCGCGACGCCTTCCGAGTACGAGCTGCAGAAGTCCCAGGGCGTGGTGGTGGAGCAGATCATCCGCCCCACGGGCCTGACGGACCCCGAGGTGGAGACGCGCCCCGTGGGCAACCAGGTGGATGACTTGCTGGAGGAGGTGCGCCTGCGCGTCGCCCGCAAGGAGCGCGTCCTGGTGACGACGCTCACCAAGCGCATGGCGGAGGACCTCACCGAGTACTACGCCGACGTGGGCGTGCGCGTGCGCTACCTGCACTCGGACATCGACGCGATTGAGCGCATGGCCATCATCCGGGACTTGCGCAAGGGCGAGTTCGACGTGCTGGTGGGCATCAACCTGCTGCGCGAGGGCCTGGACATCCCCGAGGTGTCGCTGGTGGCCATCCTCGACGCGGACAAGGAGGGCTTCCTGCGCAGCCACGTGTCCCTCACCCAGACCATCGGCCGCGCGGCGCGCAACCTGCACGGCCGCGTCATCATGTACGCGGACAGCATCACCGACTCGATGAAGAAGGCGCTGGACGAGACGACCCGCCGCCGCGACATCCAGCGGAAGCACAACGAGGCGCACGGCATCACCCCGCGCTCCGTCAAGAGCAACATCACCGACCTGTCCGAGCACGTCTACGACGCGGAAGGGTCGGGCTCCCTGCCCATGGCCGCCGAGGGCGAGGACGACCTGCTCCAGCCGAAGGAGATCAAGCGGCTCATCGCGGAGTTCACCAAGGACATGCTCGCCGCCGCGGACGAGATGCAGTTCGAGAAGGCGGCGGAGCACCGTGACAGGGTGCAGCTGCTCAAGGACATGGACCTGGGGCTGAAGCCGCCGTCCCGCGTGCTGCTGAAGGCGCCCGCGAAGAAGGCGGACGAGGAGCCCGCGCGAGGACGTGGCAAGGGCCGTGGGCGCGGTGGTGGTGGCGCGGGGGCCCGGGGCCGCCGGTAGTCCGGGGAGACCGCGCGAATGGACGCCAAGCTCCAGGAGAAGCTCGAGTCACTGCCCACCGAGCCCGGCGTGTACCTGATGAAGGACCGCCGGGGGCAGGTCATCTACGTGGGCAAGGCGATCAACCTGCGCAACCGCGTGCGCTCGTACTTCACGCGCACCGGGGACACGCGCGTCTTCGTGTCGCTGTTGGATCAGCTGCTGGGCGACCTGGAGACGGTGCTCGTCAACAACGAGAAGGAGGCGCTGCTCCTCGAGAACGAGCTGATCAAGAAGCACAAGCCGCGCTTCAACGTCCTGCTCAAGGACGACAAGCAGTTCATCTCCTTGCGGCTGGACAGGACGCAGGCGTACCCGCGCCTCGAAGTCGTCCGGAAGTACGAGAAGGACGGCGCGCGCTACTTCGGCCCGTACTCCAGCGCGGGCGCCATCCGCGAGACGCTGCGCATCATCAACCGCTTCTTCCGCCTGCGCACCTGCACGGACCACGTGCTGGCCAATCGCAAGCGGCCGTGCCTGCTGTTCCAGATTGGCCGCTGCCCCGCGCCGTGCGTGCACCCCGTCCCCGAGGAGGATTACCGCCGCAGCGTGGACGAAGTGACGATGTTCCTGGAGGGCAAGGCCAACGAGCTGGTGGAGGGCCTGCGCCTGCGCATGAAGAGCGCCGCGCGGGAGCTGAAGTTCGAGGAGGCCGCGCGCCTGAGGGATCAGCTCGGCGCGATTGAGCGCAGCCTGGAGCGACAGAAGGTCGCCACCACCGACTTCAAGGACCAGGACGTGTTCTCCCTCTACCGCGAGGGGGACCGCATCATGTTCTATGTCCTCTGGGTGCGGCAGGGCCGCCTCAACGGCGGGCAGGCCTTCCCCTTCGGCAGCCAGGAGTTCCCCGACGCGGAGCTGCTCGCCTCGTTCGTGAACCTCTACTACGACCAGGGCAGCTTCGTGCCCGAGGAGGTGCTGCTGCCGCTGGAGCCCGACGACGGCACCGGGGGCCTGGAGGCGCTGCTCTCCGAGCGCAAGGGTGAGCGCGTCCGGATGCTGGTGCCCAAGCGCGGCGAGAAGCATGACCTGGTGCAGATGGCGGTGAAGAACGCCGAGCAGGCCTTCCTGGAGCGCCGCCGCACCAAGGACGAGACGGACGGCGTCCTGTCTCGGCTCCAGCAGCGGCTGGGCCTGCGCAACTTCCCGCGCCGCATGGAGTGCTTCGACATCTCGCACTTCCAGGGCTCGGCGATTGTCGCGTCGCAGGTGGCGGTGACGGATGGCGACGCGGACAAGTCGCGCTACCGGAAGTACAAGATCAAGACGCTGGAGAAGCAGGACGACTTCGCCAGCATGTACGAAGTCGTGACGCGCCGGCTGAAGCGGGGACTGGAGGACAATGACCTGCCGGACCTGCTCGTCATCGACGGCGGCAAGGGCCAGCTCGCCAGCGCTCACGCGGCCATGAAGGACCTGGGCGTGGACACCGTGGACGTGGTGGGTCTGGCCAAGAGCCGTGATCTGGAGGTGTTCGACCGGGACGCCGAGAGCGCGAAGAGCCCCGAGCGCATCTTCGTGGTGGGGCGGAAGGACCCCATCGTCCTCCAGCAGAACTCCGCGGAGATGTTCATGCTCACGCGAATGCGGGACGAAGCGCACCGTTTCGCAATCACGTTCCAGAAGCAGGTCCTGCGCAAGAGTCGGGTGCACTCGGCGCTGGAAGACATTCCCGGGGTGGGCGAGGCGCGGCGGAAGACGCTGCTGCGCCACTTCGGCTCGCTCAAGCGGGTGGGGGAGGCCTCCATCGAGGAGCTGGCGGAAGTGGTGGGCCCCGCCGTGGCCGAGCGGGTCCACGCGGGCCTTCATGGCCACCCGGAAGAGGACGAGGAGGACCCGGTACGTCAGGCGTCGCTGGACGACGCGAGCGAGCCGGTGAACGAAAAATCGCAGGGAGGGTCGCCACCCGGTGCAGCGTGATTAATTTCCGCCTCAGACTGCGGGGGAAGCGCGCTGGAACCGCGAAGTTCCCGGGGTTTTTCATTGCGACTGGGCTCGGCGCTGATTTATAGCGGTGAACGATTCCGAGCATGTTTTACAGAGGGCGAGGGACCGACATGAGGCTGTATCCGAAGGTGATCCCGATCATCTCGCGCGAGGGAATTCAGCAGCTCATGCAGGACGGGGACATCGAGGTGGAGCCGATGCGCGTGGCTGACGCCGAAATGGACCTGTCGGCCATCATGCGCGAGTACCTCGCCAACGAGGAGCGTGTGAACCAGGCGACGCGGGAGGCACTGGAGCGTCGCGGATATGACTACTCGAAGTTCAACCAGGTGAAGCGCGAGATGGCGGACGTTCGCGGCTTCAAGATGGGCGACGAGGGCATCGAGTACGTCATCAACCAGATGATCGAGTTCCTCCTCATCAGCCGGAACGTCGAAGAGGTATACGCCGCCGACAACGTGCTGCGTCAGAAGATCTTCGCGGTGATGAAGCGGCACCTGGACGTGGACGACGAAATCGACAAGGAGGCCCGCTCCCGGCTGAAGCACCTGCAGGAGGGCACCAGCGCCTTCGACATCGAGTACAACAAGACGGTCGAGCAGATTCGCCGCGCCCGGGGTCTCATCTAGTCTTTCGGAGAGGGGACTGCCGTTCCCCGCTCCGCTGCCTACCTTGTGAGACAAGGAGGCAGCGTCGATGGCGGGACCCTTCACCACGCTTCTACTGTCCGGTTTCCTGGCTGCGTCGCCAGGTGGGTTCACGTTCGAGGGCCGGGAGGCCAGCGCGCGGACCGAGCGGCCGGACGGCTTCTTCATCCACGGTCCACTGCCCTTCACCGACCTGGCCGAGCGAGGCACGGGTAGCGCCTCCCTGTCCGTCGAGGACAGGGTGTCCCTGCCTGGCGCCACGTACGGCGACCTGGGGCAGCTTTCGGCCACCTTCCGGCTTGGTGTCGTGGAGTACCGGGTGGAGCTGACGCGCCCGGGCTTCCCGCCGCCCCAGGTGAGGGGGCAGGCCGCCTCGGGCCCGCTTCCCCGCCCGCCTCCGCACGCGATTGGGGGAGGGGTGTTGCTGGACATCCCGCTCTACGGCGACAGCGGCCTGGGCTGGGCGGCGATGACGCGCACGCACGCGGCGGCGGCGGTGTGGGGCGTGGGCAGCGTGTGGCGCAACGGGCAGCTCCTCACGGACACGGCCTTCGTCCACGCGGCGGCGCTGGCCGCGGGCACGTACGCGGACGACGACACGCACCGGCTGCTGCGGCAGGCGCGCTACGGGGACACGGAGCTGGTGGTGCTGGTGTGGAACCTGCCCGCCTCGGCGGAGCCTCGCGGCTTCATCCAGTTCGTGCTGGAGGACGTGTCCATCTCCGTCGACGGCGCGTCCGTGGCCTCGCGGGCCGTGGTGGAGAACCGGGGCAATCCTCCGGCGGACTGGAGCTCGCTCTCGCCCGTGCCGCCCGTCACCATTCTCGGGGCTCCGCTCACGGGTTCGCCCGAGCCCGCCGAGGACGCGCTGGGGACCGAGGAGGCTCCGTCCGACGACCTGGCCACCGCGCCGGGCGGTGCTCCGGAGACGACTCCGGGCGCGGCGACGGACGTGGGCGTGGCGGGTGGCGGCCGGGACATCGTCGCCACCGAAGGGGGCGGCGTGGTGACCGTGGGTGGAGCGACCACCGGCACCGGCGGCTCGGGGACGGCCGTGGGGCCGACGGTGATTCCGGGCACGACGGACCTTGGTGCGCCCCCTCCGGTCACCGACCCGGACCTCGTGGGCGGGCCGGTGACGGCGACCACTCCGGTGCCCGCGGAGGGCTCGGGCGCGCTGGAAGGGACGGGGCAGCCGTCGGTGGCGGGGGTGGCGGGTGGCGCGCTGGTGACGCCGCCGGGCTCGGTGGCGGGGCCGTCGCTGCCGGGCTCGGTGGTTCCAGGGCTGCCGGTGACGCCCGACGTGACGAGCGGCACCTTCCCCGTCACGGGCGCGCCGAATCCACCAGTGAACATCTCGGGCTCCCTTCCGGGCACGCCCGCGCCGGGCTCGCAGCCGGCCGCGGACGGTGCGGTGGTTCCGGGGACGGCGCCGCCGGGGACTCCGTCCGGCTTCGGGCCGGCGACGACCAATCCCCCGCCACAGGCCGTGGCCACCTTCGGCTTCTTCGGGGTGCAGCCGACGGACACCGGCACCTTCGACGCGTTCCTGGGGACGGCCCAGTCGAGCACGGGCATCATCGCCACGCCTCCGCCGTTGAGCTCGGACACGGCGACGCCTCCGTCCGCGTTGCTGGGCTCGCCCGCGCCACTCAACGCCGGGCAGGCACCCCCGCTGCTGGGCACGCCCGCGCCGCTCAACGCGGCCCCGGCCACGCCACTTCCGGCCTCGCCCGCGCCCGCCAACGTGTCGCCGGGCGCGAGCACCACGACGGCGGGGCCCGCGGCCGCGACACCCGCGGCTCCGGCGACCTCGCCCGGAGGAACGGCGGTTCCGCCCAGCATCTGACGGGCGGAACGGGCGAGCGGCCTCAGCGCGTGCGGACGTGCGTCTGGCGCTTCAGGCCCGCGGCGTGGGACAGGCGCTTGCGGAGCTGGACGATGATGTCGTGCAGGGAGTCCAGGCGCTGGAGGACGCGCAGGTCCTCGCCCGCATCCATCAGCGCCACTGGCGTCAGTTCCCCGGTGCGCAGCGTGCCCAGCAGGTTGCTGAAGTGCGTCGCCACGTCACCCAGTGCGTCCAGCCCCTCGCGAAGGTCGTCCTCCAGCAGGTCCACGAGCACGGCCGCATCCGTGCGGGCCGGAAGGGACTGCGCGAGGCGCTCCACGGCCACGCGGACCGGGTCGGCGCGGCGCGGAAGCGCGGGGGCGGCGAGGGCGAGGGCCGGAGGGGGCATGCCCATGACGCTACAGGCCAGTATCACTCCGTCAATTTTCCGGCGGTGCCCGCGAAGCCGTCAGAGCGAGCCCAGGAACTCCACCACCGCCGCGCGGTCCTCGGCGGACAGCACGCGGAAGCCTTCGCGGGCCGTCTCGGCCTCGCCGCCGTGCCAGAGGATGGCCTCCTCCAGCGTGAGGGCCCGGCCGTCATGCAGATAGGTCGCGTACGGCAGCACCGTTTGCGTCAGCCCCAGGCCCCACAGCGCGGGCGTGCGCCACTCGGCGCCGGTGGCCGCGCCATCCGGCCGCCCGTCCGCCAGCCCTGGCCCGAGGTCGTGCAGCAGCAGGTCTGTGTACGGATGGATGCGCTGGTGCGCCATTTCGGCGACCGGGTACGCGCCCGTCTCCAGCGACTCGCGGTGGCACTGCTCGCAGCCCAGCGTCTGGAAGAGCGCCTCGCCGCGCTTCACCTCCGCGTCGTCCAGCGCCGTGCGCGCGGGGACGCCGAGCGACTGCGAGTAGAAGACCGCCGCCTCCAGCGTGTCGCGCGAGAGCTCGTGCGTGCCGTCCGCCTCGGGGAAGAGGGGATTGGTCACCCCCATGTCGTTGACGTACGCCTCGGCGGACTGCTGCGTGAGGTGCGGGCTGTTCGCCTTCCACCCGAACCGGCCCGGCGCCAGCGCGCGCGCCGCCACGTCCCACACCTCGTTCATCCGCCCGGAGATGCCATCCCCGTTCCGGTCATCCGGGTCCGCCAGCGCCCGCAGCGTGGACACGTCCACCGCTTCCAGCAGCCCCAGTCCGAACACCGGCGGGGGCAGTCGCAGCGACGTCAGCATCCGCTCGGGCAGGGACGCGCCATCCTTCGGTGAGATGCTCACCCGTGGCGTGCGCAGTGAGTAGGGCGTGCCGTCCGCGTAGCGCCCCTGGGTTTCCACCCACTCCACCGTGACAGCGGCTTCCGGCCGGACGCCGTAGTTGGCCTGGTCCTGGACCTGGAAGCCGAAGCCGGGGACTGGCACCGCGCCGTTGGGGTGCTCCGGTGTGCCGTCCGGCAGGCTCACCCGGACGAGCAATTGCGTGCGCTGCGGGCCCGGGCCCATCACCGGCATGCCCCGCCCGTTGCGCAGGTGGCAGCCGTTGCAGGAGGTGTTGTTGTACACGGGCCCCAGCCCCGGGTTGACGGGCGCGGGCGCGGGCACGAAGACCGCGGCAAAGGCCCCGTCGCCCACCCGGTGAAGCGCCTGCCCTTCCGGCGACAGGTTGGGGGCCGGCTGGGCGAAGGCCAGCGACGTGCGGTCATCGATGGTCGTCGCACCTCCGGCGCGCGGCGGTGCGGCCGGTGCTCCCGGCGCGTCCTCGCCACAGCCAGGGGTCCACAGCAGCAGCGCTCCCATCATCAACAACGCACGTCGCATGGCATCCCCCCACGTCACGGCCCGCCGTCAGCGGGTGACGAGCGGCAGCACTTCCGACTCGAAGGTGGTCTGGAGCTTGCGGATGGCGGCCTGCGCGGCCTCGATTTCATCCGCGGACGCCGGGTCGCGGATGGACTCGCGGAAGGGCTCGGGAATCCGCGCGAGCGCGTCCTGGGCCGCGTCCAGCTCGGAGATGATGCGGGTGTCCAGCGCCGAGTTCGCCCCCACCAGGGTCCGCAGCGAGTGCTGCGCCGTCGCCACGGTGTCCCCGAAGCCGCGGTACACGTGCAGCACGCTGTCGAGGTTGTTGCTGAAGTCGCTCAGCGAGTTGTACGCGAACTGGCTCTCCACCAGGTTCGGGTCCTTCGCGTCGTACGGGTCGGCAATCTTCCCGTTGGCCACCTCGTCGAGGATGTTGATGATGCCGCCCACCATCTCCTGGGCCGCGGCCTGGGTGGACGGGTAGGCCGTGTTGCCGGACTGGCCCGCGTTGGCCAGCGTGTCCCGGTACGGCGGTCGGCCGTCGAAGCCCTTCGTCCACGCGTCCGACAGCGACGTGGAGATGGTCTTCATCTCCAGGGTGATGGCGGTGAGGTACTCGAACTGCCGCGTCGTGAAGTCGCCCACCTGCTTCGTGCCGCCGTCGCCGAAGAGCAGGTACTCCACCGTGTGGAAGCCCTTCTGCGTCTCCTGGAGGTTGCGGACGTACTCGGCCGTCAGCGGGTCATTGCTGGCGAGCACCGCGTCCAGGTCCGTGCGGTTCACCGGCCAGCTGTCCAGCGCCGGGTCGAAGCCGTAGCTGTCCACCGGGCCGAAGAGGAAGGACTCGCTCTCCTCCCACGGGATGCGCGCGGCGAACCACGCCGTCTTCGCCGCGGTCAGGCGCTCCTGCGAGGGGTCGGCCTGCAGCGCCCGCGCGGCCGAGTCCAGGGTCGTCAGCGACGTGGCGAGGTCCTGGTACGTGGGCACCACTACCTGGTCCGCGAAGGTGCTGATGATGGCCGCGTCCACCGTATCCTGGGGCACGGAGCAGCAGTCCTCGTCGTTGCAGGCGCCAAGCGTCAGCGCGCCCGACACGAGCACGGGCGCCAGCATGAGGCGGAGGGGGAGGGAGAAGCGGGGCATGGGAGTCCTTCCTTGCGGGGGTGTCAGTAGGAGAAGCCGGTGGAGGCACGAAGCGTGTTCTCCGGCCGGAACGTGGAAGCGCCGAGGCGGCGGTGGCTGAAGTCGAGCTTCGCGAAGGCCACGCCCTCCAGCGTGTAGGACGCGCCCACCGCGTAGACGGTGCGGCGGAAGCGCGGGTTGTCGAAGAGCTCGGCGCGCGGGCGGAACTGCGTGTCCGCGTAGTCCACACGGACGAAGGGAGAGAGCTGGTGCGCGTCGCCCAGGGCCAGCGCCGGCGCCACGTCGAAGCCCAGCTCGCCCCAGACGGCCAGCGCGTTGTCGGACACCGGGGTGCGCAGCACGCCCAGCAGGTTGGACAGGCGCGCGTTGCGCTGGGACACCTGCTCCGCGTTGCTCAGGTGGCCCCACATCACCAGCGCCTTCGCGCGCCAGGGCCCCCGCTGCAACGACAGGTGCGCGTCGAGGACGAGCAGCGGGGCGGACACGTAGCCGCAAGGCGCCACCACGTTCTCGTTCGTCGTCTCGCACTGCTGGACCAGGTCCGGCTTGGGGCGGTTGCGCGTGGTGTCGCCGTAGTAGCCGGACGCGCCGAAGGTCAGCCCCTCGAAGCGGTTGACGTCCGCGCGCGCCACCAGCGCCAGGTCCGTGGCACGCACCACCTCGAAGCGGCGCTGGTGCCCGCCCACCACCCACAATTGCGAGCTGAAGCCCGTGGAGTCCAGCCCGTTGACCAGCTGCCCGGTGAGGCGCAGGCCCCAGGGCGCCTGCCACCTCAGCTGCACGCCCATCTCGTCCCAGGTGTTGGGGATGATGAGCGTCTCCGCCTCGGAGCGCACCGTGCCCAGGTAGTCGGTGGGGCGGTAGGAGTCACTCAGCGTGCCCACCGCGACGTAGAAGCGGCCCACCGTGAGCGACGCGTGCCGGCCCAGCTTCTTGGACAGGTACAGCTCCTCCACCAGCACCTCGCCGCCCTTGTCCACCTCCTGCTCGAACTCGCCGAACTCCTCGTACTCCAGCTCGAGCGCGGAGCCCGTGCCGCCGTGCTCGAACTCCACCTCCACCTCGGCCTCCAGTCCGTACTCGGGCAGGCCCGCCTCCAGCGCCAGCACCAGCCGCGTGGTGTCGAACGCCAGTCGCGAGTCGCGCTGCGAGCCGCGTGCCCGGTTCTGGTTCTCTCCGTGGTTGAAGTAGGCGAACTGCAGGTCCGCGTAGCCCCCCAGCTCCAGCTCCAGCTTCGGGCGCGCGTCCTCCTCCTCCGGCTTCTTCGCTTCCGCCTCGTCCGCCCAGGCGGTCAGGGCGGACAGCAGCAGCGGGACACACAGGAGAAGCGACAGCGGACGGGGCGCGCGAGCAGGCATCGGAGCGGCGCGCACCGTACGCTCATGATTTTGATTTTGCAAACCGTTATCAATTGACGGGAAAAGAAGAAGCCCGCGGCGGAGGGCCACGGGCTTCGGGAGCCGCGGGAGGATGCGGGTGTCTCAGCCCCTCACCACTTCATGTCCTCTTCGCCGCCGGCCTCCTGGCGCTTCTCGCCGGGGCGGGAGACGCCGGTGAGGGTGGCGCGTACGGCGCCCAGGTCCAGGGTGCCCACGGCGGCCAGGGGCAGGCGGCGGGCGTCGTCGGAAATCCACACGTGGACCTCGCGCTTCTGCCTGGGGCGGTCCAGGCGGATGGCGGTGCCCTGCATGTGCCAGGCGTTGAACTGGCCCAGCGGGGTGGTGACCTGCTCGCGCTTCACCACCGCGCCCTGCATGCGCCACAAGCGGCGCACGCCGTACACGTCGAAGCACACCTGGAGGTTCTCCTGCAGCGGCAATTGGCGCAGCAGGTAGATGGAGCCGGCCACGTCCAGGCCGTCCTTGTCGTAGGTGTAGTTGAACTGGCCCTTGGGCCGCTTGCCAATCTGGTAGTCCACCTTCACGGAGCGGTCCTTGGGGCCGAAGGCGACCTCCACCTTGCGGCGCTGCTCGTTCTCCGTGGTGTCCTCGATGTAGCGCTTGGGGCGCAGCGTGCGCGGGTGCAGGTAGGTGATGGCGCTGCCGTGGACGCGGCGCACCTTGGAGAAGAAGGAGTTGGTCTTCGCCTCCACCTCCACCGGCAGGTGCCCGTCCTTCTGCTTCTGCACGCGCATGGTCATCTTCCCGGCCTGCGCGCCCATGGCGTCCAGGTCGAACTCGAGCACCTCGCCGGGCATGAAGGCCATGGGCGTGCGCAGCGCGGGCAGCGCATTCGCGCATGGGGCCACGGTGAGGGGGACCTCCTTCTCCTTCGCGGTCGCCGCCTCGGCCTTCTCGGCCTCCGGTTTGTCCGCATCCGAGTCCGGCAGCTGGGCCCAGGCGGTGGCGGTGGACAGCGACAGCCAGGCCGCGAGGAGGGTGCGCATGGAGCTCATCCTTTTCCTTCCACAAGGACTACGGGGTGCTGTTGGGCGTCTGACGGCCCGGGCGCTTCACATATTCGGATTGGGCCCACCGCTCGCGCAGCCGGGCCGTGACTTCCTGACGGACCGCTTCCCATTCTCCCGCATCCCGGGTGATGTCCCAACCCGAGCGGGCCAGCCGTCGCGCGGCTGCCTGGGCAAAGGTGGCATCCCCCAGCTCCGCCAGCAGCCGGAGGTACTCGTAGTCCTCCAGCCCGTCGCGGATGTGCTTGAGGCGCAAACTGACCACGGGCTGGTGGCCCGTCATCCCCAGCCGCGCCGGAGTGCCCGGGTAGAAGAGGGTGCCGTCGCCGTTGCCGCCGAACTCGAAGACGTCCGTCCAGGGGTCCTTCTTCGTGTTGTAGGCGAAGACGGTGTCGAAATAGAGCTCGCCGTCCACCCCGGAGGAGAAGGCCAGCACCCCCATGGCCCGGTTCAGGGGGGCGGGGTGGTCCACCATGTAGGAGGCCCACCCGCTGTAGGCCGCGTCCACCGTCTTGTCCTCCGGCGGCCCGCCGTTGCACCCGTGCGAGTTGCAGCTCTGGTACCACCACACCTTCGCGCCCTTCGGCAGGCGCCCACGCAGCGTGCGGGTCGGCACCACGTTGCGGCACGTCTGTGGCCCGGGGCGCGGGTAGAAGCAGTTGAGGGTGGGCGTGAGGATGTCCGCCGCGCCGCGCAGTGCGTCATCCAGCGGGCTGGTGACGAGCACGGGGATGCCCCCGGCGGCGCGCACCCGCTTCGCCTGTGCGTGCACCAGCGGCACGTCCTCCGGCTTCGGCTCGTCCTTGGCGTAGAAGAAGAGCTGCGCCGGCCAGCCCTTCTTCCGGAAGTGCTCGACGAAGGCGCGGTAATACGCCGCCTTCTCCGCGTCGGTGCTCGCCTGCTTGTTGTCGCGCACCTCGGCGGTGGTGAAGCGCGCCCCGGAGGGCAGCAGGCTGCCGTCGAGGAAGGGCCCCACCTCCGCGTCGTACGCGCGCCAGTCCACCACCGGCTTGCCATTCTCGAAGCGCACCGGCGGCGGCGACATGCTCAGGCCGTGCGCGCTCACCCGGTGCTCCAGCAGGGTGCGCCCGTACGCGCGCAGCAGCTCCCGCGCCTCGGGCGCCTCGGGCGACAGGCCGTGGCCCCGGGCGATGCTGTACAGCGACACGCCGAAGCTGGTGGGCAGCGACGCCGTGGTCGGCAGCGCGAAGGGCTGCACCTCCACGGAGAAGGGCACCGGCATGGGTGCCGCGTCCCCCGCCTTCACCCGCAGCTCGCCGCGGTACGTGCCCGGCTTCTGCTTCTCCGGCGCGCACACCTCCACGTAGAGGACGGTGGGCAGGCTCGTGGCTCCGGACGGGGCCTGGATGGGGGCCTCCACCGGCACCAGCGCATCCGGCCAGGGGCCGCTCCGGCCCTCTCCATTGGACGGCGTCTTCACGTCCACGAAGACCTGGCGCCACACGGACGGCTTCAGCGCGGCGCCGGGGCCCGCGAGCGCCAGCGGCTCCACCCGGACGCGCTCCACGCGCCCGGGCAGCACCACCTGCGTGGCCTCGCACTCGCCGCGCGCCACGCTGAGCCGGGCGTCGCGGCGACCCTGCACCGCTTCGCCCGGACGAATCTTCACCAGGGGCGACACCACCTGCGGCCCTGGAGTGGCGGCCATCGCCGCCACCACTGCCCACGCCCATCCCGCGCCCATCCGCCCCCTTCACTCCCCAGCGCTCGCTACTCGCCGTTCTCCGCCCGGGCCACCGCCATGATGCGCCCCGGCTTGTGGTCGGTGATTTCCGCCACCATCGTCCCCAGCGCGAACTCCGCCTCCACGCGCACCGGCACGTGGCTGGGGTCGGTGGTGAGGTACACGAACATGTCCCGCTTCGACGTCAGGCTGCCGCCGAACTCCGCCTGCACGCGCAGCTTGAAGACCTCCTTGGGCCCCAGCGCCGTGTTCATCGCCTCGCGCGCTTCCACCTTCGCGCGCATGGTGAAGGTCTTGCTGCCGGTGAAGACGGGATAGGCATGCTCCTGGCCCACCGCCAGGTCGAGGTTGCGCAGCGCGAAGGTGGCGCCCGTCACGTCCAGCGTCCCCTGCTCCAAATCACGCGTGGACTCGCGGGGCGACTCGCCCTCCTTCTGCTTCACCACCAGGGCGCTCTTGCCGTCCGGCTGCATCTTGATGCGCATGCGGCGGCGCTTGCCGTTCTCGTCCGCGTGCAAGTCACTGCCCAGCACGCGCTGCCCACCGGCCTGCCAGTAGGAGACGAACTTGTCCTTGATGGGCCACACGCCGATGACGTCCTGCGAGCGCGCCAGGGCGATGATGGGCCACACCTCTTCGCCCCACTGCTTCATGGGGGCGCCCACCGTCACCTGCGCGGTGCCCGCCGTCACGCCGAGGTACTTCACCCGATACTGGGACTGCTCACCGGGGCCGAACGCCGGGTTGGCGGACTCCTGGGCCGTGGCCGTAGCCGACCACACCAGGCCCGCCAGCACCGCCGCGAACCCCCACTTGGACTGCGCACGCATCGAGTGAGCTCCCTCGCTTGGAAGTTAAGTAGCCTGGCCTGAGTCCGCCAGACCCGCCCCCGAACCCATCCCGCCGTGCCGCATTTCCATTGACGTGCCTGGTGGCCAGGCATTCAACGGCTGCCCGCTCCCTCCACCAGGGGGCATGGTGGAAGCGTCGCGGGGGCCACACTCTCGCATGCATGGCCCACGGGACGCCTCTTTCGGGCCCGAGCCCGGCCGCCCTCCATGCGGCTTGCGGTGTCCACCCGCCGACACCGCTGGTAGCCTCCCTCCCGGGCCGCCCACCCCGGGCGGCACACACGCGGAGGGGCTCCGATGTCCGGCGGTGGCTTCGATTTCGACGATGACGAGAAGGACACGGGCTCCGGCGGGGGCAAGCGCGCGAAGGAGTTCGAGTGTCCGTCCTGCAACGCCCACAACCCCCTGGACGAGCCGCCCGCCCATGGGGAAGAGGTGCGCTGCAACTACTGCGGCTCCGAGTTCAAGGTCACCGTCACCTCGGAAGGCCGGGTGAAGTTCAAGGAGATATGAGGGCGCGGCGTCAGGCCCGCTCGCCGAAGATGGCGGTGCCCACGCGGACCACGCTGGCCCCTTCCTGGATGGCCAGCTCGAAGTCGTGCGTGGTGCCCATGGACAGGCCGGGCAGGCCGTGCGTCCGCGCCAGCTCGCGCAGCGCGCGGAAGTACCCACGCGCCCGCGCCTCGTCGTCCGAGGGGGGCGGCAGCGACATGAGCCCCACCAGCTGGAGGCCGGGCAGGGCGCGCGCCTCCGCGAGGAAGGCCTCCAGCGCTCCGGGCTCGAGGCCGCTCTTGGTGGACTCGCCGCCCACGTTGACCTCCACGTAGCAGGGCAGGGGAGGCGCGCCCTCGCGCCGTTTGGACAGCTCTCTCGCCACTTCCACCCGGTCCAGGGCGTGGAAGGCGCCGGCCACGCGCGCCACGTACTTCACTTTGTTCGTCTGCAGGGGGCCGATGGCATGCCAGCGCAGCCCCTCCAGGTCCGCCAGCTCCGCGGCCTTGTCCCGCAGCTCCTGCGCGTAGTTCTCCCCGAAGTCCCGCTGGCCCGCCGCGTACGCCTCGCGGATGAGGGCCGCCGGCTTCAGCTTGGAGACGGCCACCAGCGTCACCGACTCCACGGGCCGCCCGGCGCGCGCGCACGCGGCGGCCACCCGCTCGCGCACCGCCGCCAGCCGCTCCGCCACGCTGTCACTCATGCCCCGGCCCTCCACGGCAGCGGCACCCCGGCGCGCGCCAGCAGCGCCAGCGTCTCTCCCAGCGGCAGGCCGATGACGTTGGTGGGGCTGCCCTCCACCGCCGCCACCAGGAAGCCACCCTTGCCCTGGACGGCGTAGGCGCCCGCCTTGTCCAGCGGCTCGCCGGTGCCCGCGTACCAGGCAATCTCCCCCGGGCTGAGGGCCCGGAAGGTGACCCGGGTGCGCACGACGAGCGCCTCCGAGTGTCGGCCCGCCAGCGCCACGCCGGTGTGGACCTCGTGGGTGCGGCCAGAGAGGCGGGACAGCATGGCGCTCGCCTCCTCGGCATCCCGGGGCTTGCCCAGCAGCTCCGGGCCCAGCGCCACGGTGGTGTCCGCGGCCAGCACCCAGGCGCCGGGGTGGCGGGCGGCCACGGCCAGGGCCTTCTCCCGGGCCAGCCTCAGCACGTAGGCCTCGGCCGCCTCCCCCTCCCGGGGTGTCTCGTCGATGTCCGCCGCCGAGACGGTAAAGGAGAGTCCCAGCTGAGACAGCAGCTCCCTGCGCCGGGGCGAGGCCGAGGCAAGAATCAGCAACGTTTGCTCCGCGTTCGGGTGCATGTTACGGCTCGGGTCGGCCTTAGCAGACTTGCGCCTCGGAGTGGACTCTACGGATGAAGCCCGCGGACCTCTCGGCCATGAAGCGGACGGTGGAGCAGCTGGCCGCCTTCAACGAGATGGCCAAAGCGCTGACCTCCACCCTGGAGTTGCGCGAGGTGCTGGCGCTCGTCATGCAGAAGGTCAGCAGCCTGCTGCTGCCTCGCAACTGGTCCCTCATCCTCCAGGACGAGCGCTCCGGGAAGCTCTACTTCGAAATCGCGGTGGGTGACGGGGCGGACGTCCTCAAGGGCCTCCAGCTCAACCCCGGCGAGGGCATTGCCGGCGCCGTCTTCACCTCCGGCGTCGCCCGGCTCGTCCATGACGTGGGCGGGGACCCCAGCTTCTCCCCCCGCTTCGACCAGGCCTCCGCCTTCCACACCCGCTCCATCCTCGCCGTGCCCCTGCTCGCCCGGGGCCGGGTGCTGGGCATCATCGAGCTGGTCAACGGCCCCGCCGACCCGCCCTTCACCAACGAGGACCTCACCATCCTCACCGCCATCGCCGACTACGCGGCCATCGCGATTGAGAACGCGCGCAACTTCCGCCGGGTGCAGGAGCTGACGATTACCGACGAGCACACCGGCTGCTACAACGCCCGGCACCTGCGCGCGCTGCTGGACCACGAGGTGAAGCGCGCCGCGCGCTTCCGCCACCCGCTGTCGCTCGTCTTCCTGGACCTGGACCACTTCAAGAGCATCAACGACAGCCACGGCCACCTGATGGGCAGCGCCGCCCTCAAGGAGGTGGGGGAGCTGCTCATCACCCTGGGCCGGCAGAACCTGGACGCCGTCTTCCGCTACGGCGGGGACGAGTTCGCCATGCTGTTGGTGGAGACGGACTTGGAGGGCGCCACCCTCATCGGCCAGCGCATCTGCGAGTCCTTCCGCGGGCGCTCCTTCCTCCGCGAGCACGGCCTGGACGCGCGCCTCACCGCCAGCGTCGGCGTGGCCACCTTCCCGGACCACTCCATGTCCGCCCTGGACCTCATCCGCGCCGCGGACTTCGCCATGTACGCGGCCAAGGCCCGGGGCCGCGACGGCATCTGCGTGGCCGTGCCCACCACGCCGGACACCGGCTCCTCGGACTTCCCCGCGCGCTGACGGCGGGGCCTTCGCGGGCCCCTCCAAAAAGGCCGAGGGCCGGGGAGGGGAACACCCTCGGCCCGGCCCCCGTGGGGCTTCAACCGCTGTGCGGGAGTGCTACCCCGCGCCCACCACCGAGTCGATGGCCTCGGTGTTCGTGACAATCGTGCCGTTCTTCTTGAGGGCCTTGAGGAAGGACTCCGTCAGCTCGATCTGCTTGGCCTGACGGGCCTGGGCGCGCAGCTCCTCCTTGCGCTTGTCGAAGCCCGCGGCGTCCGGCTTCTGGCGCTCCACCACCTGCGCCACCACGAAGCCCTCGCCCACCGGGAAGGCCTGGTCCAGCACCTGCGGGCCGGTGGCGGCGAAGGCCGCCTTCACCAGCGCGGGCGCGGGGCCCAGGTGCGGCACCGCCTCACCCTCGGCCGTGAAGCTGTCCGTCTCCACCGCCTCGGGACGCGTCTCCGTCTCGAAGCGAAGGATTGCCGGCTGCTCCTTCTCCGAGGGGAACAGCTCCTTCAGCGTCTTGCCGCCCTTGACGGCGGCCAGGGCCTTGTCGGCCTCGGCGCGGGCCACCTCCTTGGCGCGCTCCTGCTTGAAGAGCGTGGTGGCAATCTCGTCCTGGACCTCTTCCAGCTTCTTGTCCTGGGCGGCCTGCTTCTCCTCCACCTTCACCAGGTGCACGCCGAACTTCGTCTCCACCGGCTGCGTCACCTCGCCCGCCTTCAGCGCGAAGGCCACGTTGGCCAGCACCGGCTCCCAGCTGCCGCGCTCCACCCAGCCCAGGTCTCCACCCCGCGCCTTGCTGCCCGGGTCCTCGCTGCTCTCGCGCGCCACGGTGGCGAAGTCCTTGCCGCCATCAATCTCCTTGCGCAGCGCCTCGGCCCTGGCCTTCGCCTGGGCCTTCTGCTCGGCGGTGGCGTCCGGGGCCAGCTTCACCAGCACCTGCCGCGCACGGATGCGCTCCGGCTGCTGGTACACGAAGCGGTTGGCCTCGAAGTAGTCCTTGATCTCCTTCTCGTGCGCCTTCTTCCACTCCGCCAGCTGCGCGGCGGTGGGGGCCGGCACCTTGTCGGCGTACATGGTGGGCAGGAAGCGCGCGAAGACGACCTTCGCCTGGTTGCCCTCCTTCTCGAAGCGGGCGCGGACCTCGTCGTCCGACACCACCGCATTGGCGCGCACCACGTCCACCATCTTCTGGGCGGCCAGCTGGCGGCGCAGCTCGCTCTCGAAGTCCGGCGGCGTCTTCCGGTAGAAGTCGCGCAGCACCTGCGAGTAGCGCTGCATGTCGAACTGGCCCTCCTTGTTGTGGAAGTCCGGGTTCTGGTGGATCAGCTTGCGCAGCTCGTCGTCCGAGGCGGTGATGCCGTGCCGCTCGGCCGCCTGGGCGAGCAGCTCGGTGTTGACCAGCCGGTCGAGCACCTGGTTGTGCATGCCGAACTGCCGGGCCATGGACTCCGGGATGGGGCTCCCCTGCGAGCGCAGGAAGTTCATCTGGCGCGCCCACTGGGTGGCGAAGTCGCGCACCGGGATTTCCTTGCCATTCACCGTCGCCACCGAGCCAGGCGCCGTCGTCGCCGTACCCGTGCCGCTGAAGCCGCTGCTGCCCGGCCCGAACGACAGCGTGAACACCACCGCGATGGCGATGATGAACAGCAGGGAGAAGACCTTCCGGGGATTCAGACCGTCCATTGTCGTCACTTCGAGGGCAAACGCGCCGAGAAAACCCGTGCGGAAGGACTCGCGACGCGGTGTTGTTGGTAGCCCGGCCGGTGGGTGGTGGAGCTTCAGCCACCATCGATACAGGGCCTTGACTGCCTAGGACAACGCACCGGAAAATGCAAGCGATTTAGAGAGTTTAGCGCGCTCCCGCCCCTCCCGTTCCCACCCCTTCTCCCTGGGACTACTGCCCCTTGTTGTCGCTCCTCAAGCGGTACCGCCGCCTCCTCATCGTGGGCGTCCTGCTGCTCTACCCGCTCGTCGCCTTCCTGCTGAGCGGGCGGAAGGGCAGGGACCCGAACCCCATCGACCGGGCCGTCATCGCCCTGACGTCACCCGTCCAGCAGGCGCTCACCACCACGATTGAAGGCACCGTGGCCGCCGTGCAGGGCTATCTGGACCTGCGCGGGGTGCGGCAGGAGAATGACGCGCTGCGCCTGGAGAACCTCCAGTTGCGGGCGGCCGTGCAGTCGCTGGGTGAGGCCCGCACGGAGAACGAGCGGCTTCGCAAGCTGCTGGGCTACGCGGAGGCCGAGTCGGGGCCGGAGATTCCGGCGCGGGTGGTAGGAGTCAATCCGGTGGCGAAGCTCCTGTCGGTGCGCATCAGCAGCGGAGAGACGGACGGCGTGTTCCGCGGCATGTCCGTGGTGACGCCGGACGGAATCGTCGGGCAGGTCATCCGCGCGACGGGCGGCTACGCGGACGTGGCGCTGGTGACGGACCCGCAGAGCCGGGTGGCGGTGCGGGTGCAGCGCTCGCGGGCGCGTGGTACGGCTGCGGGGACGGGGGCCGGGCCGCTCAAGCTGGAGAACATGCTGCGCACCGAGGATGTGGAGGACGGCGACCTCATCATCACCGCGGGCACGGACGGCATCTACCCGCCGGGCGTGGTGGTGGGCCGGGTGACGAACCTGGAGAAGAAGGAGCACGGCATGTTCCAGGGTGCGGACATCGTCCCGGCAGTGGACACGAGCAAGCTGGAAGAGGTGTTGGTGGTGGGCAGCCCCTACAGCGCCATGGCGCCGGGAAGCACCGCGGAGGGCGCGTCGAAATGAAGTTCCTGGTGACAGTGGCTCTCGCGCTGGCGTTGCTCACGCTGGAGTCGGTGGTGGTGAAGCAGGCGGGCCTGGTGCTCGGCCGCATTGACGTCACCGTGGTGCTGGTGGCCTTCCTCGCGCTGCGCGCGACGATGCTCGAGGGGGCCGTCACCGCGTTCGCGGTGGGCTACCTGCTGGACTTGATGAGCGGCCAGCCCACGGGCCTGTATACCTTCCTCGCCGTCTTCACCTTCCTGGTGGGCCGGCTGGTGTCCACCTTCGTGGACGTGCGCGGCGCCATGTCCTTCGCGCTGTTCGCCATGGGCGCGGACGTGGGGCACAGCGTGCTGGCCGCGTTCTTCACGTGGCTGACGGTGAAGGAGGGCAGCACGTCCTCGCTGCTGTCGGGTGTGCCCCTCCAGGTCATGCTGACGGGGGCCGCCGCGCTGGCGCTCTTCCCGCTGCTGCGCCGCTTCGAGGCCAGCCAGGAACGCCCCATGGGGTTGCTGCGGTGACGCCTCCGACGCTGGGCAACACGACGCCGGGTCGCGAGCTGAAGCGGCGCTTCCTGTGGCTGGGCCTGGCCATGTCGCTGGGCCTGGCGCTGCTGTCCATCCAGCTCTACCGGCTTCAGATTACGCGGGGCGAGGAGTACTCCGCCAAGAGCGTGGCCAACTTCGTGAAGGAGGTGCGGCTGCGCGCCGACCGCGGCGTCATCAAGGACGCGCGCGGCACCATCCTCGTGGACAGCCGTCCGTCCTTCGACGCCTTCGTCACGCCGGCCTTCTGCACGGACTGCTTCGAGCAGGTGATTCCGCGCCTGGCGGAGCTGCTCCAGTGGGACGCGGACCAGCGCAAGAAGGTGGAGGACACGGTGCGCATGGGGCGCCGCAACGCCCCCTTCCAGCCGGTGCCGGTGCGCGTGGACCTCACGCGCGACGAGTACGACCGGCTCGCCGCCCGGCGCGACATCCTGGACGGCGTGGAGGTGGCGCCCGTCCCGCACCGCTTCTACCGGACCAACACCGTGCTGTCGCACGTGCTGGGCTACATGAACGAAATCACCCAGGAGGAACTGGAGCGGCTCAACGGCGACGGTGGGCGGTACGCCCTGGGTGACTACATCGGCCGGCGCGGCCTGGAGCGCTACTTCGAGCAGCGCCTGCGCGGCACCGACGGCGTGCGCAAGGAAGTGGTGAACGCGCGCGGCCAGACGATTGACGAGCTCAACGACAAGCTGGGCGACAACGCCGTGGTGCCGCCCCTCGCGGGCAGCAACCTGGTGCTGTCCATCGACATGCGCCTCCAGGAGGAGGCCGAGCGCGCCTTCCCGGGCGTGACGGGTGCGGTGGTGGCCATCGAAGTCAACACCGGCTTCATCAAGGCGCTGGTGTCCCGGCCGGGGTTCGACCCCAACCTGCTCACCGGCCGCGTGACGCCCGCGCAGATGGCGCTGCTGTCGAGAGATCCGCTGGAGCCGATGATCAACCGCGTGGCCGCCGAGCACTACAGCCCGGGCTCCACCTTCAAGGTCGTCACGCAGCTGGCCGCCTTCAAGTCGGGCGCCTTCCGCCCGGAGACGTCGGTGAACTGCCCCGGTGGCTACCGGCTGGGCGCGCGCACCTGGCGCTGCCACAAGGACAGCGGCCACGGGCACATGGACGGCTACCACGCGATGAAGACGTCCTGCGACACCTGGTTCTACAAGGTGGCGGACACCATCGGCCTGGACCCGATTGGAGAGATGGGCAAGGCGCTGGGCCTGGGCGCTCCCACGGGCATCAACGTGGTGGCCGAGGTGCCGGGCATCATGCCGACCAGCACGTACCACGACAAGGCGTCGCCCGGCGGCTACACCAAGGGCATGGCGCTCAACAGCGCCATCGGCCAGGGCGACAACAACGTGACGCCGCTGCAGCTGGCGCTGGTGTACGCGGCCATCGCCAACGGGGGCACGCTCTACAAGCCGCAGATGGTGCAGCGGCTGGAGAACCTGGACGGGCAGGTCGTCGAGGAGTTCAAGCCGGAGGTGGTGCGCCGGGTGGACCTTCCCCCCGCGCACCTCGCCGCGGTGATTGAGGGCCTGGTGAAGGTGGCCCAGGAGCCGGGCGGCACCGCGTACCGCGCGCGCATGGCGGGCATCACCAACAAGGACATGAAGGTGGCGGCGAAGACGGGCACCGCGCAGGTGGCCCGGCTCGGGGCGGTGCGTCTGAAGACGCACCAGATGAGCTTCTTCGAGAGAGACCACGCGTGGTTCGCCGGCTTCGCGCCGGCGGACAAGCCGGAGCTGGCCATCGTCGTGCTGAACGAGCACGGCGGCCACGGCGGCGCGGACGCCGCGCCCACGGCGATGGCCGTCATCCAGAAGTACTTCGACTTGAAGAAGCAGGACGCCACGGCGCCGCCGCCGCGTCCCAACCAGCCCTACACGCCGTCCCTGTCGCGCGCGCCGAGCGCCGACGAGGCGGCGCTGACGCGGGGCGTGCTGCCTCCGGCGCGGTTGCCGGGAGACGAAGAGGACGAGACGCGTGCAACTGCGGATTGAGCGCCGGATGGTGCCCCACATTCCCTGGGGCCTCATCTTCTGCGTGCTGGCGGTGTGCCTCCTGGGCATCTGGAATCTCGCGTCGGCCTCGCGCCCGCCGCACTCGCCCGTCTGGTCCAGCCAGGCCCTGTACCTGGGGCTGGGCATGGTGGCGGTGCTGGTGGTGTGCCTGGTGGACTACCGCTGGATTCAGCGCATGGCGCTGCCCATCTACGTGGCCAACATCGTCGCGCTGCTCGCGCTGCGCCTCTTCGGCCACACCGCCAAGGGCGCGGAGAGCTGGTTCATCATCGGCCCGTTCCGCCTGCAGCCCGCGGAGTTCATGAAGATTGGCGTCGTGCTGATGCTGGCCAAGGTCTACCACGACGACTTCCGGCCCAATGAGCCGTCCTACGGCCTGATGCGGCTGTGGAAGCCCCTGCTCGTCGTGTTCGTGCCCTTCGCGCTGGTGCTGGTGCAGCCGGACCTGGGCACCGCGCTGATGATTGGCCTGTCCTCGCTCACCGTCATCCTGTTCGGCAAGGTGCGCTGGTACCTGGTGGCCACGCTGGTGGCCGGCATCCTCGCGGGCGCCATCGTCATCTGGAACGACTACATCCGCGAGGTGCCCGAGCCGCGCCCCACCATCGTCCGGCACCACCTGAAGAAGCACCAGAGCCAGCGCATCTCCGGGTGGTTGGACCCGGAGGCGGATTTGCGCGGCAGCGGCTACCACGCGGCGCAGTCGAAAATCGCGGTGGGCAGCGGTGGCGTGTCCGGCAAGGGCTGGCGCGAGGGGACGCAGACGGGCCTGCGCTTCCTCCCCGAGCAGCACACGGACTTCATCTTCTCCGTGTGGGCGGAGGAGCACGGCTTCATGATGTGCGTGCTGCTGTTGCTGCTGTATGGCGCCATCTTCATCTTCGGCCTGGGCGTGGGGTTCAGCGCCCGCGACAGGTTCGGCGCCTTCGTGGCGGTGGGCGTGGTGGCCATGCTGTTCTGGCAGGTGTTCGAGAACATCGGCATGGTCATCGGCCTGCTGCCGGTGACGGGCATCACCCTTCCGCTGATGAGCTACGGCGGCTCGTCCATGATGTCCGTCATGCTCAGCATCGGCCTGCTGGTGAACATCAGCATGCGCCGACACATGTTCTGAGCCTCGGGGCCGCCCCGCCCGGGTTGCCCGTCCCCGCCCCCACCTGGGTGGGGGTGTAGGAAACAACCCACCATTCCGGGTGGGAAGGCGGTAGCTTCCAGGCAGGTGGAGGTCGAGCCATGCAGAGGAAGGTTGCCCAGAAGGGGAGTGGGACGTCGCGCGCGGCGGTAGCGGAGGAGCCGACGTTGGCCCGGGAGTCCCGTCCGGCGGTCAGCGCTCCGGTTTCCCGCCCGGTGGCGGGAGGGGCTCCGGCATCCCGCCCGGTGGCGGGAGGGGCTCCGGAATCCCGGCCACTGGCGGGAGGCGCGCTGGAGCCGCGCAAGCCCCTCGCGCCGCTCATCGAGATGAACCAGGGGGAGGCCGAGCACCGGCAGTTCCCCCGGGCCCAGCTGGCCACGCGCTTCGAGGTGTGGGTGGAGGGGGAGGGCAGCAATCGCCGCTTCTCCGCGAGCTTCACCTCCATCAACGTCAGCGTCAGCGGGGCCTTCCTGGAGAGCACCTTCTACCTGCCCATGGGGACGGTGCTGGGGGTGCGCTTCTCGCTGGAGCCCGGCGCCGCGCCGGTGCTGGCGCGCGCGGAAATCGTCCGCGAGGAGCGCTCCGAGGGGCCGGACGGGCGCACCGGCTTCGGCATCCGCTTCATCGACTTCAGCGGGCAGACGGAGGTGGCACTGGCGCGCCTGTTCGTGGGCATGCGCCTGCGCGCGTTCGCGGAGGAGTATCTGAAGTCTCAGCGGGCCCGCTCACTGCCCAACGAGGTGGAGCGTGTCGTGGACGTGCTGGCCGCCTGGGAGCTGCTCAAGGCCACCACCGCCACCGTGGACCCCTGGCAGGGCGGGTAGGCCGGGTCCGGCTCCAGCGGCTCGACATCCTGGCGCACGAGGGGTGTGGGGAGCGCCTGACGCCAACGGGTCGCCCAGGGCCGTGGGCGAAACTCCGCGTGCGTCGGTGAATCAGGCCTGCTTGCCGCCCGACAGCTGGCGACGACGCTCGGCCTGGTAGTGCGCCGAGCACAGCCCCTTCGAGCGCTGCTCACGCGTACAGCCGTCCACCGTGCAGAGGCGGTCCGACGAAATCATGTTTCCGCTCGCCAGCATCTTGGGCGGACGGCCGCGGCGGCGCCCGGCCGTCACGGTGTTGTGACCCGTGCTATTGCTACCCAGTGACGGCATTCCGGTGTTGAGCGCGCGCAGCATGCCCCGGCCGATGGCGTCTCCCAACGCTTCCGCCCAGTTCACCATGGCTGGCGTCAGCGGGACGTTGGACAATTCTTTGCGTGGACGTGCCATGAATACTCCATGTGAAAACAGTCAATGAATACAGACACTGCTCTTTACCTATTTGGCGGGTGAAGTCATCGCTGTCAATACAACCTTGCAGGGTCTGTCATGACTCGTAAACGTTCACAGCAAATTGATGACAAGGCTGCAAAGGGATACGTATTTCCCGTATGTCCTCCAGGCACGCTGTCACTGAGCGCCGTGGATTTGTCGGCCTCGGTGGAGAGCAACGAGGCGTATGAAAAAGAGCTGGAGGCCCTCCAGGAGCGGGTCTTCCAGCTGCAGATCCAGGCCTGGCTGTCCGGGCGCCGGGCCGTCCTCGTGTTCGAGGGCTGGGACGCGTCGGGCAAGGGAGGCGCCATCCGCCGGCTCACCTCGCTGATGGACCCGCGCGGGTACAAGGTCTGGCCCATCGGCACGCCGTCCCAGGAGGAGCAGCGGCACCACTACCTCTGGCGCTTCTGGCGGAAGACGCCGGGCACCGGGGAGGTGTGTGTGTTCGACCGGAGCTGGTACGGGCGGGTGCTGGTGGAGCGGGTGGAGGGCTTCGCGAAGCCAGCCGAGTGGCGGCGTGCCTACGACGAAATCAATGCCTTCGAGCGCATGCTCACCGACGACGGCGTACGCATGGCGAAGTTTTTCATCCACATTGATAAACAGATGCAGCTCAAGCGCTTCCGGGCGCGTGAGAAGGACCCCTTCAAGCGTTACAAGCTGGGGCCGGAGGACTGGCGCAACCGCTCGAAGTGGAAGAAGTACGAGGGGGCCATCCAGGACATGCTGGACCGCACCCACCGGCCGGACGCGCCGTGGCACGTGGTGGCGGGGAACGACAAGCGCCATACGCGGCTGGAGGTGCTGCGCCGGTGCGCGGAGCTGCTGGAGAAGTAGGGTGGGGCGACACGCGGGAGGGCACTCGCTCTCCCGCGCGCTCGGCCTCCGGACTACAGGGCCTTCTGCAGCGCGGCCTCGATGCGGGCCTTGGGCACCGCGCCGACAATCTGCTCCACCACCTGGCCGCCCTTGAAGATGAGCAGCGTGGGGATGGACCGGACGCCGTACTGCTGCGGCGTGTCCTGGTTGTCATCGATGTTCAGCTTGGTGAACTTCACCTGGCCCTTGTACTGGGTGGCCAGGGCGTCCAGGGCCGGGGCGATGGCCCGGCACGGGGCGCACCAGGTGGCCCAGAAGTCCACCAGCACGGGCTCCTGGGAGTCCAGGACCTGCTGCTTGAAGTCGCCATCCCCGATATTCGTCACGTCAGCGCCTGCCATGGTGTCTCCTTCAGGCCCTCTTCCGGCCAAATCCGGCGCGTCCTCTAGTACGCGTCCAATGGCCCTGCAAGAACGGCCCGGGCATCAGCCCGTCTGGCCGGACAGATGCGGCCGGACGGACCTCGTTTCAACCCATTCCCCTGAACCACCCCCCGCGCGAGAGGAGGGTGGTGTAAGCTGGCCGGCGTGACGAAGCTCTTCCTGCCCCAGGCCCAGCTCGAGGAGTGGGCGCTGGCGGACAAAGCGGACCTGCGCGAAGGCAAGCTGGTGGTCATGGCGGAGGGTGGTACGACCTTCCCCCTCACCCCGGCGGTGCACTTCGTCCAGCTCGTGTCGGGCGAGGACTCCCAGGGGTTGGTGGCCCGGGTGAAGACCGAGGAGCAGCTCGCCCGCCTGGGGGCCGAGCAGATGGCCGACTCGGTGCTGGTGGGCGACAACGCCTACGAGGTGGTCCCGGGGTATGTAGCGGAGGTCTCGGCCCCCAAGCCGGAAGGGGCGGCGAAGAAGCCCGACTCCGAGGCGGATCTGCTGGCCGCCTTCATCCTCAACAAGATGGGCTGATTCGCCCGTCTTCAAAACAAGATGGGCGCAGCCGCCCATCGCCAACAAGGCGGGCTGATTCGCCCGTCTCTCGTGGTTGAGAGCCTGTGCCCATGAGCCATACGCTCGTCTCACTCGCCTGCCACGCCTATGGCATCGCCGCCGTGCTCTACCTTGCCTACCTCGTCCGACAGACCGAGGCCCTGGCCACGGTGGGCCGCGTGCTGGTGGGGGGTGGCCTTGCGCTGCACGGCGTGGCCCTCTTCGAGCTGCTGGGCGTCCAGGAAGGGCGCCCCGTGGGCCTCGCCCAGGGCTTCTCCGCGCTGGCCTTCCTGCTGCTGGCCATCTTCCTGGCGCTGGATGTGCGCTACCGCCGGCCCGTCATCGGCGCCTTCCTCACCCCGCTGGCGGTGACGGTGCTGATACCGGGCCTGCTGCTGCAGGGCGGTCAGGCGCCGCTGCCCCCGGGAGTGCGCCAGCCGCTGCTGCCGCTGCACATCACCCTCGCGCTGCTGGGGCTGGCGGCGTTCGCCATCGCCGCGGGGGTGGGCGTCATGTACATCCTCATGGAGCGGCAGGTGAAGGCCAAGCGCTTCGGCCTGCTCTTCTCGCGCCTGCCCTCGCTGGAGTTCCTGGACACCCTCAACCGGCGGTTGGTGGTGTGGGGCTTCATCGCGCTGTCGGTGACGCTGGCCACCGGGGCCTTCTTCGTCACCACCGCTCCGGGCCTGGGCTGGAACTGGGACGGCAAGGTGATTGCCACGCTGGTGGCGTGGGCCGTCTTCGCCGCGCTGGTGAATGCGCGCATCTTCGCCGGGTGGCGCGGGCGCCGGGTGGCGCTGCTCACCATGGCCGGCTTCTGCCTGGTGCTGGTGTCCTTCCTCTCCTCCTACGACCTGGCGGCGCCGACGGCCGCGGCGATGAGGTTGCCCTGAGTATGGAGCTCATCTGCATCGGCCTGTCCCACCGGACGGCGCCCCTGGCGGTTCGTGAGCGGCTGGCCCTGACCGAGTCCCGGCAGGTGGAGGTGGTCCAGCGGCTGGCGCAGGCGCCCGTCGAGGCGCTCTGGGTGTCCACCTGCAACCGCGTGGAGGTGTACCTCTCCGCGCCGGACGCCGCCCTGGCGCGGCAGCGCGTGGTGTCGGAGCTGCAGTCGCTGGGCGGCCCCGAGGCGCTGGAGCACCTGTACGAGCACCAGGGGGAGAACGCGCTGGTGCACCTGTTCCGCGTGGCGGGCAGCCTGGACTCCATGGTGCTGGGCGAGGCGCAAATCCTGGGGCAGGTGAAGGACGCCTTCGAGCGGGGCCAGGGCGCGGGCGCGGTGCGTGGCGAGCTGACGCGCGCGTGCGCGGCGGCCTTCAGCTGCGCCAAGCGGGTGCGCACGGAGACGGCCATCGGCCGCGCGTCCACGTCCATGGCGGCGGCGGCGGTGCAACTGGCGAGCAAGGTGTTCGACGGCCTGAATGGCAAGACGGTGCTGGTGGTGGGCGCGGGGGAGATGGGCGAGCTGGCGGCGCGTCACCTGAAGGGCGCGGGCGCCACGAAGCTGCTCATCACCAACCGCACCCTGGCGCGCGCCGAAGGGCTGGCCGCCGAGGTGGGCGGCACGGCGCGCCCCTTCGAGGAGCTGTTCGCGCTGCTGGCCGCCGCGGACGTGGTGGTGTGCAGCACGGCGTCGCCGGTGCCCCTCTTCACGAAGGAGAACGTCGGCGCGGTGGGCAAGGCCCGCAGGCACCGGCCGCTGTTCATGGTGGACCTGGCCGTGCCGCGAGACATCGACCCGGGCGTGGGCACGCTGAACTGGGTGCACGCCTACGACGTGGACGACATCCAGAAGTTCGTCGCGGACAACGCCGCCGCGCGCGCCGAGGAGGCGCAGAAGGCGGGCGTGCTGGTGGCGCAGGAGGTGGCCCGCTTCGTCAAGGAGCGCGCCCTGCGCGAGGGCACGCCGGTGCTGGCCCGCCTGCGCCAGCGCGCCGAGGCCATTGCCCGCGCCGAGGTGGAGCGCACGCTGGGCGCCCTGGGCGACGGACTCAACGACAAGCAACGCAAGAGCATCGAGGCCATGGGCCGAGCCATCGTCAACAAGCTGCTGCATGAGCCCACCTCGCGCCTGCGCGCCGTGGGCCCGGAGGGCGAGGGCAACCGCCTGGCCGGCGCCGCCGCCGAGCTGTTCGGCCTGCTGGAGGGCGAGGTGGAAGAGGCCTCCGCCCCGTCCGCCACCCCGCTGCCCGCCGCCGCTCAGGCCGCCACGGGGGCCAAGCGATGAAGGCCGTGCGCATCGCCACCCGTCAGAGTCCGCTGGCGCTCTGGCAGGCCCGCCACGTGGGCGCGCTGCTGGCCGCCCGGCACCCGGGGCTCGAGGTGTCCCTGGTGGAGATGACCACCGAGGGCGACCGCTTCCTGTCCGCGCCACTGTCCGCCGTCGGGGGCAAGGGGCTGTTCGTGAAGGAAATCGAGCAGGCCCTGATTGACGGCCGCGCCGACCTGGCCGTGCACAGCCTGAAGGACATGACGTCCGTGCTGCCCGAGGGGCTGATGCTCGCGGCGCTGCCGACGCGCGAAGACCCGCGCGACGCCTTCTGTGGCACCTCCGGGCTGACGCTGGACACGCTGCCTCAGGGCGCGCGCGTGGGCACGTCGTCGCTGCGTCGCAGCTGCATCCTGCGCTCGGGGCGGCCGGACCTGGAGGTCGTCAGCCTGCGCGGCAACGTGCAGACGCGGCTGGCGAAGACGCGCGAGCTGGGGTTGGCGGGCGCGGTGCTGGCGTACGCCGGCCTGAAGCGGCTGGGCCTGGACGGCGTCATCACCCAGGTGCTGCCCACCGAGGTGAGCCTGCCCGCGGTGGGGCAGGGGGTGCTGGCCATCCAATGCCGCACGGACGACGTGGCAGTGCGCGGACTGCTGGCGCCACTGGACGACGCCACCACTCGCATCGCCGTGACGGCCGAGCGCGCGCTGCTGGCGAAGCTGGAGGGCGGCTGCACCGTGCCGCTGGCCGGCCATGCCACCGTGTCCGAGGGCACCGTGTACCTGCGCGGGCTGGTGGGCCGTCCGGACGGCACCCACGTGGTGCGCGGCGAGGTGCGCGGCCCGGTGGCGAGCGCCCACGCGCTGGGTGAAGTCCTGGCGGACGACCTGCTGTCACGTGGCGCGGCGGACATCCTGCGAGATTTCGCTCGCCGCGCGGAGGCCCGGGAGTCCTAGAGTGCGCCCGCGTGGAACGGCGACTGGAAGGCATCCGAGTCTTGGTGACGCGCCCGCGTGAGCGGGCCGAAGAGCTGTGCTTCCTCCTGGAGGACGAGGGCGCGGAGGTGCTCAGCGTCCCCCTCCTGGAGCTGCGTCCGCCGGAGGACCCGCGTCCGCTGGCGTCCGCGGCCGAGCACATCCAGCGGTACAAGTGGGTGGTGTTCGCCAGCCCGTCCTCGGTGGAGGCGCTGATGGAGGCGCTGCGCGAGGCCGGCACCGCGCACCGGCTGCACCGCGTGAAGGTGGCCGCCGTGGGCCCCCGCACCGCGCGCACCGCCGAGGCCTTCGGCCTGGAGGTCTCCGCGGAGCCGGAGGAGGGCACGGGCGAGGCGCTCTTCCAGCTCATCAAGGACACACTCCAGGTGGGCGACGAGGTGCTCCTGCCCGCCGCCGAGGAGGGCCGGCGCGAGCTGGAGGACGGGTTGCGGGACGTGGGCGTGCTCGTCACCCGGGTGACGGCCTACCGCTCCACGCCCGCGCCGATGCCGCCGGAGGCGCTGGCCCTGCTGGAGTCCACGCCTCCGGACGTGGCGCTCTTCGCCTCGCCGCGCACCGCCGAGGCCTTCCTGGAGGCGGCGGGCCGCGAGCGCCTGGGCACCGCGCGCGTGGTGGCCATCGGCCCCACCACGGCGGCGGCCCTGGAGCGCCTGGGCATGCCCGCGGCCGCCGTCGCGGAGCGCCCCACCATGGAGTCGCTGGTGGATGCCACCGTCCGGGCGGTTCGCGGCTAAGCTCCCCGCCCGTCGGGCGCGCGGTCCGACGTGGAGGAGTGGAGCGATGATGCGGGGTCTGCTGCGGGGCGCGTGGGCGCTCGGGCTGCTGGTGCTGTCCACCACGGCGATGGCTCAGACGGAGTACACAGACCTGGGTCACCGGGTGCTCAACAGCAGCCAGGACCGGCTCCGCTACTACCTGGATGCCCGGAGCAGCCGGCCCGCGGACACCGACTTGAGCGAGGTGGAGACCGCGACGAAGGCGGCATTCCAGGCCTGGGAGGACGTGGACTGCGCCTGGCCCGCGTTCCAGTTCGTGTCCCGTGCCACCAACGGCTCGCCGATGACGACCGTCGCGGACCCCACGGACCGCTTCACCGTGGTCCCCGTCTGGGTGACGGAGAGCCAGGACCCGCGCTACCGCGACACGCTGAACGGGGGAGGCCTCACCTCGGCCGCCCGGCCGCTGACCTTCGGTGGCTACGTCTACCAGTGCGACATCTACCTCAACGCGGTGGACTTCCGCTGGTCCACCCTGGCGACCACGCCCGCGGACGCCATGGACCTGCGCAGCGTGCTGATGCACGAGCTTGGCCACTGCCTGGGCCTGGGCAACACCTACGACGTCGATAGCAGCAACGCGGTGATGTACGCCGTGCTGAGGCCGGGCGAGAGCCGGCGCTTCGTCGCCGCTTATGACCGCACGGCGCTCTGCCGGTTCTATCCCCAGACGGGCGCGGTGGGCTCGCCGTGCACGGGCCCGGGGACCTGCTCCAACGGCCTGACGTGCGCCACCGTCCCGTCCACCACCAGCGGCACCAGCACCAACCTCCAGGTGTGCGCCAGGGGCTGCGCCGGCGTCACCGAGGGCGAGTGCCCGGCCCCGTACGTGTGCCGCGCCTCCACCGCCGTCTCCGGCTTCACGAAGGCGTGCCTGCCGGCGCTGCCGGACTCCCTCACCCCGGTGGGCCGCGAGTGTGACTCGAGCACGGGGAGCTGCGGCTCCGCGAACGGCCGCTGCATCCCTCCCACGGTGCCGCCCTCCGGGACGGGCAGCGGCTTCGACCGCTGGGACGACGGGTACTGCACCGAGTCGTGCAGCGGCCGGGGCACCTGTCCCGGTGGCGCGGAGTGCGCCCAGGTGGAAGGCCAGGGGCAGGTGTGCCTCAAGCGCTGTGGCGCCACGCCGGGCGACTGCCGCCCCGGCTACACGTGCGCGCGGCGGCCCGAGGGCGACCTGTGCGTCCCCGCCTGCTACGGCGACGTGGACTGCGCGAGCGACTCCGTGTGCCGCCTGTGCGACCGCGTCTGCGTGGTCCGCCAGACGTCCGGGCGGCAGGTGGGTGATTCGTGCACGGCGGACAACCAGTGCGGCACCAACCAGTACTGCCTGCTGCTCAACGGCAACCCGCAGGGCGTGTGCGCGCAGCCGTGCTCCCTGCAGGCGTGCTCGTGCCCGGGTGGCACCACGTGCCGCGTGGTCAGCCCCCAGGGAGAGCGGGCCTGCGTGCGCGACTGCTCGCAGGGCTCGTGCACCTCGCCGGTGCAGTGCAGCGCGGTGGAGGACGGCGCGGCCTGCCTGGCGGCCTGCCGGTCCAGCCAGGACTGCCCGCCCAACACGCTCTGCGGTGCCGGAGGCGCCTGTTACGATCCTACCGCGCGCCCGGACGCCGGCACGTGCGCGCTCTGCAATGACGCGGGCACCCCGCCTCCCGTCCCCACGGACGGTGGCGCGGAGGGCTCCGTGGGCGGGCCGGGAGGCTGTGGCTGCCAGGGTGCTCCGATGTCCGCCGCGGCGTTCCTCGGCGGGCTGGTGGTGCTGCTGCTGGTGACGGGAAGGAGACGGGCTTGGCACAGGCAGTGAGTGGCTCGGGCGGCACCCCCTCGCGGAGCCGCGACGACTTCACCACGCTCTTCGTGCTGGAGGCGCTGGTGGGCCAGGGGCTGCTGACGCCCCAGCAGGCGCAGGAGGTGCTGGCCCGCGAGCCGGCCGCGCGTGCGCGCGTCCTCAAGGCGCAGGCGGGCGCGGGGGGCAAGGAGGCGGCGCGCTACGACGTGTCGCCGGTGGAGGTGGTGGCCGCCTTCCAGGTGCCCCTGGCCAACGGGCGCGGGGTTCTGGACGAGGACCGCGTCACCGAGGCCGCCGCCCGGGCCGCGGGCATCGCCTACCGGAAGATAGACCCGCTCAAGCTGGACATGGCCATGGCCACGCGCACGGTGTCCCGGCCCTACGCGCAGAAGCACGTGCTGCTGCCGCTGGAGCGCAACGAGCAGGGGCGGCTGATGGTGGCGGTGGCCAACCCGTTCGACCGCGAGCTCTTCGAGAACCTCTACCGCCTCACCGGGCTGCCGGTGGAGCCGGTGCTGTGCGCCAAGGCGGACATCCTCCGGTCCATCGCCCACATCTACGGCTTCAACAAGACGCTGGCTCGCGCGGCGGACGACTTCGGCGGCGCCTCCGCCGGGGCCCAGGTCTCCAACTTCGAGCAGCTGGTGTCGCTCAGCGGCACCCAGGAGCTGGAGGCGTCGGACAAGCCGGTGGTGCAGGCGGTGGACTACCTGCTGCGCTACGCGTTCGACAACCGCGCCTCGGACATCCACGTCGAGCCCAAGCGCGCCACCAGCATGGTGCGCCTGCGCATCGACGGCGTGCTGCACCCCGTGTACACGCTGCCCGCGCAGGTGCACGCGCCCATCGTCTCGCGCGTGAAGATGCTGGCGCGCATCGACATCTCCGAGAAGCGCCGGCCGCAGGACGGCCGCATCAAGACGGAGCGCGACGGCCGCGAGGTGGAGCTGCGCGTGTCCACGCTGCCCACCGCCTTCGGCGAGAAGGTGGTCATCCGCATCTTCGACCCGGAGACGCTGGTGCAGGACATCGCCCAGCTCGGCTTCGAGCAGGACGAGAAGGGCGCCTTCGAGTCGTGGATAGACAGGCCCCACGGCCTCATCCTCGTCACCGGCCCCACGGGCAGCGGCAAGACGACGACGCTCTACTCCGCGCTCAAGGCGCTGGCCGGGCCGGACGTCAACGTCACCACGATTGAAGACCCCATCGAAATGGTGTGGGACGCCTTCAACCAGGTGCAGGTGCAGCCCAAGGCCGGGCTCGACTTCGCGGGGGCGCTGCGCCACATCCTGCGCCAGGACCCGGACGTCATCATGGTGGGCGAGATTCGAGACGCGGAGACGGCGGAGAACGCCATCCAGGCCGCGCTCACCGGCCACCTCGTGCTGTCCACGCTGCACACCAACGACGCGCTGGGCGCGGTGGCGCGCATGAGGGACCTCGGCGTGCCGTCCTTCCTCCTGGCGCAGAGCCTGCTCGGCGTCATGGCCCAGCGCCTGCTGCGGCGCGTGTGCAGCCACTGCGCGGAGGAGACGACGCTCACCCCGGACGAGCTGCTGGCGCTCCAGGCCCCGCTGCCGCTGCTGCCGGGCGGGGTGCGGCTGCTCCGGGGCGCCGGCTGCGTGCGCTGCCGGGGCACCGGCTTCGTGGGCCGCACCGGCGTCTTCGAAATCGTCACCTCCGGCGGCGAGCTGCGAGACCTCATCTCCCGCGAGGCCCCGTACGACAAGCTGGTGGAAGCGGCCCGCCGCTCCGGCATGCGCACCCTGCGCGAGGCCGCCGTGCGCAAGCTGGCCCAGGGCCTCACCGCCTTCGACGAGGTGGTGCGGATGACGTCCGCCTGAGGCGAAGCCCTCCAGGCCCGGACCTGCGACGGCCCGGCTCCCCGCGAGGGGAACCGGGCCGCGGTGTTTCAAGCGGGCCCCTCAGGGCTGTCGGAGACTAGAAGCGCGCCTGCAGCAGGGTGTTGAAGCCCAACGCGTGCGGGTCCTCGAACGTGGGCTGCGACACGCCGGTGATGTCGTCCCGGAACGTGGTCCGGTTGTTGTCGTACGTGTAGTAGACCTCGCCCACGGCCGCCACGGAGTCGGACAAATCCCACCGGAAGGTGGCCTTGGCCGAGTAGATGGGCTCCGCCTTGCAGACCGTGTTGGACTGGCCGCAGAGCTCCGGGAGGATGCTGAGCGCGTTGGCGTCACGCACCACCACGGTGCGCGTGCCGATGAGGTTCTCCGGCGGGTTGTTGCCGCCCAGCACCGGGGTGGGGCTGCGGAACGAGGCCGGCTGCTGCACGCCGAGGATGAAGCCCGGCGTGAAGTGCATGGACGGGAAGTGGTAGTCCGCGCCCACCGCCAGGAACATCTCCGGGTTCAGCTGCGTGCCCTCGGGGAAGTCCTGGAACGGGGGGAAGCCCGGCACCTCGAACTGGATATAGGACAGGCTGCGGACCAGGCCGAGCACGCTGAAGCGCATGTTGTCCAGCTTCGCCCGCGCCTGCAGCGCCAGCGCGGTGGCGCCCTGGGGCTGCGTGGCGCCGAACTCGTCCGGCTTCTCCAGCGTCTGCGAGAGGTAGCTGCCCTCCAGCGACACGGAGTAGGAGAGGCCACCCGGGTACGCCTCGGGCGCGAAGAAGCGCTGGTAGATGTCCGGGTCGTTCTTGTAGAGCCGGAAGTCCACGCTCGTGCCCACCGGCACACCCACGTGGTAGACGACCTGCGCGGACGCGCCCGCGGCGTTCACCGGCGCCTCCACACCCAGCGTCGCCAGGCCCGGAACGAGGCCCTTCTGGAAGTAGCCGACGCCGCCTTCCACCCGCAGCGTCTCCAGGATGTCCCAGCCGGCGCCGGCCATGGCGCCGTAGAGCGTCTCCTCCTCGAGGATGAGCTCGTTCTGCACCAGCGCCGTCTTGGCGCCAGCGTACGCGTACCACTTGTCGCGCGTAATCTGGAGCTTGACGCCCGGCACGCCGTTGGCGGCGGAGCGCGTGGTGAACACGCCGCTGCCGCCCCAGGAGATGCGGTAGGCGTAGCCCAGGCGGAAGCGGTCCGCGGACACCGGGAAGCCGACGAGGGAGATTCCCTCCTTCTCGCTCCAGCCCGGCGGCTGGTAGTTGAGGCGGATGTAGCTGGAGTTGTCGCGGATGTCGACGCCACCCGCGGGGCGCTCCAGCACCAGCAGCGTCAGCGCCGCCTCCGTGGTGAGCCCCTCGAAGAACGCGGGCGCGCGCTTGTAGAGCACCACGTTCGACAGCGACTCGAAGCCGGAGAACCGGGTGTTGAAGTTGTCGTAGAACTGGGTGTTCTGGTTGCCCGCGCCAAACCGTGCGTTCGGGCTGTTGGGTGTCGTTTCACCCGCGCCCGCGAGCACGTTGTCGTCCGCGAAGACGAACGACAAGCGCGTGTCCACGAAATCACCGGCCCAGGCGGGCACACTCAGGGAAAGCAGCCCGGTCAGGGCCAGCGTCTGCAGCGTTTTCAATGTCCCTCTCCACGAAGCGGCCCGGGGGGGCTGCTCCTCCCCGCGCCCCGGCTCTCACCAGGGCGCGAACTGCATCAACGGATGACTACGGATTGGCGCAAGGCTCGATGGGCTTCGGGCACTGCATGTCCGGGCCCGGGTTGCAGCAGACGTCGTCCAGATCGCGAGGCAGCACCATCCACCGCGGCCGGGCGGCGCTCACCTGACGCAGGTGACCGACGATGTCGAAGGTGGCGCCGTGCATGAAGCGGCACTGCTGGGCGCGCTCGGCGTCCGGGTCGTCCTCGCGGCAGTTCACCACGAGGTCCGGCACCGCGTCCTTCATCACCACGTTGATGCGGGTGCGCGCGTCCGGGCCCACCTGGCAGGTGACGGCGCCACCGGCCTCGTTCTGCGCGGCGGCCCAGACGAAGGCCTGGGTCGACGTCAGGGTGTGCTTGAGCAGGGTGCGCGCGGCCACCGGCACGTCCGCGCTGGCGGGCAGGGTGCTGCCGCCGAAGCGCAGGAGCGCGGCCTTGTCGCACCAGATGTTCAGCTTCAGGCCAGGGCCCAGCTCCTTGGAGCTGGCCCACTCGGCGGTGGCCGCATTCCCATCCACAGCGCGGCCCACGTACTGGATGCGGGCGCCGACGGAGCCGTCCAGGCCCGCCTCGGGCGCGCCGGTGGGGTTCATCTCCACCACGAACTGGCCGAAGGTGTCGAAGGTGTTCTTCTCGCTGCAGACCTTCCCGGCGAACTGGCCCACGCCCAGGGTGCACTCGATGTTGCACTGACGCTCCGGCACGTCCGGGTCCCCCGCGGTGTCCCCACCGCAAGCGCCCCAGGTGCCCGCGCGCGTGTCCGGGCAGAAGAAGGGCACCAGGCCGTTGCCGTTGGCGTCGCAGCTGTGGATGACCTCGGGGAACTTCACGCGGCGCACCTTCACCAGCGCGGACTCCAGGCTCTCCATCTTGTAGTTGCCGTAGCTGTAGCCGCACAGCGGGTCGGTGACGTACAGCGAGCTGCTGTAGCCGCACAGCCGGCCGTTGAGCTCCGTCGGCGGGGCCAGCCGCAGGTACTTGTCCCACTCGCTCTGCGGCAGCAGCCGCACGTGCTCGCGCACGCTCCAGGAGGGGAAGGTGAGCTGCGTGGTGGCGGTGAACTCCTGCACCGAGCCGGCCACCGTCCAGAGCAGGTCGCCCGGGTCCAGCCCCTCGGGGAAGGAGTAGTTGTAGATGTAGAGCGCGTTGAACCGGCCCGGGTAGTAGCCGTCCGGCTCGGCCGTCTGGATGTTGGCGCCCGGGACGCTGTTCTCCCGCACGCGGCACGCCGTCAGGTCCGTCACGAAGAAGCCGCCCGGGTCCGTGCCCGTCACCAGCAGCGTCACGGGCTCGTTGTCGTTCGGGTCCCCGTCCTCGCAGTTCTGGCGCAGCACGCTCCCGGACTCGGGGTTGCGGCCAATTCGCATGTACGTGCCGTTGTACGCGGTGAGCTGGTCGCTGTTCTGCGGCGTCTGCACCGTGGCGAGCGTGGGCTCTTCGAACTGCAGCGCCCGCGACAGGCCCGTGGCGTAGCTGCGCGTCGCCGGCTCCTCTGGCAGGTCTCCGGGCATCACCTGGCCCTCGGAGTAGTCCACCTCGGGCGCCTCGTCCTGCACCCAGACGTGCATCTCGCCGTACAGCTGCGAGGCGCGCACGGTGCCGGTGCCCTTGCCGTTGGTCAGGTTCGTCCACCGGTAGTTGTAGGCGCCGGTGAGGTTGCCCGGGACGACGCGGAAGGCCACCGGGCCATTGAAGGCCTCCATCTGCTGGCCCTTCGCGTCGATGGCGGTGATGTCCAGGTCGATGTCCACCGCGCTGCGGGGGATGAGGTAGCGGCAGTCCGGGGTGCCCCGCACCTCCAGGGGCACCTGGCTCTGGTTGCCGTTGTGGCGGGCGGCGCACTCGTCCGCCACCGGCAACGCCGCGCGCGGGTTGCTGTTGGCGACGTAGAGGCCCTTCACCTGCACGTCAAAGGTGGCCACGCCCTTCGGCTGGACGGCCTCTTCGGTATAGCAGCCGGCCAGGACGAAGGCCGACACGAGCATCAGTCGCTTCATTACTTCACCCTCCGGCCGATACGGCCGTCTTCCACCGCGTCCGCGATGGAGATGGAGGTGGGGTTCTCACAGAAGGAACGCAGCTGCGGCGTCACGTTTCCGCAGACGGGGTTGCCACCGGTCAGCACGTCCCGGCAGCTGCACCGGCCCGTGTAGGGGCCCGTCGGCACCTGGCACTGCGCCTGGATGGCGTCCGGCGTCAGGTCCGCCACGCCGCAGCGCTGGGCCGCGTCCGCCGGGAAGCCGAGCAGCTCCTGGCACGAGCAGCTGCCCACCTGACGCTCCAGCGCGTCCTCGAAGTCCTTCGCCGAGCGGCAGTAGCCCACCACCTGCTCGTCCACCGTCCACTGGCCGTCGATGAGGGTGCCGCAGCGGGTCCCCGTCTTGGACGTCGCATTGCCGGCGAGGATGTCCTCGCAGGTGCAGAAGCTCTGCATGTAGCCGATGAGCGAGTCGCGCAGGGAGATGCCCGTCTCGATGCGGGTGGTGTTGCGCTTGAGCACGTTGAAGCCCGAGCCGCCCTTGGCGATGTAGTCGTTGACGGCGATCTTGTACGTGCCGGTGGGGTCCAGCGGCTTGCCGTTGATCTCGATTTCAGTTCCCGGGTTGGCGTAGCAGCGGCCTACGCCGGGGGCGGAGGACTCGTCCTCCAGGCACTGCCAGGGGGCGTGGCCGTCGCGGTTCTCCGCGGGGCAGTCGGCGCCGGCCCTCGCCTGCTCGCAGGAGATGCGCAGGTCGTTGATCTGCACCTGGGCGCAGTCCATGGTGAAGCGCGCGCCGGAGATCTGCGCCTGGCTGACGCAGCCACGCTCGGCGGAGCGCTCGGCCACGAAGTTGAACATCTCCTGCATCTCCTTGCCGGAGAGGTACATGATGTTGATGGTGTTCTCGAAGGGGAACACGTTGAACATCGACTCCTGCGTCACCACCCCGGAGTAGAGGTTGTCGCGGATGCCCAGCGAGTTGGTGAGGGCCATCTCCGCCTCGACGCGGCGGCGCTTGCGCATGGAGTCCGCGGCCACGTTGCCCAGCGGCGAGTCTCCGCCAGTGGAGTTGTTGCGGCGCTGCACGTCACGCGGGGCGTAGGAGAAGATGTTGGTCAGCTGCAGCTTGAAGTCCATGCCCAGGATGTAGGGCAGGAGCAGCTGCGTGGTGTCCCGGTCCTCCTGGTCGCGGCAGTTCTTGATGGCCGCGCGCACGTCCGTGTTCTGGATGTACTGGCCCGCCTCCCAGAAGATGGACGAGTCGTAGCGGTAGCGGCGCATGGCGTCGTCGCACCAGAGCGCGTCCAGCGGGAAGGCGCGGTAGTCCTGGCTGAGCACCTCGGCGCCCTCGCCCTGGCCCGGCACCTCCGGCATCTTCACGACCAGCTCCAGCCGGCCCACGTACTTGGCGAAGGCACCCGAGTGCGCGAGCACCACCTTGCGGCCGCTCGGGTCCGACAGCAGCTGCGGCGGGTTGAGCACCACGTGCAGGTGGCCGCCCAGCACCACGTCCACGCCGGACACGCCGGGGATGAGCAGGCGCACCACCGACTTCTCCTCGCCCTCCGGACCGAACCACTCCAGCACCTGCCAGGGGCTCTTCGCGCGCGTGGTGAAGGACTTGATGCGGCCGTACTCGTAGTAGGCCTCGTAGCCCTGGATGACGTCCTGGTCCTCGTGGAGGCCCAGGTGGCTGACGATGACGATGAGGTCCGTCACCGGGCGCAGCAGGTCCACGTACGCGCGCACCACCTCGTTCTGCTCCATGGCGATGGCCTGCAGGCTGTTGCCGCCCTCGACAATGGAGTTGAGCGAGGAGATGTTCGCCATGCCGATGATGCCCACGCGCACGCCCTTGACGTTGCGGATGGTGTACGGCTCGGTCTCCAGCGCCGTCTGGTTGCTGCCCACCTGGCGGAAGTCGCTCCACTGGTAGTTGGCGGCCAGCAGCGGGAAGGTGGCGTTGTTGCGCGCGCGCTGCGTGAAGTTGAGGGCGCCCGCGTCGAACTCGTGGTTGCCCACCACGGCCGCGTCCAGCCTCGCCTGCGAGAGGAACTTGAACTCCACCTCGCCGGTGTTGAGGTTGAAGATGGGCGCGCCCTGGAAGCAGTCGCCCGAGTCCAGGTGGATGACCCGCTCGCCCCGGCTCCGCTCGCGCTTGAGCAGCGCCGCCATGCGGGTGGCGCCTCCGAACGGACCGGCCTCGGGAATGAGCCCCAGGTCCTGGTCCGTCTTCAACGGCGCGAAGTCATAGGGGATGAGGCGCGAGTGGATGTCCGAGGTATGGAGGAGCGTCAACCGCACCTCCTGGCCCTCGAGGTTGAAATCCTGGCCTTCCATCACCGGCATACACGAAGCCGTAGCCAGGGCGCAGAGGAGGCCGAGCAGGACGCGACGCATCAGGAGAGATTCCGTGTTTCAGGGGGAAGACAGCGGTAAAGCCGGCGCACCGTACGGGATCATCCTCTGTCCGGCAAGCAACGCCGCCATCACTTTCCTACTCCATCACCCTCGCATTCCTTCTCGCCCGGAGAGCAGGCAGACATGAAGCAGCGCCATTCCAGTGTGACTGACATCGAGATCATCGAGGATTTCTCGTCCACCGCGAGGTGTGACGAGGGCTTCCTGCGGGTGCGGCGCCTGCGCTGCCGCAACCGGCGCTCGGATGGAACGGCCTCTTCCGTGTACCGCGTGGACGTGGTGGACCGGCCCCGGCTGGACGCCGTCGCGGTGCTCGTCTTCCGACGCGACGCGTCGGGCGTGCTGGAGGTCCTGACGCGGATGAACCTGCGGCCCGCGGCGTACTTCCGGAAGGACAACCGGGACGCCATGACGGTGCCGGACCCGGCGCCCGGTTACCTGCGGGTGGAGGAAATCGTCGCGGGGCTGCTGGAGCCGGAGGACAAGGGCGACGAGGGGCTGAAGCGGCGCGCGGCGGAGGAGGTGCGCGAAGAAGCGGGCTACGCGGTGAAGCCCGAGGACATCCAGCTGCTGGGTGGCTCCTTCTTCCTCGCGCCGGGCATCCTGTCGGAGAAGGTCTTCCCGGCCGCGGTGGACGTCACGGGGCTGGAGCCCGTGGAGGCGGAAGGCGACGGCACGCCTCTAGAGGAGGGCACGCAGCTGCACTGGCGGCCCCTGCCGGAGGTGCTGGAGGCGTGCCGGCGGGGGGACATCCCGGATGCGAAGACGGAGGTGGCGCTGACGCGGCTGCTTGCCCGCCAGCCCTGACGCGGTGGGCGGTGGGGGAATCGCGGCGCGGGTTTCCGCCGTGCCGCGCGCCGGGGTAGGGTGCGCGGCGTTCCGTCACTCACTGCCGAGGTCGCTGCATGTCGTCGCTGCCCCCCTGGCTGGCCCAGCTGCTGCCCATCCTCATCCTGCTGGGGGCCATCGCCCTCGTCCTGACGCGCCTGCCCAAGGTGGAGCTGGGCCACACGGACGCGTTCCGCCGCCGCCGCTTCTTCAACTGGTTCCCGCTGGGGATGACGTACGCGTTCCTCTACATGGGGCGCTACAACCTCAACGTGGCCACCAGCGCCATGAAGGACCACATCGACAACGCGGGCTTCGGCACCGTGTTCTTCTGGGGCACGCTCACCTACGGCTTCTCCTTCCTCCTCAACGGCCCGCTGACGGACCGGCTGGGCGGGCGGAAGACCATCCTCATCTCCGCGGCCGGCTCGTCGGCGGCCAACATCGCCATGGGCGGTGTGGTGTACGCGGTGCTGACGCAGGGCTGGGTGCCGCCCGGCGGCCTCGTGGCGACGCTGTCGTTCCTCTACGCCGTCAACATGTACTTCCAGAGCTTCGGCGCGGTCTCCATCGTCAAGGTGAACGCGTCCTGGTTCCACGTGCGCGAGCGCGGCCAGCTGGGCGGCGTCTTCGGCATCCTCATCTCGCTGGGCGTCTACTTCGCCTACGACTGGAGCCGGTTCATCGTGCAGGCGGCGCCCACGTACTGGGCGTTCTTCGTGCCGGCCGCCATCCTCGCCGCCTTCCTGGTGCTGGACTTCTTCGTCATCCGGGACACGCCGAGCCACGCGGGCCACAAGGACTTCGACACCGCGGACGCGTCCTCGGGTGACACCGGAGCGCCCCTGGGCGTGTGGCCGGTGTTCAAGCGGATGATCAGCAACCGCACCATCATCGTCATCCTCTGCATCGAGTTCTGCAGCGGCTTCATGCGCAACGCCATCATGCAGTGGTACCCCAAGTTCGCGAAGGCCACCGGCATCGGTGAGGCCTTCGTCGCGGCCAACTGGGGCATGCTGCTGTGCGTGGCCGGCATCACCGGCGGCATGTTCGCCGGCCTCATCAGCGACCGGGTCTTCGACTCGCGCCGGGGCCCCGTCTCCGCCGTGCTCTACGCGGGCATGTCCGTGGGCGCCGTCGCCACCCTGTTCCTCCTGGAGAGCGTGGCCCTGGGGTGGACGGTCATCTTCATGTCCCTGTGCGTCATCGGCGTGCACGGCATGCTGTCCGGCACGGCCAGCATGGACTTCGGCGGCAAGAAGAACGCGGGCCTGGCGGTGGGCATCATCGACGGCGCCGTGTACGCGGGCACCGCCCTCCAGTCGATTCTGCTGGGCTCCATCCTCCCCGCCGGGGACCTGGCGAAGGCCCCGGGCAACTGGGGCAACTGGCCGCTGGCCATGCTCCCGCTGTCCTTCGCGGGCATGCTGCTGGCCACCCGGGTGTGGAACGCGAAGCCCCAGCCGAAGTCCACGCCGGTGCCCGCCTCGCTGCCCGTGCCCCCGGCCGCCCCGGCCTCCCGGACTGGCACCGGGGGGTAGCTCCTTCGTGCTGCAACGGACGCGTCACGGGGGGGTCTCTCCCGCGTGACAGACAGGTAACGTAGAGTGCGGGTGTGTCCCAGGCATCCGCACCCTTGCAGAGCCGCTTCGAGGTCCATGACCGGAAGCAGTTCGAGATAAAGCTCGAGTACCAGCCCACCGGCACGGAGGCGACGCGCTACCTCGTGGAGGCGTATCTCTTCCTGCCCGGCAGTCTGAACATCGACGCGGAGACGTACCCGCGCGCGGACTTCTACGCCGACATCCACAACTACGTGCGCTTCAAGACGCCGGTGATGGCGGTGGACGAGCTGCTGTCGTCGGACGCCTCGCCGCTGGTGCGGCTGGAGGCGTGGCTGCGCACGGGGATGGGGACGGAGGCGGACGTCGTCTACCAGGCGAAGCTGCTGTCGTGCGTGCTGCGCGGTGCGCTGCGCCGCTTCGCCATCGGCGTGGAGTCGCGCTGCGAGGGGACGGGGGGGCTGCCGGCCGAGGCGTGCGCGGTGCTGGAGGCGGAAATCATCGCCATGCAGGCCGGTGTCACCCGGGTGCTGGAGCGCTTCCGCGTGTGGCTGCGCGCGGTGGGGGAGCTGCGGCTGCAGGAGCGCTCGCGCGCGGCGCTGCGGCTGGTGGACGAGTACGTCAGCCTCCTGGTGGAGGGCGGCTTCCGGCGCTCGGTGGCGGACATGAAGGCGCTGCCGAAGTCCGAGCCGTGGATGGGGCTGCGCAAGGGGCTGATGGAGGCGGTGCTGCGCGAGGAGGCGTACCGCAAGGAGCACCGGCTGCGCAGCGTGTTGAGCCCCACGGGGGACAACGAGGAGTACATCCAGCGGCTGGGCTTCCTGAAGAAGTTCTGCATGAACGTGCTCTTCCTGTCCTCGAAGCGGAGGCAGAAGCGGCAGGGCTTCGAGGAGATGCTCTTCGCCTTCGCCGCGGGCGTGGCGATGACGTTCGCCACCGCGGTGGCCTTCTGGGCGCAGGCGCGCTTCGCGCAGGCCAGCCTCAACTTCTTCCTCATCCTCGTCGTCGGCTACATGGTGAAGGACCGCATCAAGGAGGGCCTGCGGCGCATGCTCAGCCGCGTGGCCGCCACGCACCTGGCGGACCGGACGGCGGACCTGGTGGACCCCGTCACCGGGCGCTCCATCGGCACCTGCGAGGAGCGGGTGGACTACGCGCCGGTCTTCAAGGTGCCCGAGTCCGTGTCCGGGCTGCGCCACCGCGACGACTTCCTCACCGCGTCCCAGGGCGAGGTGTCGGAGACGGTCATCCGCTACCGCAAGCACATCGACCTGGACGCGCGCCTCATGCCGCGCACGGAGCGGGGCCTGACGGGCGTCACCGACATCCTCCGGCTGAACGTGGAGCGCTTCCTGCGCGACATGGACGAGCCGGAGCTGGCGCTGGAGTACGTGGACCTGGCGGACCTGTCCGTGGGCCACATCCGCGGCGCCAAGCGCTACCCGGTGGACGTGGTGTTCCGCTTCACCGTGGAGGAGGAGGAGACGGACCGCCGCCAGGAGACGACGCAGTTCGTCCGGCTGGTGCTGGACCGCAACGGCATCCAGCGCATGCAGCGCTTCCCGGAGTCGTCCTCTCCGGGGATGCCTCCTGGCACCGCGCCCTGGCAGTCGGCCGCCTGAACCGCGCGGATTCGGCGGCGTCCCCGCCCGGGCACGGGTAATCTCTCCCGCGCTCATGGCCTACGACGACTTCAAGAAACGCATCCGAGACGACTGGCGGGACACCCTGCGCGGCATCCTGGCGCGGGCCCGCTCGCTCGGCCCCCAGGCGGTGCTGGCGTTCGACCTGGACTCCACCCTCTTCGACAACCGCCCCCGGCAGGCCCGCATCCTCCGGGAGTATGGCGTCTCGAGCGACCTGACGGCGCTGACGGCCTGCGCCCCCCACCACTGGGACAGCGGCTGGGACATGCGCGAGGCCATGCGGGCCTGCGGCCTGGAGGAGGCCCAGGTGGAGGCCCACTACCCGACGGCCCGCCGCTTCTGGGTGGAGCGCTTCTTCACCAGCGACTACTGCCTGGAGGACGGGGCGATTGAAGGGGCGGGCGCCTTCACCCACGCCGTGGTGGCGACCGGCGCGCTGCTCGTCTACGTCACCGGCCGGCATGAGGGCATGCGCCAGGGCTCCGTCTCCTGCATGCGCCAGCACGGGCTGGTGCTCCCGGACGAGCGGCAGGTGCACCTCTTCATGAAGCCGGAGCTGGCGGGGGACGACGACGCCTTCAAGCGAGAGGCCCATGCGCGGCTGGGCCGGCTGGGGACCGTGGTGGCCGCCTTCGACAACGAGCCCACCCACGCCAATGACTACCGGCGGAAGTTCCCCGAGGCCACCGTCATCCATCTGGCCACCGACCACTCGGGCCGGCCGGTGGAATTGCTGGAGGGCGTCGTCTCCGTCCCGCACTTCGCCCTGGAGTCCTGACGCAGCGCGGCTGAAGACAGTCGCGGTAGAGAACGGTTTGTTGGGCTTTGAAGTCCCCCTGCCGCGCGCTATGAGGCGCTCGGCGTCCGCCGTCCCGCAAGACCGAGGGGACGGCCAGCATGGAGGCACCCGCGGTGGCCAGCCCGTACTCGAAGGAACAGCTGTTGACGATGTACCGGAAGATGTACCTCATCCGTCGCTTCGAGGAGCGCACGGGTCAGCAGTACACGCTGGGGAAGATCGCCGGCTTCTGCCACCTGTACATCGGCCAGGAAGCCGTCGCGGTGGGTCCCAACGAGGCCATCCGTCCGGATGACTACATGCTGAGCGCGTACCGCGACCACGGCCAGCCGCTGGCCCGTGGCAGCGACGCGGGCATGGTGATGGCGGAGCTGTTCGGCCGCGGCACCGGCTACAGCAAGGGCAAGGGCGGCTCGATGCACATCTTCGACATCGAGCACCACTTCTACGGGGGCTACGGCATCGTCGGCGGGCAGATTCCGCTCGCGGCGGGCATGGCCTTCGCCAGCCGCTACCGCAACGAGGACCGCGTCACGGTCTGCTACTTCGGCGACGCGGCGGCCAACCAGGGCTCGTTCCACGAGACGCTCAACATGGCGTCCAAGTGGAAGCTGCCGGTCATCTACATCTGCGAGAACAACCGCTACGGCATGGGCACGGCCATTGCCCGCACGTCCGCGGTGCCTGAAATCTACAAGCGCGCGTCGGCCTACGGCATGCGCGGCGAGCCGGTGGACGGCATGGACTGCCTGAAGATGTACGAGGCGGTGAAGGACGCCGCCGCGTACTGCCGCGCGGGCAAGGGCCCCGTGCTGCTGGAGGCCAACACCTACCGCTTCCGCGGCCACTCCGTGGCGGACCCCGCCACCTACCGCTCCAAGCAGGAGGTGGAGGAGGAGCGGAAGAACGACCCCATCCCCAAGCTGCGCGACTACGCCATCAAGAACAAGCTGGCGGTGGACTCCGACTTCGAGGCCATCGACGAGGAAGTGAAGGCGCAGGTGGACGCGGCGGTGAAGTTCGCGGACGAGTCCCCGGAGCCGGCCCTGGAAGAGCTGTGGCGGGACACCATCGTCGAGGAGGGCGAGCAGGACGTGCGCCCCCGCGAGCGCGTGCTGGGGGTGAAGGTGACCAACTGGCCGAAGTACCCGAGCGGCCAGGAGCTGAAGGTGACGTGGGACCTCGAGCCCCGCGAGCAGGCCGAGCAGGCCGACAAGAAGGCGGGCCTGAGCCGCTAGTGCTCCGGATGCCCTGGAACCCAACCCTTTCTTTCGATTCCCTTCGGAGCTGACGATGCCCGAGTTGATGTACCGCGAGGCCCTGAACCAGGCGCTCGCCGAGGAGATGGAGCGCGACGCCAACGTCTTCCTGATTGGCGAGGAGGTCGGCCGCTACAACGGCGCCTTCAAGGTGTCGCAGGGGCTGTTGGACAGGTTCGGGAGCGCGCGCATCATCGACGCGCCCATCTCCGAGCTGGGCTTCACCGGCATGAGCGTGGGCGCCGCCATGGTGGGCCTGCGCCCCGTGGTGGAGATGATGACCTGGAACTTCGCCATTCTGGCGATGGACCAGATCGTCAACAACGCCGCCAAGCTGCGCCACATGTCCGGCGGCCAGCTGCGCTGCCCGATTGTCTTCCGCGGCCCCGGTGGCGCCGGCGGCCGGCTGTCCAGCCAGCACAGCCAGGCGCTCGAGGCCAACTACGCGCACTTCCCGGGCCTGAAGGTGATTGCCCCGGCCACCCCGGCGGACGCCAAGGGCATGCTCAAGGCGGCCATCCGGGACGAGAACCCCGTCATCATGTTCGAGGGCGAGCGGCTCTACGCGCTCAAGGGTGAGGTGCCCGAGGGCGAGCACGTGGTGCCGCTGGGCAAGGCGGACGTCAAGCGCGAGGGCACGGACGTCACCATCATCACCTGGTCCCGCATGTACTACTTCTGCATGGAGGCGGCCGAGCAGCTGGCGAAGGAGGGCATCTCCGCGGAGGTGCTGGACCTGCGCACGCTGCGGCCCCTGGACGAGGAAGCCATCCTCGCCAGCGTGCGGAAGACCAACCGCGTCGTCATCGTCGAGGAGGGCTGGGCGCTGGCGGGCGTCGGTGCCTCGGTGGTGGACCTCATCCAGTCGAAGGCGTTCGACGACCTGGACGCGCCGGTAGGGCGCGTGACGGGGCTCGACGTGAACATGTCCTACGCGGCAAATCTTGAGAACGCGACCCAGCCGGACGCGCCCAAGATCATCGACGCGGTGAAGAAGGTGCTGTACCGCGAGGGAGCCTGAACGCGTATGGCCACTCCCATCCAGATGCCCAGCCTTTCCCCCACGATGAAGGAGGGAAAGATCATCAAGTGGCTCAAGAAGGTGGGCGACAAGGTCTCCTCCGGCGAGGCTGTCGCCGAGGTTGAGACGGACAAGTCCAACCTCGAAATCGAAGCCTTCGACGACGGCTACCTGTTGCAGATCGTCGTCGGTGAGGACCAGATGGCCGCCGTCGGCGCGCCCATCGCCTTCCTTGGAGCCAAGGGTGAGAAGGTGGAGGCCGGCAAGGCCGCCGCCGCGCCCGCACCCGCCGCGAAGCCCGAGCAGGCGCCCGCCGCCGCGAAGCCTCCGGCCCCCGCCTCGCCGCCTCCCGCCTCCCCGCCCGCCGCGGGCGGAGGGGGGAGCCGCATCGAAGTGGTCATGCCCAGCCTCTCCCCGACGATGAAGGAGGGGAAGATCATCAAGTGGCTGAAGAAGGTGGGCGACAAGGTCTCCTCCGGCGACGCCATCGCCGAGCTGGAGACGGACAAGTCCAACCTCGAAATCGAGGCGTACGACGACGGCACGCTGGCGGAAATCGTCGTCGGCGAGAACCAGATGGCCACCGTGGGCGCGCCCATCGCGTACCTCACCGGCAAGGGCGGTAAGGCGGCTCCGTCCGCTCCGGCGCCGAAGCCGGCGGCCTCCGCTCCGGCGCCCGCCGCCGCCGCGCCCCAGGCTCCGGCCGGGGGCCAGGTGGTGCCGCTGCGCCGCGAGGAGCCGGCCCCGGCCGGTGGACGGCGGCTGCGCGCCAGCCCCCTGGCGAAGAAGATTGCCCGCGAGCGCGGCCTGGACATCCACCAGGTGCAGGGCTCCGGCCCCTCGGGTCGCATCGTGAAGCGCGACATCGAGGAGGCGCTGGCGAAGGGCGTCACGGCTCCGGCGGCGAAGCAGGCCCCGGCGCCCGGCGCGCGTCCGGCGGCGGGTGTCCGCCCCGAGCCGCAGGTGGTCCCCCTCTCGTCCATGCGCAAGGTCATCGCGCAGCGGATGACCGAGGTGAAGCCCGGCGTCCCGCACTTCTACCTCACCATCGAGGTGGACATGGACGCCGCGGTGAAGGTCCGCGAGGAGGCCAAGGCGATGGAGCTCAAGGTCTCCGTCAACGACCTCATCGTGAAGGCCGTGGCCATGGCGGTGCGCCGCTACCCGAAGATCAACGTGTCGCTGCAGGGCGACCACGTGGTCCAGTTCAGCACCGTGGACGTGGGCATCGCCGTGGCGCTGGAGGAGGGGCTGATTACGCCCATTCTCCGCGACGCGGACCAGAAGGGCCTGCAGGCCATCGCCACCGAGGTGCGGGAGCTGGCGGAGCGCGCCCGCAAGCGCGCCCTCAAGCCGGCCGAGTACACCGGCGGCTCCATCACCGTCAGCAACCTGGGCATGTACGGCATCGACCAGTTCGTCGCCGTCATCAACCCGCCGCAGGCCTCCATCCTCGCGGTGGGCGCGGTGGCCGACAAGGCGGTGGTCATCAACGGGCAGCTCGCGGTGCGGAAGATGATGACGGCCACGCTGTCGTGTGACCACCGCGTCATCGACGGCGCCATCGGCGCGGAGTTCCTGCGCGAGCTGCGCGGCCTGCTCGAGCACCCCACGCGGCTGCTCTTCTAGGCCCCGGGCGGTACCCGCCCCCGTGCCCCCATGACGGGGCGCACGGAGGCGGGGAGGGGCCGGGGCGCTACTCGCGCGTCGGCTCCTTCGAATCGTCCATGTCCTTCTCCAGCTGGCGCTGCGCGTTCGTCACGCTCGCCTGCTGCTCTCGCGGGGTGCCGGTGGGCAGGTCATGCTCCTCACCCTTCGAGCGGCCCTCGATTCCAGGCCACGGCTCCGGCCGGGTGGCCTGCACATGCTCGATGCGCTCGGCGTAACCCTTCTCGCCGCCGGCATTGCGCTTGTTCTCGTCCGCCTTGTCCTTCTTCGCCATGGCGCTGTCCTCCTTCGTTGGAATGACTCCGTGGCGGTAACGGTGGGACGCGTCACGCGGGCTGACCACCCGGGAGCATGACGCGGACCGGCTCGCTCTCCTGGTTGCTGGGCGGCCGTGCAAAAAAGGTCGGCGGCCGGGCGCGTTCGCTGCTTAACTTCAATGCAATGAACGACGACATGACACGCGAACGGCTCGCCCAGGGTGTGTCGGCGTTGGAGGCCCGCGTGGGCCAGCCGCTGCCCCTTGCGCAGTCGCTGCACGAGGCCCTCCTCGGCGCCGTCTTCCCCCTCACCGCCGAGGAGCTGACGTGGGTGGCCCGGGAGAACGAGGCCCCCCCCACGGTGCTGTCGCTGCTGGGCGGACTGCCGCGCGGCCACTTTGCCTCCCTGGACGCGGTGGCCCTCGCGCTGGAGGGAGACCTGTCCGGAGTCGACGCCGCCCCGGCGCACCCGCCCGCCGCGTCCTCGCGCTGAGTCGCGTCCCGCGCCTCGCGCGTTGGGGCTGACAAGCGTGTAAATCCCGCGAGTCTCCCGCTCTTCACTGTCACTGCAGGATTTCCTCGGGAAGCCTCCCTCGGAAGAGAGGAGGGACGGGGGGATGCTACGCGTCAGGGTCTCCCCATATGCTGCCTGGTGCGCGCCGCACCCAGCGAACCCAGGTGGGGGGAGGCGCTATCCTATTGGCCGTACCAGCCTGGCCCCCGTCGGGACACCCCGGCCAGGAGGAGCGTCATGAATCCGTCTGAACTCCCCGCGGTGCTGTACGTCGATGACGACGCCCTGAACCTGCGGGTCTTCGACGCGAACTTCGGGCAGCGCTTCCGAATCTTCCGCAGCTCCTCGCCCAACGAGGCGCTGGCCCTGCTGGAGCAGCGCCGGGGCGAGATTGGCGTCATCCTCTCCGACCAGCGCATGCCGGGCATGACGGGCGTGGAGCTGCTGGAGCGCGCACGCTCGATTGCGCCCGACGCCAAGCGCATGCTCGTCACGGCGTACGCGGACATGCAGGCCGTCATCGACGCGGTGAACCGCGGCCAGGTGACGCGCTACTTCGTCAAGCCGTGGGACCGGGCGGAGCTGCAGTCGGCGCTGGACGACGCGCTGAAGATTGCGCGGCTGGAGCTGCGCATCCGCGAGGTGGAAGGGCGGATGCTGAAGTCCGAGCGTCTGGCCACGCTGGGGCAGGTGACGGCGGGCATCGCCCACGAGCTGATGGGGCCGGTGGGCTACCTCTCGCAGAACGTGGTGTCGCTGCAGCGCGACCTTGCGGGCGTCATCCAGTACGTGTCGCGGCACCTGCAGACGGACCCGAACGCCGAGGTGGCGGAGACGGTGGAGGACCTTCCCGCGCTCATCAAGGACCTGTCGGACGGCGCCGAGCACCTGAGGCAGGTGGCGCTGGGCCTGCGCGCGCAGGCGCGGGGCGAGGACCATGAGGCCACCGCGGACGTGGCCGAGGTGGTGTCCTTCGCGGTGAAGCTGGCGCGCGCCGAGGTGCGTGACAGGGCGCGGCTGACGAGCAACGGCGACCCGGTGCGCGTCACCTTCGGGCCGGTGAAGCTGTGCCAGGTGGTGCTCAACCTCATCGTCAACGCGTCGCAGGCCATGGGCGGCACGGGCCGGCAGGGCCGCATCGAAGTGCGGTGGACGGCGCGCCAGGACGACGTGGTGCTGACGGTGGCGGACAACGGCTGCGGCATTCCCCTGGAGCTGCAGGAGCGCGTCTTCCAGCCGCTCTTCACCACCAAGCCCGTGGGCGTGGGCACCGGGCTGGGGCTGTCCATCTGCAAGGACCTGGTGACGCAGTCGGGCGGCGCGCTGCGGCTGTCCTCCACGCCCGGCGAGGGCACGGAAATCGAGCTCACCCTCCGGCGAGCCCCGCCCCTCTGAGCCCGAAGGCGTTGCTCAGCATGCGCCACACGCGGTGCAGCGTCTCGCCCTCGGCGGGGCGCACGCCCTCCACCAGCACCGCGCGGCGCGGCGGCTCGCCCTCGGCTGCGTACTCCACCACCAGCGCGTAGCGCGGGCCCGGCCGCTCCACCACGTGCACGGCCTTCACCGCGTCGAAGGGCACCAGCTCCGTGCGCGTGGCCCCGGGCGACCAGGCCAGCCGCTCCACGCGCAGTGACTCCGAGCGGAAGTGCAGCACGAAGCGGCGCCGGCCCAGCCGCGACTCCAGCCGCAGCGCCAGTCCCACCAGGGCCGCCGCCGTCAGGGCCAGGGCGAAGGACGCGGCCGGCAAGGTGCCGCCCTCCCTGCCCACCAGCACGGCCGCGCCCAACGTGCACCCCAGTGCCACTCCCACACACAGCCCCGGCAGCAGGCGCCTGTCCCAGGGAGGGGGCAGGGACTCGCCCACCAGCCTGCCGCCGTCGTAGCGCAGCCTCACGTCGCCCAGCAGGCGGGGCACCCGGTTGTCCTGGAGCGCGTCCTCGAAGCTCGCCACGCCCCGCAGCATAGCGGGCCTGACATCCGAGCCTCGAAGTTGGAAGAGAGCTGTGCGAATCTCCGCGCATGGATCTCCCGTTCGAGACCGGGGACGGCGAGGGTGGGGAGGGGGGAACGCTCGCCTCGACGGTGCTGGTGGTGGATGACGAGCCCGTCGTCCTGGACATCTGCGCGCGCCTGCTGGAGCGCGAGCCAGACCTGGCGGTGACGCTGGCTCAGAGCGCCGAGGAGGCGCTGCCACTCCTGGCCGAGCAGCGCTTCGACGTGTTGGTGACGGACAAGAACCTGCCCGGCCTGGGCGGGGTGGAGCTCATCGCCGAGGCGCGGCGGCTGCAGCCCTCGCTGGAGGCGGTGATGATTACCGCCTACGCCAGCTCCGAGTCCGTCGTCGCCGCCTTCGCCGCCGGCGCCAGCGACTACATCCTCAAGCCCTTCGATGACCTCCGGGTGCTGCGCGCCAAGGTGCGGGCCGCCCTGGAGCGCCGCACCTCCGGGGTGCGCGTGCGAGAGCAGGCCCGGGAGGTGGCCCGAGAGGCCGCCGTGCTGCTGGCCGCCGGCCAGGACGCCCCCGAGCCCGCCCACGAGGCACTGGAAGAGGAGCTGCGCGCCTACGAGGAGGCCGTGCGCGTGGGCCTCAACGGCCGGGTGGCGGTGGTGGGCAGCAGCGAGGCCGTGGCCGTGCTGAAGGAGCACGGCTTCGAGACGCTGGACCTGCCGCCCTACGCGCCGGAATTGGAGGGCGCGGACGTCGTCGTGGTGGAGACGGGCGACCCGCAGTGGCGCACCCTGGCCGAGCGGCTCCAGCGCCTGCCGCCGGACGTGCTGCTGCTGGCCAACCCGCAGGCGGACCTGGGGGATTTGCTGGAGGCGATTACGCTCCGCATGGACCTCGTCGGCTTCGGCAGCACCCAGGGCGCCAGCGCGCTGCCGGAGAAGGTGCGGATGCTGCTGCTGCGCCGGGGCGTCCAGCGTGCCCAGGACCGGCTGGCCACCGCGCTCGCGGCCTTCCGCCAGAGCATCGCCTCGCCGCCCGCCTGAGGTGCGGAAGCGGGGCGTGAGCCCGCACGGGAGGGACGCCATGGCCCGCAAAGCAGAACGCCCACCTTCTTTTCAGAAGGTGGGCGTCTGAGTGACCCTGCCGGGATTCGAACCCGAGTTTGAGCCGTGAGAGGGCTCCGTCCTAACCACTAGACGACAGGGCCGACACTTGTTTCAACCGGTGCTAACTGCCGCTGCTTCCTACATTTTCCGTCTGCCCTCGTCAACCATCTCTTCGTGCTGCTGGTTGCTTCGGACCGCCGGGTGCTGCGAGCTGGGGAACTAGGATTCGAACCTAGATAAGCAGAGTCAGAGTCTGCTGTCCTGCCGTTAGACGATTCCCCAAGAACTGCGGCGCTTCTCTACCAACACCGACTCGGGACTGCAACAACTTCGAGGGGTGCTTCCTTCTTCCAATCCGCTGCTTTTCCGCCTGCTGCTACTTCTTCTTCGGAGGCTTCGGATTCTCGGGCTTCTTCACCGGCCTGGCCGCCTGCTGGCTCGGCACGATGAAGATGCGAACCTCGTCGTTCGCCTCGTAAATGTTCAAGCCCGCGAAGTTCTTCCCCGAGGGATTGATGATGTGGACCGCCTTCACGCCCGGCTGGTTGACGATCTGCCGGCGAGGGTAGTTCGACGTCGAATACACCGAGCGGTAGTAGTCGAGCGTCGCCTCGAAGTCCCGGGGCGCCCGGTAGCGATTCTCGCCGACCTTCTGCGAGCCGTCCGGGAGCTGCGCGCCGCTGACCACCTCGGCGCCCGCCACCGTGGCCCAGAGCGTGAACAGCGCCGCCCCGAGCGGGCGCGCCTTATAGAAATGGCGTTTCAGGCTGTCAAGCGCTCGCATCATGGGTCCGAAAGATAGGTGCCGCATCCACTGACGTCCACCGCTACCTGTGCCTGACGTTCAGCCGCGAGCGAGCGCCGCGTCGATGCGGCTCAGGGCCTCGTCCCGGCCCACGAGCAGCAGCGTCTCGCCGATGCCCGGACTGGTGGTGTTGCCGGTGAGGGCCACGCGCACGGGCTGGGCCACCTTGCCCATGCCCACGCTGGACGACTCGCTCACCGTCTTCACCACGCCGTCCAGCGCCTCCACCGTCCACCCGGGCAGGGCGGTGAGCGCCTCGCGCACCTTGCGCAGCAGGCCGAGGGAGTCCCCGGTGAGGTGCTTGGCGGCGGCCTTCTCGTCCAGGGTGACGCCGGAGCGGAAGTAGACGTTGGCCGCGGTGGTGGCCATCTCCTCCAGCGTGTTGGAGCGCTCGCGCAGGGCGCGCACCAGCGGCTCCAGGCGCGCGTCGCCCTTCGCCTGGACACCCTTCGCCTCCAGGAAGGGCAGCAGCCGCTCGGCGATGACGGACTCGGGCAGCAGCTTCAGCCACTGCTGGTTGAGCCACAGCAGCTTGTTGCGGTCCCAGATTCCGGACGTGGTGCCCACGCCGGTGAAGTCGAACCACTCCACCATCTGCTCGCGGGAGATGACCTCGTCGTTGCCGTGGCTCCAGCCCAGGCGGATGACGTAGTTGAGCAGCGCCTCCGGCAGGATGCCGTCGGCCTTGTGCCGCATCACGTCCGCCTCGGGGTGCAGGCGCTTGGACAGCTTCTTGCGGTCCGACGCGAGGATGAGCGGCAGGTGGGCGAAGTCCGGCGGCTGCCAGCCCAGCGCCTGGTACAGCATCAGCTGCGGGAAGGTGGAGTTGACGTGCTCCTGGCCGCGCGCCACCAGGGTGATGTCCATCAGGTGGTCGTCGATGACGCAGCCGAAGTTGTAGAGGGGGATGCCGTCCGCGCGCAGCATGACCCAGTCATCCAGGTCCGAGTACGGCTTGGTGATGACGCCCAGCGCCTTGTCGTCGAAGGAGACGGAGCCCTCGCCCGAGGGCATCTTGAAGCGGATGACCGCGTCCTCCGCGCGCTTGCCCGGGGGCGGGGCCTTCAGCTCGCGGCAGGTGCCCGGGTACTTGAAGGCGCCGCCGGCCTTCTCCGCGGCCTGGCGCTGCGCGTCCAGCTCCTCGCGGGTGCAGTAGCACCGGTAGGCCTTGCCCTCGGCGAGCATCCGGTCCGAGTGCTCGCGGTAGGTGCCCAGCCGCTGCATCTGGAAGTAGGGGGCGTACGGGCCCTCCTTGCCGGGGCCCTCGTCCCAGTCGATGCCCAGCCAGTTGAGGCCGTCCAGGATGGCCTGCACCGACTCGGGCGTGGAGCGGCCCTGGTCCGTGTCCTCCATCCGGAGGATGAAGGTGCCGCCCTGGCGCCGGGCCTGGAGGAAGTTCATCAGCGCCGTGCGGGCACCGCCAATGTGGAGGTAGCCGGTAGGCGAGGGAGCGAAGCGGACGCGAAGGGCGGAAGGCATACTGGCGCGCGGATTAGCAGGGAGAGGGTGGGGGGTCAACGCGGGCGGCCATTCTGGATGACATGCGGAGCGGGGCTGTTGGGGTAGGCTCGGGGGCCAGGGAGAACGCGTATGTCCATTCGTCAGGTATTTCGCACGTTGCTGCTGGCGGCCCTCCTGGGGGCCCTGCCGGCGAGCGCCACCACCCAGCTCGCCGTGGACCTGTCCGGGCTCGCCCGGGGCGCGGACGCCGTCGTCCACGGAGTCGTCCGGCGGGTGGAGAGCCGCTGGAGTGCCGACAAGATGCGCATCGTCACCGACGTGGAAATCCAGGTGACGGAGGCCCTCAAGGGGCAGCCTGGCGGCTCGGTGCTCGTCATCCAGCCCGGGGGCCGTGTGGGTGACGTGGGGCAGGTGGTGCATGGCCTGGCCTCCTTCACTCCGGGCGAGGAGGTGGTGGTGTTCCTGGAGAAGCGCGGGGCGCGCGCCTTCCGCGTGTCCGCCATGGCCCAGGGCAAGTACCAGGTGAAGCGTGACGCGGACGGCAAGGCCGCCCTGGCGGTGCCGGAGTCCTCGGAGGCGCTGCTGCTGGACCCCGTCACCCGCAAGCCGACCGAGAGCGCGCTCCGGCCGCTGACGCTGGCGGAGCTGAAGGCGGCCGTCCACGCCGCGCTGCGGACGGCGCCCGCGCAGAAGGGGCAGACGCCGTGATTTCGCTCGCCCCCCTCATGGTGGCCCTGGCGCTGGGCCAGTCGGACCCGTACGTGCGCAGCCGCGTGGACGCGGGCGACACGCGGACCCAGTGCCTCTTCTGGACGTCCACGACGCTCACCTGGAACCAGAGCACCTACGGCAACCCGGACACGCCCGGCGAGACGGAGTTCGAGGCGATGCGCAGCTCCTTCCAGAGCTGGCAGGACATCTTCGCCCAGTGCGGCAACCTCACGCTGGTGGAGGGCCCCCGCGTGGACGAGCGCGACGTGGGCTACAAGCGCGAGGGGGACAACCTCAACCTGGTGCTCTTCCGGGACAGGGACTGCAACGCGGTGGTGCCGGCGACGGACGCGTGCTGGGAAGAGGAGACGTGCGCCAACGAGTACGACTGCTGGGAGGATGACGACAACACCATCGCCATCACCCTCACCACGTACGACGAGCGCTCGGGCATCATCTACGACTCGGACATCTCCTTCAACGCGGGGCGCTTCGCCTTCACCACGGCGGATGGCGGCCCCTGCTTCCCGCCGGTGACGACCAACTGCGTGGCCACGGACGTGCAGAACACGGCCACGCACGAGATTGGCCACTTCATCGGCCTGGACCACACGCGCGCGCAGGGCTCCACCATGAACCCGAGCGCCCCGCCCGGCGAGGTGTCCAAGCGCAGCATCGACACGGGCTCGCGCGACTTCGTCTGCGCGGTGTACCCCAGGGGCCGCGAGAGCCAGGCGTGCCTGCACCCTGAAATCGATGAGGACCTGGGGCCCAAGGGCAGCACGGGCTGCGCCGCCACCGGCTCCGCCGCCGTACTGCCCGCGCTGGCCGCGTGGGTGCTGGGGCTGGCGCGCCGCCGCCGCGAGGAGGGCTCCCGGTGAAGACGCCGCTCCTGGTGCTCACGGCCGCGCTGGTGGTGGCGGCTCCCTCGCTGGCTCAGGACGAGGACGCGCCCTTCCGGCGCACCGTGGTGCCGGGGCGGCCGCTGTGTCTCATGTGGCCGGGACGCGACTACGTCTACCACCTGGACGCCGCCGGCAGCGAGCGCACGCCGGGCGACAGCGAGGTGGCCGCCATCGAGGCCTCCTTCGGGTCCTGGCGCGCGCTGTCCGGCACGTGCAGCGACTACAACTTCCGCCGGGGCGAGGACTGGAGCCTGCCGGTGAAGGTGGGGTACGACGAAGAGAAGCCGTATAACAACTACAACATCGTTACCTTCCGCGAGCTGTCGTGCCCGGACGTGGTCTCCGCCGAGGACCCGTGCTGGGAGGACGAGGCGTGCGGCAACGTGTACCGCTGCTGGGAGCACGGCTCGGGCACCATCGGCCTCACCACCTCCACCTTCAGCTTCCGCGACGGGCGGGTGCTGGACTCGGACATCGAGCTGAACGCGTCGCAGCCCGGTGGCGGCCCCGGCTTCCTCTTCACCACCGTGGACTCTCCGGTGTGTGCCACCGCGACGCCTTCAACGGACTGCGTGGCCACGGACCTGCAGAACACCATGACGCACGAGATTGGCCACGTGGTGGGGCTGGACCACGTGTTCAACACGGGCGCCACCATGGAGGCCACCGCGCCGCCCGGGGAGACGGGCAAGCGCATCATCGACCCGGGTTCGGCGGAGGGCTTCTGCTCCATCTACCCGCGCGGCCTGCCGCCCACCCAGTGCTTCGTCCGCGAGGGCGCGGGGCTCACGGTGGCAGCGGAGGGCCGGGGCACCGGCTGCACGGCGGCACCGGGCCCCCTGGCGCTGGGCGCGGTGCTGGCCGCGCTCGCCCTGGCACGGCGGCGGACGGCCAGGCCGCCTGGAACCCCGGACGGCGTCGCGGCCCCTCGCGGGCGGGATTGCTAGAGGTCCCCGCGTGGCCGTCGCCTTCTTCGACCTGGACAAGACGCTCATCGCCGCCAACTCCGGCTCGCTGTGGGTGCGTCGCGAGCTGGAGCTGGGGCACATCACCCGCTTGCAGGCGCTGCGCGCCAGCCTGTGGATTGCGCGCTACCACCTGGGCTTCGTGTCCATGCAGGACGCGGTGGCGCGCGCCATCGCCCTGCTCGCGGGCTCCGAGGCCCTGCCCATCCAGGAGCGCACCGCCGTCTTCTACGAGCAGCTGGTGCGGCCCCTGTACCGCCCCGGCGCGCGCGTGGCGCTGGAGGAGCACCGCCAGGCGGGAGACCGGCTGGTGCTGCTCACGTCCTCGTCGGGCTACCTGTCGGAGCTGGTGGCGCGGGAGCTGCGGCTGGACGCCGTGCTGTGCAATCGCTTCGAGGTGGACGCCGCGGGCCGGCACACCGGCCGGCCGCTGGGCGTCATCTGCTTCGGCCAGGGCAAGCGCACCGTCGCCGAGGCCTACGCGCGAGAGGCCGGCGTGGAGCTGGCGGCGTGCGCCTTCTACACGGACTCGTACTCGGACCTGCCGGTGATGGAGGTGGTGGGGCGGCCGGTGGCCGTGCACCCCGACCACCGGCTGAAGCGCGAGGCGAGAAGGCGCGGCTGGCCGGTGGTGAGCTGGGGCGTGCCTCCGGGAGGCGCTCCGGCCGCGCCGCCCGCTCCGCCGGTGGTGCCGTCCACCGGGCCCTGAGTCACCGCCAGGAAGCGGCGACCGGGCCCGGATGGAGGCACGAGCGGCTCAGCGCCGCGGCGCCACCAGGCTCATGCTGAAGGCGTACTCCACGTTGACCGGGTGACCCTGGTAGACGACGGGCTTGTAGGTGCGCGACTGGAGCGCCTCGAGCACCGCCTTCTCCATGAGCGGCACCGTCTTGAGGACGCGGCACTTCTCCACGCGGCCCTTGGTGGTGATGGTGCACTTGGCGATGAACGCGCCGCCGGCCTTCATGGCGATGGCCTCGCGCGTGTAGACGATGTCCTTCGTCTGGTCGAGCAGCTCCGGGCGGGGCATCTCGTCGTTGTAGGGCAGCACGTCGCCGCGCGCGGACGCCAGCGCCGCCGAGGGCAGCACCGGCACCGCGAGGCCCGTCATCCCCTTGGCCGGGGTCGGGTTGGCAGCGGCGGAGGCGCCCACCGCGCCCGTGGTGACGGGCTCGGGGGCGGGCATGGACGTGGGCGCCAGCATCACCGGGGCGGACATGCCGCCCGGCGTGGCCACCGGCTCGACGGCCTCCACCTCGTCGGTGGCGGAGGCCGAGGCCACCTCGATGTTGTTCCGGCCGCCACCCCCGCCGCCGCGCCGCTTCTGCAGCTTCTGGGACAGCACCACCTCGCCGGAGCCGCCCGCGACGACGGTCTCCATCTGGTAGCCCTCCAGCGCGAAGGTCAGCTCCACCGTGACGGAGCCGTCCTGTCCCGGGGGAATCTCGAGCGTGAAGGGCGTGGTGCCCCGCTCCTTGCCCCGGTAGAAGACGCGCGCGCCGCTCGGCTGGCTCATCAGCTTGAAGCGCACCTTGCCCGTGCTGGGGGCCGCGACGGGCTCCGGCGTGGGGGCGGGCGCGGCCGCGACGGGGGCCGCGGCCACCGGCTCCGGTTTCGCCTCCTCGGCCTTGCCACGCGTCAGGAAGAACACCGCGCCACCGGCGATGAGGCCCGCCACCACGAGGCCGCCCAGGCCGCCCGTCAGGAGCGTGCGCTGCCGGGCGCGCTTCACGTCCCGGGGCACCTCCACGCTGATGTCCACCGCCAGGGTGTCCCCGGAGTCATTGGCCTTGCCCACGTTGGAGAACAGCGCGGGGGACGGGTAGGGGCCCGTCGTCGTCGCGCCGCCGGGCCGCTTGAAGATGCCGCTGTTGCCGCCCGCGGACATGCTGGCCTCGCGCAGCCCCTCCAGCACCTCGTCCATCGTCTGGAAGCGCCGGGCCGGGTCCTTCTCCAGGCAGCGCCGCACCGCCGCCTCGATTTCCGGAGGCACGTTGAGGTCCGGGCGCACCTGCTGGAAGGTGGGCGGGGCCTCTTTGTAGTGGGCGAAGATGAGCTCGATGTGGTCTCTCGCGATGAACGGCGGGCGCCCCATCAGCATCTGGAACATGACGATGCCCAGCGAGTACACGTCGCTGCGCGCGTCGGTGACGTTGCGCGCCTGCTCCGGCGCCATGTACTGCGGCGAGCCGAGGAAGGTGCCGTTCTGGGTGATCTCCGGGGAGATCTGCCCGTCCTGGGGCTCGGCCACCGACTTCACGAGGCCGAAGTCCAGCACCTTCACGAGGTCCTGGTCGGACTCGTTCAGGAGCATGATGTTGGCCGGCTTCAAGTCCCGGTGGACGATGCCCAGGCTGTGCGCCTCGCGCAGCGAGCGGCAGATCTGCTGTGCCACGGAGACCGAGCGCTGCCACGACAGCGGCCCGACCTGTCCGAGCACCTGGGCCAGCGTGCGGCCGTCCAGGTATTCCATGGCGATGTAGTAGATGCCGTCGTCCGTCTGCCCGTAGTCGATGACGGTGACGGTGTTGGGGTGGCGCAGCTTGGAGGTGAGCGACGCCTCACGAAGGAAGCGCTTCTGGAACCCCGGGTCCTTGGTGCTCTGGAAGTTGGGGTTGAGCACCTTCAGGGCAACCACGCGCTCCAGCGGGGCCTGCAGGGCGCGGTAGACCTTGCCCATGCCTCCGACACCGAGCGGTTCCAGGATGCTGAAGCGGCCATTCAGGGTCCGTCCGATGAGCGGATCAGCGCCCGTGCCAGCTGGTGCCTCGGGGTTCGACGCGTCGCCCTTGATCATTCGTAGCCCCTGACAGCAAGCAACATGGATTCTCCAGGAGTGTGGCGAGTTGGCATCAAACCACAAATTCCCGACGAGACGCACCCCTGGGTTGTCTGATCCAGCACGTCTGGTTGCTCTCGGCGACGACCCTGCCCCCGAGGGAGGGTGTGGGCGGATGGAGGGTGCGGCCCCCTTTGACGCTTCTTTACCCTCCGGACTAGCGTGAGGAGTCCGGCGCTTCAGGGCTGAAGCAGGCCGGACGCGCCGATGTCCGACACCCCCAACAATCCCGTGAATGCGCAGGTGCGCCGAGTCTCGGTGCAGGAGCGACTGAGCGAGCTCGAGGCCGAGCAGGTCCAGCTGCGTCGCGAGCTGGCCACCTTGGCGGGCGAGCTGCGCCTGCCCGGCCTGTACCTCACGCTGGACGCGGCGGGCACCAGCGCGCTGCTGGCTGCGGACACGGTGCAGGAGGTCGTCCGCCTGGTGGAGCTGGAGCCGCTGTCAGGCGCGCCGCCGCACATCGCGGGCACCTTCGTCTACCGGGGCAGCCCGGCGGTGGTGGTGGACCTGGCGACGCTGCTGGGCGTGCGCCGCGTGCCGGACCTGGACGCGCACCTGGTCATCTGCAAGGGCGCGCGCACGGTGGCGGTGCTGGTGGACCGGGTGAGGGACCTGGTCGAGACGCCGGTGCTGGTGGACGGCGCGCCCGACGGCTCGGAGGCGCTGCCCTGGGACGCCACGGGGCTGATGGCGGGCCTGTGCCGCACGCCGGAAGGAGTGCGCCCGCTGCTGCGCACCTCGGCGGTGCTGGTGGGGCCGGAGGCGTCGTGAGCGAGGCGGTGCTCGACGATGCGACGCTCATCCGCGTCGAGGAGGTGCTCCGGGCGGCCTGTGGCCTGACGCTGGCGCGCAGCCTGCGGCGCTCGCTGGAGACGGCGCTGGCCCGGGCCTCCGCGGCGTGCCGGCTGGACCCGGAGGCCTTCCTGCGGCGGCTGCTGCTGCGCGAGTCCTCGGCGGTGGAGAGCTTCATCGAGCACGCCGTCATCGGCGAGACGTACTTCTTCCGCCACCCGGAGCACCTGCGCACGCTGGCGCGGCAGGCGGGGGCACACCCGGGGCCCTTCTTCCACGTCTGGAGCGCGGGCTGCGCCACCGGCGAGGAGCCCTACAGCATCGCCATGGCACTGCTGGCGGCGGGCATCCCCGAAGGGCGCTTCCGCGTGCTGGCCACGGACGTGTCGGGCCGGGCGCTGCAGCGTGCGCGCGAGGGCGCCTACGGTGCCTGGTCGCTGCGCCGCATCGAGCCGGAGCTGGAGAAGCGCTTCCTGATGGCGCGCGGCGAGCAGCTCTCCGTGGTGCCGCAGGTGCGGCGCTCGGTGGACTTCCGCCGCCACAACCTCGCGGTGGACGAGCCGCCCGTCTCGGGGCTGGGCGCCATCTTCTGCCGCAACGTCCTCATCTACTTCCCCCCGGAGCTGGTGCGCGACGTGCTGGCGCGCTTCGTCGCGGCGCTCGCTCCGGGCGGGCTGCTCTTCGTGTCGCCCGCCGAGGTGCCTCTCACCAACGGCCTGGGGCTGGAGACGGTGGACGCCGAGGGCAGCGTGGCGCTGCGCGTGCCGACTTCGGGCTCGACACGCCCCGCGGCCGCGGCCCCCGTGGCCCGCTCAGAGCGCCCCCGGCCTCTTCCGTCGCCTCCGCGCCGGAGCGCGCCCCTGCCGCCGCTGGTGGCGGAGCCCGTGCCGTCGCCCGTCGCTCGCGTCGAGGCCCCGGCCGCGCCCGAGCCGCTGCGGCTGGCGCTGGACGCGGCGCGCGCGGGCCGCTTCGAGGAAGCGGAAGCGCTGGCGCGCGAGGCGGCGAAGGGGCTGGTGCCGGAGGCGTACCTGCTGCTGGCCATGGTGGCCGAGGGGCGGGGAGACCTGAACGGGGCGGTGGAGGCGGTGCGCAAGGCGCTGTACCTGGAGCCGCAGTTGGCGCTCGGGCACGCGACGCTGGTGGCGCTCTACGGGCGGATGGACCGGCGCGAGGACTCGGAGCGGGCGAGGCAGAATGCCCTGCGCGCGCTGGAGGGGCTCGACGACGAGCAGCCGCTGCGCGGGGTGGAGACGATGACGGCGGGTGGCCTGCGGCAGGCCCTGTTGCCGAGGACGCAGGCCGGATGGCAGGGCGCGCGCTGAGCGGCGCCTGCCGGAGCAGGTGGGAGGTAACGTGGACGTCAAGGGGACGAAGCTGACACTGCCGATGCAGGCCGCGGTGGCGAAGCTCAGCCTGAGGACCAAGATCCTCGCCGTCACCGGTGTGACGGGTGCGCTGGTGGCCGGCATCCTCATCCTGGCCTTCTGGCTGCAGATGGGCGCCGCGCAGCGCGAGGACCTGTCCCGGCGCTCCCGCTCGGTGAGCGTCGAGTTGGCGAAGACGCTGACCCCCATGCTGGCCGCGAAGGGCGACCCGGGGAAGCTCCAGGCGACGGCGCACGGCGTGCTGCGCCACGTGCCGGACGTGGCCTACGTGCTGGTGCGCGACGCCAATGGCGACCTGCTGGGCGAGGTCGCCTCCGAGCGCTTCGCGGGCGAGGACCAGGTGGCGCCCCAGAGCGACGACGTCGTGGACCGCCGGCTGAGCGTCCGCGGCCTGGGCGTGGTGGAGACCACGACGCCCCTCTTCGCGCCTGTCGCCACCCCGGGGGCCACGCCCCAGCGGGTGGGCACCGTGCAGGTGGCGCTCCACGAGGAGGCCCTGGCCGATGCGCTGAGCGGCACCACCCGCTTCACCATGGTGGTGGGCGTGCTCATCCTCGCGGCCTGCCTGCTGGCGTCCTGGATGATGTCCGGGTTTCTCATCGTCCCGCTGGAGCGACTGGCGCGCGCGGCGGCGGGCATCGCCAGCGGGGACCTGCGCCAGCAGATCGACACCCAGGGGCGGGACGAGATTGGCGACGTGGCCCGCAGCTTCGCCGCCATGGCGGACGCGCTGACGCACCTCCTGCAGGACCTGCGCGGCGCGGCGGCGGAGATGGAGCGCGAGGCGAACGGCGTGCTGTCCACCTCCACGCAGCAGTCGGCCATGGCGCACCAGCAGGCCTCCGCCATCAATGAAACGAGCACCACGATGGCGGAGATTGCCCAGACGTCCAAGCAGGCCACGGCCTACGCGGACTCGGTCATCTCCCAGACGCAGAAGTCGGAGTCGCTGAGCACGGAAGGCCAGAAGGTGGTGGCCGAGAGCGTCTCCGGCATGGAGAAGCTGGGCGAGCAGGTGAAGGCCATCGCCCTGTCGATTACCGACCTGAGCGAGCGCACCCTGCAGATTGGCGACATCATCAGCACGGTGAAGGACGTGGCCGAGCAGTCGAACCTGCTGGCGCTCAATGCCTCCATCGAGGCGGCCAAGGCGGGCGAGCACGGCCGGGGCTTCGCGGTGGTGGCCACGGAGATGCGCACGCTGGCGGAGCAGTCGCGCATCGCCGCGGAGCAGGTGCGCGGCCTGCTCAACGAAGTGCAGAAGGGCACCCGGGCGGCGGTCAACGCCACCGAGGAGGGCAGCCGTCGGGCACAGGCGGCCATGGAGCTGGCGCGCGGCGCGGGCTCCACCATCCTCGGCCTGTCGGAGGTCATCCGCGAGTCCTCGGGCGCGGCGCGGCAGATTGCCGGCAACACCCGCCAGCAGACCATCGGCGTGGAGCAGATTGCCATGGCGATGGGCGAGCTGACCTCCGCCATGGGCGACTCGGTGGAGCAGACACGGCGCATCGAGCAGGTGGCCGGCAACCTCTCGAATCTTTCCAAGCGGTTCTCGGATTTGGTGGGTAGGTACCAGCTATGAACGCAACGATGGCGGGGGCACGAAACGCCATGAAGGTGCTGATCGTCGAGGACACGAAGACCATCACCAACCTCCTCCAGGTGTATCTGATGGGCTGGGGGCTGGAGTTCTTCGATGCGCCCAACGGGGTCCTCGGGCTCAACAAGGCCCGGGACCTCAAGCCGGACCTCATCATCTCCGACGTGCAGATGCCGGAGATGGACGGGTTCGCGCTCTGCGCGGCGGTGCGGGCGGACCCGGGCCTGCACAACACGCCCTTCATGATGCTCACGTCCCTGAAGGACGACGCCAGCCGGCAGAAGGGCAAGCTGGTGGGTGCCAGCGCGTTCCTCAACAAGCCGGTGTCCGTGGATGACCTGCGCTCGAAGGTGCGCGACATCCTGAAGCTGCCCGCCACCCGGTACTGAGCCCATGTCCGGCGACGACTCGAAGAAGGTGGAGATCGACTACACCGGCCTGCGGCGGCAGCTCGACGACGCGAATGCCCTGCTGAAGGGCACTCAGACGGTGAGCGCCGAGAAGCGGCGAGAGGTGCTGGGCGCGCGCGCCCGGGCGCTGGCCGAGTCCCGCCATGAGGAGCGCCAGGAGGTCCTGTCGGTGCTGGTCTTCCAGGTGGGCGGCGAGCGCTACGCGGTGCGAATCGAGCACGTGGACCATGTGCTGGAGGCGCGCGGCCTCGCCGCGCTGCCGGGGGCGCCGAGGCACGTCATGGGCGCGGTGGTGAGCCGCTCGCGCGTGGTGCCGGTGCTGGACCTGCGCCAGCTGCTGGGGCTGGAGGGCGGCGGCATGTCGGACCTGGGGAAGGTCGTGGTGGTGGAGGTGGGTGAGGAGAGCTTCGGGTTGGCGGCGGAGGGCGTGGAGGGCCGCAAGGAGCTGCCGAGGTCGGAGCTGTCGCAGCCGCCGCCGGGGCCCTTCCTGTTCCTCACGCCGGACCGGTTGACGGTGCTGGACCTGGAGCTGCTCGGGGGACCCTCCGTCGCGCGCCAGGAGCAGGAATAGGGGGGCGCCATGGACGCACAGCTCTTGCGCAGCATCTGGCCGGTGTTCTCCGCGGAGACGCGCGAGCAGATCCAGGCCATCGGGTCGAAGGTGCTGGGGCTCGAGGGCCCCGCGCAGGAGCGTGAGCCGGACCTGCTGCCGTCCCTCAAGCGCCTGGTGCACAGCCTCAAGGGCTCGGCGGCCAGCCTGGGGCTGGACGACATCGAGCAGGTGGTCCACGCCATCGAGGACGGGCTGGCCCACTTCAAGCCGGAGGAGCGGCTGGCTCGCACGGTGGTGGAGTCCATGCTGCGCGGGCTGTCCTCCATCGAGACGGCCATGAGCCGTGGCGACGCGGGCCAGTCCCCCGTCGTCGATGGGCTGGGGCCGCTGCTGGCGGCGCTGGGTCGCGAGGGCGCGGTGGCCACCCCGGCCGGCGGGCCCATGGTGAAGGGCCTGGACTCGCTGGACTTGCTGGAGGCGGCGCTGGGCGCGCTGTGCTCGCCAGACGTGCCGGACCGCGCGGCGGTGGTGCGCACGGCGGTGGAGCGGGCCCGCGTGCTGAAGGGCCTGGCCGAGGCCTCCGGGGCGGAGACGGTGGCCTCGTTGGCGGAGGCCGCGGCGCTGGGCTTCACGCGCATGGAGCCGGGCGGCGACGCCGCGGGCATGGCCGCCTCGGACGTGGCGGGCACGCTGGTGGACCTGCGCGCCGCGCTGGAGGCGTCGGGCGGGGCGGGCGTGGTGGAGCGCGCGGTGGAGGCGCTGCGCTCGGTGCCGGCGCCCTCGGCGGCGGAGGGCTCGGGGACGCATGCGTCGGCCGGGGCCTCGCAGGAGTCGCGGGGCGCGGCGGACCGCTCGGTGCGCGTGTCGGTGAAGACGCTGGAGTCACTGGCCCTGCAGGTGGAGTTGCTGGTGGCCGGCCGGGCACAACAGGCCCGCCGGGGCGAGTCGCACCGGTTGCTGATGGATGGGATGCACGAGGTGCTGTTGCACCTGGAGCGCGCGTCGTCGCAGCTCGTCCTGTCCGGCGGTGGGCCGGCGCTGGAGCCGCTGCGCTCGGGCGTGTCGCTGATGCGCGGCCTGCAGAAGCGGCTGCTGGAGCTGTCGAGGGAGACGCACCGCGACGGCGAGCAGCTCTCGCTGATTGCGCAGGTGGCGCGCGACGACCTGCGCGACTTGCGCATGGTGCCGGCCTCGCAGGTGTTGGAGCCGCTGCGGCGCACGGTGCGCGAGGTGTCCGCGCGGCTGAACAAGGACGTCACGCTGGACCTGGTGGGCGGGGACGTGCGGTTGGACCGGCGCATCCTCGACGCGCTGAAGGACCCGCTGCTGCACCTGGTGCGCAACGCCATCGACCACGGGCTCGAGTCCGCGGTGGAGCGGCGCGCGGTGGGCAAGCCCGAGGCGGGGCGGCTGTCGGTGCGGGTGGAGCCCCGGGGCACGCGCATCGCCGTGGTGGTGGAGGACGACGGCGCGGGGCTCTCCCCGGAGCGGGTGAGGGCCACGGCCGTGCGCCGGGGCCTGCTGACGGCGGAGGCGGCGGAGAAGCTGACGGACGCGCAGGCGGCGCGGCTGGTGTTCCAGCCCGGCTTCTCCACGCGCGAGCAGGTGACGGCCACCTCCGGGCGCGGCGTGGGCCTGGACGTGGTGCAGGCCACCGCGCAGCGCCTGCAGGGCTCGGTGGACGTGGGCTTCACGGCGGGCCGGGGCACGCGCTTCACGGTGGACCTGCCGCTGACGCTGGCCGCGGCGCTGGGGCTGCTGGTGCGCACCGGCACGACGGTGTCCGCCATTCCCTCCGACTGCGTGAATCGCGTGCTGCGGCTGACGCCGGACGAGGTGGGCACGGTGGCGGGCCGCGTGGTGGCGCGGGTGGACGGCGAGCAGCTGACGTTCCTGCCGCTCGCGGAGTCCATCGGCCTGCCGCGCCTGCCCATGGCGATGGACGCGGGGAAGCTCCAGACGGCGGCGCTGCTGACGGTGGGCGACGACAAGGTGCTGTTCGCCATCGACGAGGTGGTGGGGCAGCAGGAGATTGTCGTCCGCTCCCTGGGGCGGCACGTGCAGGGCGTGCGGCACCTGGCGGGCGCGGCGGTGCTGGACGACGGCCGCGTGGTGCCGGTGCTCAACGCCACCGAGCTGGTGCGGGCGGCCCGGCCGGAGACGCGCTCCGCGTCGACGCAGGGCACGCGGCCCCGCATCCTGGTGTGCGACGACGCGCTCACCACGCGCTTCGCCATGAAGTCGCTGCTGGAGATTGCCGGCTACCCGGTGGTGACGGCGGCGGATGGCGAGGAGGCGTGGAGCGTGCTGGAGCGCTCGCCCTGCCATCTGGTGGTGAGCGACTGGCAGATGCCCCGGTTGGACGGCGTCGGGCTGACCCGGCGCATCAAGGCCCACCCCGGGATGAACCGCACGCCCGTCATCCTCGTCACCTCGCTCGACAGCCCGGAGGACCGGGCCGCGGGCCTGGAGGCGGGCGCGGACGGCTACCTCGTCAAGCGCGAGGTGGAGCGCGGCAAGCTGCTGGAGCTGGTGCGCCAGCTGCTGCCCGCGTCCTGAGCCTTCCTACGCGTCGAGCGACGCGGGCACGGTGTCATCGGCGGGCAGGTGCACCACCAGCTCGCCTCCGTCCTCCGTGGGCAGCGCCAGCCCGCCACGCAGCCGCTGCGCGAGGTGCCGCAGCACCGCCGCCGTCTTCTCCGGCAGGGCCCGCCCGCCGCGCGAGTCCACGCGCAGCCGCCACATGCCTGGCTCCTCGGCTGACTCCACGCGCACGGCCACCGCCGCGCCGGACGCCGCCACGGTGCGCGCCAGCGTGCGCACCAGCAGGTCCACGTCGGCCCGGGGCCCCTTCACCGCCACGGGCCGGCCCGGCAGCGTCAGGGCCACGTCCGCCGTGCGGCCCCCGCGCGTGGCCGGAATGAAGGCGGTCCGGAGGAGGGGACGCAGGTCGTCCACGCCCTCGTCCACCCCCTTCGCCAGGCGGCGCTCGATGAGGGCGCCCTGGTCGTTCGCCACCCGCTGCATCCGGTCCAGGTACCGCTGCATGGCCGGAGTCAGCGGGCCCGCGGTGCCCTTCACCATCATGTCCACGTAGCCCTTCATGACCATCAGCGGCGTGCGCAGGTCATGCGACGCCCGCGAGCGCCGCCGCTCCTGTTGGGCCACCGCCCGCTCCAACCGCTGCTTCGCTTCCAGCAGGCGCGCCTGCCGCGCCCCCGCGTCCACTTCGCGCGCATGCGCCGCCATCAATGAGCCTCCAAAGGACGCCAGCCGGGCGAGCAGCTCCTGTTCAGAAGCCCCCGTCCGCTCCGGCCACACCACCAGCGCCTGCCTCCGCGCCGTCGGGGCACATGCGCGTGCCGGGGCGGCATGTCCCGCCCTGGCCACGCACGTACGCCCATCATAGAGAGCTGCCCCGGAAGCACCGGTCAGCCGCAGTGCCTCGCGCACCAGGGCGTCCAGCCCCGCGCGCGTGCCACACCGCAGCGCCCGCTCGGCCACCGCCGCGAGCACCTTCTCCACCCTTGCATCGAGGCTGTCCTCGATGCGCCGCCCCATCCAAGCCCCAGCCCGCACGCGCCAAGGTATGGGCATGGACCGGCCGGGACGCAACGCTGCCCATGCTGGGAAACCGGAAGGCGTCGGGCGGAAATCCTTTACCCACGCCATCCCCCCTTCCTCCCGAATTTTTACCGCCGTACGGGGTGGGGTGATCCGCCAAACCCCTTCAACTCCTCGGGAGTACCCACTGGCCGGGCGTTTGCTAACACCCTCCGCGACGGGCGGCGGAAGGGACGGATGGGGACTCTCGACTACTACGCGGCGATCGCTCGACTTGCACCAGCGGGGCTGGCGCGGAGCGCGGTGCGGCGGGTTCAAGGCGTGGCCAGGCAGGCGCTCTATCGTCGGCGCGAGCGTGCCGACGAGGTGCAGCTCCTCCAGGCCTTCGGCGCGACGGTCGCCGACGAGCTGGCGGACCTCGCCCTGGGGCAGCGCTCCTCACGCGTCTGGTGCGAAGTCTCCCAGCGGGCCTCGGTGCTCGAGGCGCTCGCCGCCATTCCGGGTGCCCGCGAGCGCGCGGTGGCCCGGGCCCACGCCGCGCTCCGGCAGGAGTGGGACCTTTTTGGCACTCGCGTGTCCTTTGGTGAGGGCCGTCCGGTGGACTGGTCGTTGGATCCGATCAGCGGTCACCGCTACCCGGTGGAGCCGGTGGAGCGGATGCCGCATCACTCGACGGGGAAGGACCCGAAGTACCCGTGGGTGATGGGTCGGCTCGACAGCGCGGTGGCGCTGGGGCAGGGCTACTGGCTGGCGGCCTCGCGCGGGGCGCGCGCCCGGCTGGCCACCGCCTTCGTGGCCCAGACGCTGGACTTCCTGCAGGCCAACCCCGTGGGCCTGGGCGTCCACTGGACGTGCGCCATGGAGATTGCCCTGCGCGCGGCGAACCTCGCGCAGGCGCTGGTGATGTTCTCCGACGCGCCCGAGGTGCGCCGGCCGGAGTTCCTGGTGCCGGTGCTGGGCTCGCTCGCCGAGCACACCGCCTGGGTGGAGGCCCACCTCGAGGACCGGAGTGCGGTGCCCAACAACCACCTGGTCTCCAACTACGTGGGCCTGCTGGTGGTGGGCCTGCTCTTCCCGGAGCTGCCAGGGGCGCCGCGGCAGGTGGCGCTCGCGGTGGGCGGCCTGAGAGACCAGATGGTGGCGCAGGTCCACCTCGAGGGCACGTCCTTCGAGGGCTCCATTCCCTACCACCGGCTGGCGGTGGAGCTCTTCGGCCTCGCGTACCTCGTGGCCCGGGGGGCGGGCGTGCCGCTGGGGCCGGGGTACGAGTCACGGCTGCGACGCATGTTCCACGCCGTGCGCGCGTGGTGCTCGGAGCAGGGGCTGGCGCCGCAGATTGGCGACAACGACTCCGGCCGCGTCTTCCCGCTGCGGGAGCGCGAGGACAACGAGCACGGCTACCTGGTGGGCCTGGGCGCGGCGCTCTTCGGTGACGCGGGCCTGGGCGGTGGCGAGCTTCCGGACGAGGCGGCGTGGCTGCTGGGCCGGGCGGGCCTGGAGCGCTTCCGTGCGCTTCCCGTCGCGCCGGCGCCCGTCTCGGTGAGTTTTCCGGACGGTGGCTTCCACATCTTGCGCGGAGCGGGTGCCGTTATCACTGTCAGCGCCGGCAAGCAGGGGCAGGGCGGAGTCGGGGGACACAGCCACAACGACAAACTTTCTTTCGAGCTCCACCTCGACGGGCGCCCCGTCATCGTGGATCCGGGCACGGGCACGTACACGCGGGACCCGGCGACGCGGAACTGGTTCCGCGGCACGGCGGCGCACAACACGGTGCAGGTGGATGGCGCGGAGCAGTCCACGTTGGACCCGGCGCGACTGTTCGCGCTGCCGGAAGAGGCCCGGGCGCGGGTGGTGGCCTTCCTTCCCGGAGGCACCGTGGACAGGCTGCTGGTCCGCCACGACGGCTACCGCATGCTGCCGGCGCCGGTGGGAATCGAGCGCACGTTCCGGCTGGACCGGCACGAGCGCGCGCTGGCCGGGCGCGACAGGTTCGTCGGCATGGGCCGGCATGACGTGGTGGGCCGGCTGCATCTGCCGGACGAGCAGGCGCGGATGGTGGCGCCGGATGTGCAGGTGCTGGAGCGCGCGAGGCGCGTGGCGGAAGGGCCGGTGGAGTTCGAGCCGCTCGCGGTGGAGCTGGGCCCGGAAGGGGCGCCGCACGCGTGGGTGGTGCTGGAAAAAGGCTTGGCGCTGAAGCTGGCGCCGTCGCGGTATTCGCCAGGGTACGGGCGCGTGGTGCCGGCGCTGGCGGTGGAGTTCCGGGGGCAGGTGACGCCTCCGGTGTGGCTGAGGTGGGTGGTTGTCTTCAGGTGAGTGTCGGGTCGGGGCGTGACCGTCGGCGACGGCACGTCGCATCAGGAGAGGTGAGGACGATGAGGGTGATGGTTGGCAGCCCGCTGCTGGATCGCATCAAGGCGCGGGACGCGAGGGTCGGGGTCGTTGGGCTGGGTTACGTCGGTCTGCCGCTGGGCATGGCGTTCGCGGAAGCGGGCTTCCCTGTCATGGGGCTCGATATCGACAAGCGGAAGATCGACAAGATTGAGAAGGGTGAGAGCTACATCAAGCACATCCCCAGCGCGCCGCTGGCGGAGCTGAGCAAGTCGGGCAAGCTGAAGGCGACGTCGGACTTCGCGAAGGCGAAGGACATGGACTGCGTCATCATCTGCGTCCCAACGCCGCTCACCGCCTCGCGCGAGCCGGACATGAGCTTCATCATCCAGACGGGTGAGGCCCTGGCGCCGCACGTGCGCCGCGGTCAGCTCTTCATCCTGGAGTCCACCACCTACCCTGGCACCACCGAGGAGGTGCTCAAGCCGCTGCTCGAGAAGAACGGCCTCAAGGCGGGCAAGGACTTCTACCTGGCCTTCAGTCCTGAGCGTGAGGACCCGGGCAACAAGAACTTCAACACCAAGACGATTCCGAAGATTGTCGGCGGCTACTCTCCCGAGTGCGCCGAGGTGGCCTGCGCCCTCTACGGCAGCGCGCTGAAGGAAGTGGTGCCGGTCTCCTCCACCCGCGTGGCGGAGCTGTCCAAGCTGCTGGAGAACATCTTCCGCTGCGTCAACATCGCCATGGTCAACGAGATGAAGATGCTCTGCGACCGGATGAATGTGGACGTGTGGGAGGTCATCCAGGCCGCCAGCACCAAGCCCTTCGGCTTCATGCCCTTCTTCCCGGGCCCGGGCCTCGGTGGGCACTGCATCCCCATCGACCCGTTCTACCTGACGTGGAAGGCGCGCGAGTTCGAGTTCCACACCAAGTTCATCGAGCTGGCCGGCGAGGTGAACTGGCAGATGCCCTACTACGTGGTGCAGCGCACCATGGAGGCCCTCAACAACAACCGGAAGACGCTCAACGGCGCCAAGGTCCTCTGCATCGGCGCGGCGTACAAGAAGGACATCGACGACATGCGTGAGAGCCCCTCCCTGCGCGTCATGACGCTGCTCAAGGAGAAGGGCGCGGAGCTCGAGTACCACGACCCGTACGTCCCCGAGCTGCACAAGGGCCACGGCTTCAACATGGAGCTGACGTCGGTGCCGTTGGACCCGGAGAAGCTCGGCCAGTACGACGCCGTCCTCATCCTCACGGACCACTCGAACATCGACTTCAACATGGTGGTGGCGAAGTCGCAGGTCGTCATCGACACGCGCAACGCCACGAAGAACGTCAGCAAGGGCCGTGAGAAGGTGACGAAGGCCTAGCGAAGACCGAGGAGTTGCCCGGATACCGACCCTCCGGGCAAGGGTCCTCGTCTCCGGACGCCGGGAGGGGCGTCGGGAGGCGAGGACCTGCTCGTCTTTCGTCATGGGCCGGATACAGTGGGGCGGTGCGAACCTTCTTCCGTCCTGTACTCCCACTGCTGGCGGCCTCGGCCGTGTTGATGGCGGCGGCGCCCGCGCCGGACGCTCGCGTGACGCTGCTCGACGCCATGGCGAGCGAGCTGACGCGCAACCAGCAGCAGCTGAAGATGCAGAGCCACGAGCCGCCGTACTTCATGAGCTACCAGCTCAAGGACTACGTGCAGTACGCCGTGGGCGCGCGCTATGGCGCGCTCTTCCTGGATGATGGCTACCGCGAGCGGAAGCTGTACGTCGACGTCCGGGTGGGCAGCTACGAGTTCGACAGCTCCGTGCCGGAGGGCTTCGAGTTCAGCTTCTCCACCAAGGGCACCAGCTACATCTCCCGCAAGGAAGGGCCGCTGGATGACTCGCCGCTGGCGCTGCGCACCGCGCTGTGGCTCATCACCGACGAGAAGTACAAGTCGGCGCTCTTCCAGTATCTGAAGAAGAAGGGCGAGGACGTCTACTCGGTGGAGGACCCGAAGCGGCCTCCGTCCTTCACGAAGGAGAAGCCGAGCACCCTGGTGCAGCCGCCCGTGCAGGCCCCGTTCAACCGGGAGCGCTGGGTGAAGCTGGCGCGCGAGGTGTCCGCGCAGTTCAACGCGCACCCGGAGCTGTTCGACTCGGAGGTGCGCGTCACCACCGACAAGGTGACGCGGCTGTTCGTGTCCACCGAGGGCAGCCGCATCATCTCCGAGGAGGTCCTCTACGGCCTCCACGTCTCCGCGGTGACGCGGGCGCCGGACGGGCAGCTGCTGGACGACTCGCGGGACTACTACTCGCCCACGGAGGCGGGGCTGCCGAACGACGCGAAGGTGCGCGAGGCGGCGGCGAAGGTCATCGAGGAGCTGCTGGCGCTGCGCGCGGCGCCGGCCATCGACCCGTACACGGGCCCGGCCATCCTCGCGCCCGAGGCGGCCGGCGTGCTCTTCCACGAGGCGGTGGGCCACCGGCTGGAGGGTGAGCGGCAGGACGGGGACAACGAGGGCAAGACGTACAAGGGCCAGGTGGGCAAGCTGGTGCTGCCGTCGTTCATCTCCATCCACGATGACCCGTCGCTGCGGATGCTCAACGGGGAGCCGCTCAACGGCTACTACCAATTCGACGAAGAGGGCGTGAAGGGGCAGCGGGTGACGCTGGTGGAGAAGGGCGTGCTGCGCAACTACCTGCTGGGGCGCGTGCCGGTGGAGGGCTTCCTCCAGTCCAACGGCCACGGGCGCAGCCAGGGCACGCTGAAGCCGGTGGCGCGCATGGCGAACCTCCTCGTGGACAGCACCAAGGCGGTGAGCGACGCGGAGCTGAAGCGGATGCTCATCGCCGAGGCGAAGCGGCAGGGCAAGCCGTACGGCCTCATCATCCGCGACATCACCGGCGGCAACACCAACACGTCCAGCTTCGGCTACCAGGCGTTCAAGGGCGTGCCGCGGATGGTGTACCGGGTGGACGTGAAGACGGGGCAGGAGACGCTGGTGCGCGGCGTGGAAATCGTCGGCACGCCGCTGTCGGCCGTGAATCGCATCATGGCGTCCGGGCAGAAGCAGGGCATCTTCAACGGCTTCTGCGGCGCGGAGAGCGGTAACGTGCCGGTGTCCACCGTGGCGCCCTCGATGCTGCTCCAGGAGCTGGAGCTGCAGCGCGCGGTGGAGGGCAAGGACCGTCCGCCCATCCTCTCCAGCCCCGCGGAGGCCCTGCGCGAGCCGTCCCTCCGCCAGGAGAAGCCCGCGACCCGCCCGGAGAAGCCATAGCGCGTCGGCGCTTCGCGGAGGCCCGCACCTGACCTCGGGGGCACTTGTGTCCGCCCCCGCTCCCTCGTCTCATGTCGATGATGCGTCCCGTCCTGCTCCTCCCGCTGCTCGCGCTCGCCGTGGCCTCCGGCGCCAACGCCCAGGCCCCGTCTGCCCGGGCCTCGCTGGAGCTGGCCCATGAGGACCGGCTCGGAGCGGAAGGGGACTGGGAGCTGCGCTCGGTGGAGTACTGGCTGGACGGCACGCCGCTGGCGGCGGAGTCGGTCGGCGTTAGCGTGTCTCTCCCCACGGGCGTGCGCCAACTGGACGTGCGCGTGGTGTACGAGGGGCGCTCGCAGGTGTTCTCGTACGTGGACGGCTACCGCTTCGTGATGCGGGGCCGCGTCACGCTGGACGCGCGCCCGAGGGACACGGTGCGAATCACCTCCACGGCTTCCGCGCGCGAGGGCGTCACGGTGGAGTGGCAGCGGCGCCCCAGCTTCCTGCTCCAGGGCCAGCCTCAGGCGGCCGTGGTGGGCATCGAATACGGGCCCGTGGAGGACACGCCGCTGGCGCGGGCCGCCGCCTCGCGCGCCGTGGACGAGGTGCTCGCCGAGGCCCGTCGCCAGGTGCCCGCCTCCGCCGCCCGGATGGAGGTCACCGCCTCGTGCGCGCTGGAGCCCGTCTTCTTCGGCTTCTTCGACACGCGCCTGAGTCCCGAGGCGGAGGCGGTGCTGCGCCGCTCCGCGGAGTGCCTGCTCCAGCAGCCTGCCTTGCGCGTGCGCCTGGCCGGCCACGCGGATACGAGCGGGCCCGAGTCCATCAACACGTCCCTGGGCCAGGGGCGCGCGCAGTCGGTGGCCGCGTACCTCGTGGCGCTCGGAGTGGCGAGCGCGCGGCTGGTGCTGCAGACGGAAGGCGACGCGCGGCCACCGTGCAACGAGCACACGCCCGAGTGCTTCGCGCGCAGCCGCCGCGTGGAGCTGGTCACCGAGGCCGCGGGCCCCTGACGCCGGGCCCCTCGCGCGGGGTTTTCAGTTGCGCAGCCGCGCGCTGGCGGCGGCCACCAGGTCGCGGACGTGAGCGGGCTCGAAGGGCTTGGTGAGCGTCGGGTTGCCCACCTGCTGGAGGAAGCGCTGCGTGTCCGGGGTGAAGGCGCCGCCGGTGACGAAGACGATGCGCTCCTGCAGCCCCGGCCAGGACTCGCGCACGGCTTCGTACACGTCCACGCCGGTCAGCTCCGGCATCATCAAGTCACAGAGGATGAGGTCGAAGGCCCGGTCGACGCGCAGCCGCTCCAGGGCCTCGCGGCCGTTGGCGGCGGTGACCAGCTCGTGCCCGCGCAGCAGCCGCCGCAGCAGGTCCAGCACCCGGGGCTCGTCATCCACCGCCAGCACGCGGCGGCCACTCGACGGCGACGCCTGGGCCGGGGCGGGAGGCTGGGGGACGACGTCCTCGGCGCGGGGCAGGCACACCTCCACCGTGGTGCCCTGGCCCGGCTCGCTGCGCACGGCGATGCTCCCACCCAGCGTGGTGACGATGTCGCGGCAGATGGCCAGCCCCATGCCCATGCCTCCGCCCACGCGGCGCGTGGTGAAGAACGGGTCGAAGATGCGGGGCAGCACCTCCGGGGGGATGCCGCGGCCGGTGTCGGAGACGGTGAGCACCGCCCCGTGGTCCGTGGCGCGCACGGAGAGGGTGATGCGGTGCTCGGAGTAGCGCCCTTCGGGGATGGCCTGCACGGCGTTGAGCACGAGGTTGAGTGCCACCTGTCCCAGCCGCGTCGGGGTGCCCCTCACCCGGGGGGTCTTCACGTCGAAGTCCCGCACCACCTGCGCGCGGTGGCGGAGCTGATTGGCGGTCATGCGCAGGGTGCTCTCGAGGACGGCCTTGAGGTCCACCGGCTCTTCGCCGCCGGTGTCCTTGAGCGAGAAGGCCCCGAGGTCCGCGACGATGCGCCGGATGCGCACCGCGCCCTCCAGCGCCTCGTCCAGCACCTGGTGGCACTCGTCCGCGAGGCCCTCCGCCGAGGAGGGGCAGGGCAGCCGCTGCTTCAGGTACTCCAGGTTGCCCGTCGTGTAGGCGAGGGGGTTGTTGATTTCATGCGCCAGCCCCGCGGCGAGGATGCCCAGCGAGCGCGCGCGCTGCTCCTGCTCCTTTTCGTGGAGGAGCAGCGTGTCACGCCGCTTGCGCTCCAGCGCCGTCACGAGCGCGCTGCCCGTCATCCCCAGCAGTTGCAGCTCTTCCGGCGTCCAGCCGCGGGACAGGCTCACCGCGTCGAAGCCCATCCACCCGACGAGCCGGCCCCCGAGCGACAGGGGCGTGTTGACGTAGGCGCGCACGCGCCGCGCATCCAGGGAGTCGCGCTCCGCGACGGCCTCGGGCGGCAGCATGGACGGGTCCGTGACAGTCACCGTCTGGCCCGCCTTGAACTGCTTCAGCGTCCAGTCGAAGCCGGCGGTGGAGCGGCCGCGGTAGGACTCCAGCCCGAAGGGCTCCGTCCCCGGCGCACACCACTCGTACGCGTCCGTCACCTGGTCGCCGTCGTCGGACAGCAGGCCCACGTAGCAGCGCTGCGCGTGCACGTGCTCGCCCAGCAGGGCGAGCGCGGCGCGGATGCCGGACTCCATCTCGTCCGGAGGCAGGTTGAGCAGCCGGTGCGCCGTGTCGGAGATGAGCGCGCTCCGCTTGAACAGCTTCTCCAGCTCACCGCGCATCTGCCGCAGCGCGGTGACCTCCTGGCGCAACGCGGCGTGGGTGTCGGCCTCGACGCCAGGCGTCGCCGGTGCGCAGAGGCGCTCCAGGCTCTCCTCGGACCGCTGGAGGCGCTCCAGCAGCGTCCGTGAGTCCGCCCACTCGCCGGCCGGCTCCTGTCGTACGCCGTGCTGCTCGACCATGAACTCACCCCTCGTGTCCGGGCGGCGGCATCCCCCTCCGCCTCCCGGATTCCAACGCGGTGAGAATAGTGCCACTATTTTGTGAGATGCATCCAGTGTGCATTTTTGGAAAATGCAGGCTGGCGGCGGATGTGGGCTTCAGTGGGCAGAGGGGGGTGGGACGGAGAGGGCCGGGGCGGAGGGGGCCGGGCGCTGGGGGGCCAGCTTCCGGCCGCCCTTGAAGCCCCGCAGGCGGACGTAGCGGCGGAAGTCCTCGAGGAACGCCTCGTGCTTCAGGCCCACGGCCTCGGCGAAGGCGTCGGAGAAGTCGGGGCCCCGGCTCATGGCGTGGAGGACGCCGCGGATGGCGGGCTCGCCGTAGCGGCGCACCAGGAAGGTGAAGGCGTGGTGGGCGGCGCCGTAAACGATGTCGCTGTCGCCCTGGTAGAGGGAGTCCGCCTGCATGAGCGGGTCCGCGCCGGGGTGGGTGCGCCAGAAGCGCTCCAGGTCATCCAGGCTGGGGACGCGGTAGCCCTGCTCGGCGGTGTACGAGGCCATGCCCTCGCGGAACCAGAGGGGGATGCGCTTGCGCGTCCAGCCGAGCCGGTCCGAGGCCACCTGGTACATGAGGCTGTGGGTGAGCTCGTGCAGCAGCAGCTCGTCCACCTGGGGCTGGCTGGCGCCGAGCAGCGTCCACGTCCTGGGGCTCTGCAGCTCTATCTGCTCGTAGCGGGCCCACGCGCGCAGGAAGTCGTAGCCGGAGCGGTTGGCGGCGCGCTCCAGGGCGGCGTGGTTGGGGTGGATGACGATGGTGACGGAGTCGTCGAAGGCGCCCCAGCGGGCCAGCCTCGGGAGGGCACGCTCCACCGCGAGCTGCACCTGGCGGGCGGCGTCGGTGTCGCGCTCCCGGTAGTGCACGTCGATGCGGGGGCCGGCGGACGTCTTCATGCGCGCGCCATCGGCGGACTCCGAGGTGGACGACTCCGTGGCGGGCACGCTGGAGCTGAGCGTCCTGGCGCAGCCCGACAGCAGGGCCAGCAGCAGCAGCGCCGCCACCCGGCCGTGACTTCCTCCCCTGTGCGTCCATCCCCGCTTCACGTGTCTCACACCACCCTGAGCCAGCGCAGCACCGCGCGCCCCACGTCGGCCACGGTGGAGAAGGGCTCCTCCGGCGACAGGGGTGGCCCGAAGTAGAGCACGGGCACGGGGTGCAGGGTGTGCCCGCGCGTGGACAGGTCCTCCACATTGCCGTGGTCACTACACACGAGCACCCGGGCGTCCGCCGGGCGGGCCGCCACCACGGCGCGGGTGAAGGCGTCGAAGGTGTCCAGCGCGTCCAGGGCGGCCTTCAAGTCTTGAGCGTGGCCGGCCTCGTCGGCGAGGTAGTGCTCGAAGAAGGTGAAGTCCGCGCCGGAGGCCACGTGCCAGAAGACGTGGGCGGCCTCCTCGGGGGTGCGTACCGGGGCGGGCAGGCCGTAGGCGCGGGCGGCGGCGCCGGTGATGTCGGGGGTGAGGCCGTCTCCGGCGCGCGCGTCATCCAACGTCCGCAAGGGGACACCGCCGGCGGCGAAGGCGAGCTTGGAGGCCGAGGGCTTCATCTTTCGGCGGGCCTCGGGAGTGACGGCGAACTCGGGAGGGGAGGTGCTGGCGCGGCGGGGCACGTCCATCGCGTCCAGGTACGGGGCGGGGTAGGCGTTGGCGAAGGTGGCGGTGCGGCCGGCGGCGACCAGCCGCTTGACGATGGAGCGGTCCGCCATCAGCCCCCGGAGGGGCGCATTGGGGTAGCCGAGGATGTGGCGGCCCAGGAGGGCGGGGGCGGGCTCTCCGGTGAGGATGGCCGTCTGATTGGAAGCGGACTGGGGCCGGCCGGCGACACCGAAGGTGGTGTCCACGGGGAGGCAGCGGCCTCCGTCCGGCAGGAAGGGGCCCGGGGCGTCCTGGAAGCAGGAAAGCAGGTGCTCCCGGTGGGCAAGTGGATTCACGGCCGGGTCCTTCCGGCCAATGCCCACGCCATCGATGAACAGGAGCGCGACTCGCACGGCTGTCGACTGTATCCTCGAATCCGACAGCATGGCCCTCCACGGCGACCTCTTCAGCTACCCGCTTCCTGAGTTCCTTCAATGGTTGGATAGCTCCCGCAAGACGGGAACGCTCCAGCTCTCCTGGGAGGCTGGCGAGCGCAAGCTCTTCGTCCTGTCCGGACAGGTGGGCGCCACGGCGTCGGAGGGGCTGCGGGGCCGGGTGGCGCGGCTGCTGACGCTGGCGAAGCTGGCCTCGGGGACGAAGGTGCTGGCGGCCTTCGACGAGCTGGCGCGCACGCCGGACGTGGACGCGGCGTTCGACTCGCATGGCCTGCAGGCGCGGTGGATTCGCGACCTGGGGCGCGAGGAGCTGTTCGCGGCGATGACGGACCTGACAATCGCCGCGCGGGGCACGTTCCACTGGACGGAGGACGCGGACCGCTCGGGCGAGGACTGGGTGCCGTCGGACATGAGCATCCGCGAGCTGCTGTTCGAGTCGCTGCGGTGGGTGGACGAGCAGCCCGACGTGGACAAGGCGCTGCCGATTGACGCGCTGAGCGTGCGCGCGCTGTCGCCGCCGAGCCCGAGCCAGCCGCTGATGCACCGAATCATCCTGGGGCTGTGCGCGACGCCGCAGAACCTGGGGCGGCTGCGGCTGTCGATGGGCGTGTCGCGCTCGTCGGTGACGCGGCGGGTGTACGAGCTGCTCCGGGCGAAGCTGGTGGACGTGGACGGGGCGCCGCAGGTGGAGGCGGACCCGGTGGCGGAGATGCTGGAGAAGGGCGCGGTGCTGATGCGCGAGGGCCAGTTCGACGCGGCGGGCATCGTCTGCGCGTCCCTGCTGGCCAGCGACCCCGCGGACCGGCGCGTGCGCGAGTTCGCCCGGCTGGTGCAGCGCGAGCACGTGGCGGCGCTCTACAGCGAGCTGCCCCCGCTGGTGGTGCCGGTGATGGTGCACGACCCGCAGGGGCTGGCGATGCTCAAGCCCGAGGAGCGGCAGGTGGCCGGCCTGGTGAGCGGAACGTGGGACGTGTCCACGCTCGTGCTGGCGAGCCCCGCGCGCGAGCTGGAGACGCTGAAGACGCTGGCGAAGCTTCAGCGGATGGGGCTGTTGCAGCTCACGTTTCCGCGCTGACGCCAGCCCGGGGGCTACTCCGCGTTGGGCAGCCCCACCGCGTTGAGCCGGACGAAGACCTGCATCAGCACGTACAGGGCGAACGCGGCGTCATCCACGCGGATGTGCTGCTGTGTGGCCATGCCCTGGAACCGGAGCAGGTCCGCTCCATCCACGCGGAGCAGGTACGCCTGCTGCGCCAGTGAGCCCTCACCCGCAAAGGACAGGGCCCGGCGAATGGCGTCCGTGCACGCGGTGACGCACGTCGCGTAGTCGCCCGACATGAACGCGGCCTCGGCGGCGCGCGCATGGTCGAACATGTCCCCCGAGGCCAGCGCGCTCGCCGCGCCCAGCAGCTTCGGGCCGGCCGGCGGCGCGGTGACCTGGGCCACCTCGGGGCGGGGCTGCGGCACCATCGTCACCGGCGCCACGCGAGGCACCGGCGTCTGCGCGGGGCCTCCACCGAAAGCCAGGCCCGGCGGCTGCGCCGGAGGCGGCTGCTGCTGTCCCGGGTTCGGCTGCTGCCGGTTCTGCAGGTGCTGCGTGAGCTGCGCCTCCAGGCCCGCGGGCTGCTGCCCTCCGGCCGGAGTCGCGGGACGCGGCGGCGGAACAATCCGCTTGGTGCGCAGGTCCTTGATGACCAGCCGGGTAATCGCCTTCAGCGTGTCGAGCACCCCGCGCCCGTTGGCCGCGGCCGTCTCGAACTCGGGCACGCCCCGGGGGTTGAGCTCCCTGCGGAGTTCATCCACGGGCAGCACGCCTTCCAGGTCGCGCTTGTTCCACTGCATCACCAGCGGGAAGCGGTCGATGCGGATGCCGTGCTCGAAGAGGTTCTCCTCCAGGTTGGCCAGGGACTCGCGGTTGGCGTCCATGGCCTCCGGCTGCGAGTCCGCCACGAACACCACGCCGTCGGCGCCCTGGAGCACCAGCTTGCGGGTGGCGTTGTAGAAGACCTGGCCGGGCACCGTGTAGAGGGCGAGCCGCACGGAGCAGTCGCCCACGCGCTCCACCTTCACGGGGAGGAAGTCGAAGAAGAGCGTCCGGTCGCCCTCCGTGGCGATGGACATCATCTCGCCACGGTGCGCGGGACGCACTGTCTCGTAGATCTTCCGCAGGGTGGTCGTCTTCCCCGACAGGCCCGGCCCGTAGAAGACAATCTTCGCGGCCACCTCGCGGGCCATCAGGTTCACGCTGCTCACGGTGTCAGCTTTCCTAGAACGACTCGACGCCTTGCGCCAGTTGCGGATGGCACATTCGCCGGAGTCCCTACGAGATGTTCGGCCGCCAGGAGCGCGAAGAGGGCTGCCTCTTTCGCACCTTCCGGGAAACCCAGGGTGTCCAACGTGTAAACCGGCAGCGGCATCATCCGGGCCTGGAGTCGCTCCATCAACGACGGGTTCCGCGTTCCTCCCCCGGAGACGTACATGCCCTCCAGCCGGGGGAAGCGCGGCAGGAGCCACGTTTCATACGACTGGGCGATGCTCTCCACCGTGAATTCCAGCGCCGTGGCCACCAGGTCATACGGGCGCTCCGGGTGCCTCGCCCACATCCGCTCCACCAGCACCTCGCCGAAGCTCTCGCGTCCGGCGCTCCGGGGCGGGGGCTGCGCCAGGAAGGGGTGCTCCAGCAGCTCCGCGAGCAGCTCCGGAATCACCCGGCCCCGCCGCGACAGCGTGCCGTCCATGTCACACGCGAGCCGGCCCTGGGTGACGCGCCGCGCCAGTCCATCCAGGGCCATGTTGCCGGGGCCGGTGTCGAAGGCGAGGGTGTCCTCCAGCCGCGCGCTGACGACGCTGACGTTGCCGATGCCGCCGATGTTGAGGAGGGCCCGGGGGGCCTCGCGGCTCCGGAAGACGGCCCAGTCCAGGTAGGGCACCAGCGGCGCGCCATGGCCACCGGCGGCCATGTCCCTCGTGCGGAAGTCGCTGATGACGGGGACGCCGGTGCGCTCGGCGATGACGGCGGGCTCGCCAATCTGCAGGGTGGAGGGCGTCCCGTCCGCGCCAGGAGGCACGTGCGCCATCGTCTGCCCGTGCGAGCCGATGGCGGCCACCTGCTCCGGTGTCACGCCGGCGCGGGCCATGGCCTGCCGCGCGGCGTCCGCGAAGTGCTCGGCCAGCTCGAAGTTGAGCTGGCTCAGCGAGCCCGCGTCCTGGGGCCCCAGCACGCGCGCCACCAACTCGCGAGGGAAGGGCACCGAGACATGCGACAGCAGCCTCAGCCGCACGCTGTCGCCCGTCCCCGTCACCTCGCACAGGGCCGCCTCCACGGCGTCCACGCTGGTGCCGGACAGCAGGCCCACGCACAGGCGCGGCTGTCGCGAGTCAGTGAGGGGCGGGTGCAGGCGCATACCGGCAGTGTAAGCCCCGGGGCCCACACCCCGCTCCTCACCGGGTCGTGCGCCTGCTCCGGGGCTTCGCGCCCCTCCGGCCGGTGGGCGAGAGGGCACGCAGGCCCTTCGCCAGGAGCCGCTTCCGGGCCTCCTTCGCGTCCAGCCCGGTGAAGTGCATGGCCAGCGCCAGCTTCACCTCCCCGCCCGCGGCCTCCAGCAGCTTCGAGGCCTGCCTGGCGGGAAGCTCCGTCAGCTCCGCCACCATGCGCGCCGCGCGCGTGCGCAGCTTCGCGTTGGCCGGGCGCACGTCCACCATGCGCCCCCGGTACACCTTGCCCAGGGACACGAAGGCCGCGGTCGTCACGGCGTTGAGGATCAGCTTCGTCGCGGTGCCGGCCTTGAGGCGCGTGGAGCCCGCCACCAGCTCCGGCCCCGTGCGCGCCAGCACCACCGTGTCCGCGTCCACCTTCGGGCCGGGCGGGTTGCAGCACACCAGCACCGTGCGCGCGCCCCGCCGCTTCGCCTCGCCCAGCGCGCCCAGGACGTACGGCGTGGAGGCGCTCGCGGAGATGCCGCACACCACGTCCTTCGGGCCCGCCCGGAAGGTGCGCACCGCCGCGGCTCCGGCGTCGACGTCGTCCTCGGCGCCCTCCACCGCGCGCGTCAGCGCCGGGCGGCCACCGGCAATGGCGGCGCGCACCCGGGACGGAGGGACTCCGAAGGTGGGAGGGCACTCGCTCGCGTCCAGCACGCCGAGCCGTCCGCTGGTGCCAGCCCCGACGTAGAGGAGGCGACCGCCCGAACGCAAGGCGTCCGCCACGGCCCGGGCCGCCTCCGCGACAGCGGGAAGCGAGGCACGGACCGCACGGACGGCAGCCAGGTCTTCGTCATGCAACCGACGGACGACCGACCTGATGGAAAGCAGATCCAGGTCGTCCGCACGGGGGTGAAGCCGCTCGGTGGGGGGCAGTACCGGCGGTGAAGCGCGAGACGTGCCCACCCTCGAGCGTCCTGACTTCAGGCGGCCTTCGTCACCTTGCCCGCCTTGATGCAGCGGGTGCACGCCAGCACGCGCTGGGTGCTGCCCTCGACGCTCGCCCGGACCTTCTGGAGGTTCGGGAGGGTCCGCTTCTTGGTCTTGTTGTTCGCGTGGCTGACGTTGTTACCCACCAGCGGACGCTTCCCACAGATGTCGCACTTCCACGCCATGACTTCTAACTCCTTGAAAACTGGGGCGTCGGGCGCCTGCCATTAAAAGAGCGGCGGAACCTGCCAGAAGACGGCCTGGAAATCCAGCCTTTACCGCCGCCGGAGGATCAGCCCTTGAGCGGATCCTTCTTCTTCAACATGTCCTGAACCATCCGCGCGGCCCGGATGCCGGCGATCATCTCGCCCTCCAGCCCCAGTCCCGGCAGCACTTCACGGCCGGCGAGGAGGATGTTCTTCGCGGGCGTACGCTGGCTCAAACCCGTGACGCCCAGGAAGGCTTCCGACTCGAAGCTATAGAGCGGATGGGGCATCAGCCGGCTGCCGCGCACTCCTCCGGCGTCCAGGTAGGGCGCCGAGCGAAGCAGCCGGTGCTGCGCGGTGAAGGGCATCAGCGCGTCCAGGTGCTCGTCGATGCGGTTGGCCACGCCCTGGAGGTGCTCCTCGCCCAGGTCGCGGTAGGAGGCCGGGACGAAGGCGCCGACGCACACCACGCGCAGGCCCTCCACCTCCTTGCCCTCCTTGCCGCTGGGGCCCGGGGCGGAGCGCGCCAGGTGGACCTGCACCAGCAGCGGGCCCAGCTCCTGGTCCCCGGTCTCCACCAGGGCCAGCTCGCCCAGGCCGCGCGGCAGGGCCGACTCCGGCACCACCCAGTTCACGGTGAAGAGGAGGGACTTCGGGGCGGACTGGTCCAGGTGCTCCAGCAGGCCGCGGTTGTGCTTTTTGTCCGTCACCAGCCGCCGCAGCGCACCGGCATCCGTGGCCGCCACGAGGCACGCTGCCCGGTACACGGTGTCCGAGCGCAGCAGCTTCATGCCCGCGAACTTGCTGCCGTCGAAGGTGAGCTCCTCGACGATGAAGCCGGAGGGGCTGTCGCGGCCGAGCACGTCTCCGCCCAGCTCCGTCACGCGCCGGGTGAGCAGCTCGCGCAGTCCCTCGCGCCCGCCGTTGAAGCAGGAGGGGGACGAGAGCACCTGGGACAGGGCCCGCGTGAGGGCCAGCGGAGACTCGGGGTTCTCCAGGTGGGTGACGAAGGGCAGCATGCCGCGCACCAGCTTCAGCGCGGCGGAGTCCCCGGCGAGCCGGGGCGTGGCCTCCAGGCCGGGGTTGGCCTTGATGACCTTCTTCAGGCCCCAACCCTCGAAGAAGCCGTCCGGGGGCAGGGGTGGGGCGGCCTTGATGAAGGCGTCGGTCGTCTCGTGCTGCGCGGAGGCGCCGGCCAGGGCCCCGAGGAGCGCCTCGCCCTCCTCGCCCAGCTCGCGCGTGGCCTCGGCCTTGCGGCGGGCGGGGTCGGCGTGCAGGTCCAGGCGGTTCCGGGGCAGCAACAGCTGCAGCTCCGGGGCGTGGGGCCGCAGCGAGCGCTGCACGCTGCCGGCGAGGCCCAGCTCCGTGAGGGCCTCCTCCACCGTGGGCATGGTCTTCAGCGGAGGCGCCACGAAGGGGGCATAGGGGAGCACGTAGCCGCCGTGCTCGTAGCCGGGGCCCATGCCGTCATGCTCGACCAGGAGGACGCGGTGGTTGCGCTTGGCGAGAATCGCGGCCGCGAGCGCACCGCCCAGCTGACTGCCGAGCACGATGACGTCATAGACGTGCCGGGACGGGCCCGAAGGAAGCTTGAGTTTGGCTGAGGACGTCGCCATGGGCGCGCAACACTACACAACGCGCCCGCCGCTGGCGCCCTTTTGGCGCATGGACGCGCGGGGGAGGGGGCCGACTGGTGCCGTTGGACCCGGGGCGCGTGTGCCCGGTACCCACCAGGGAGCACGGCGGCCCCCTGAGGCTCGGGCCCAGCCCGTGCCCTCCGTCCCTCAGGGGGCGCGGAAGAGGCGGGCCTCCAGCTCCGGCGGGAGCGAGGTGAAGTCCGGGACAATCCACTGGGCCCCGGCCTCACGGAGCTGCTCCGCGGACGTCGTGGTGGTGACGCCCACCACGGGCATGCCGGCGTCCCGCGCGGACCTGACGCCGAGGATGGCGTCCTCGAAGGCGAGACAGGCGGAGGGCTCCACGTCCAGCGCCTTCGCCGCGGCGAGGAAGATGTCGGGCCAGGGCTTGCCCCGCGTCACCTCCTCGGCCCCCACCACGCGGGTGAAGAGCGGGCGGATGCCGAGCCCGTCGAGCACCAGCTCGCGGTTGCCCTGCGGCGCCGCGGTGGCGATGGCCGTGGGGATGCGCGCCTCGCGCAGGCGGTTGATGAAGCTCTCAGCGCCGTGGTGGAGCCTCAGGTGGGGCCGGTAGAGGGTGCGGTAGTGGTTCTCCTTCTCCTCGGCGAGCTGGTTCAGCTCGTCATGGAGGAGGGGGCGCCCGAGCAGCACGGGGAGGATTTCCTCGTTCTTCTTTCCGGCGTGGTGGTTCTGGAAGTCCTCGGCCGTCATCGACAGTCCGAGCTTCCGGGCGAGCGCCACCCAGGCCTGGTTGTGGAAGACCATGTTGTCGACGAGCGTGCCGTCCATGTCGAAGACGACGGCGCGGAGGGAGTCCATGGAGGAAGTCATGGTGTTCCCATAGCGCGTCCGGTGACACCCGGGGCCACGCAAATCCGCGCGCGGGGACCGCCCGCCTGATATCCCCTGCGATCATGAGTGATGACGTGCTCCTGGAGACTCGGGGGGCGGTGGGCGTGGTGACGCTGAACCGTCCCAAGGCGTTGAACGCGCTGGACCTGGGGATGTGCCGGACGCTGCACCCGGCGCTCGACGCCTGGGCCGTGGACCCTGCCGTGAAGGCGGTGGTCATCCGGGGCGCGGGAGGCCGGGCCTTCTGCGCGGGAGGCGACGTGCGCGCGGTCGCCTCCTCGCTGGGCGCGGTGACGGACGGGGAGGACGGGCCGCTGTCGCGGGAGTTCTTCCGCGCCGAGTACGCGCTGAACCACCGCATCCACCACTTCGGCAAGCCGTTCATCGCGCTGGTGGACGGCATCTGCATGGGCGGCGGGCTGGGGCTTTCCATCCACGGCCCCTACCGCGTCGTCACCGAGAAGCTGGTGCTGGCGATGCCGGAGACGGCGATTGGCCTGTTCCCCGACGTGGGCGGCGGCTGGTTCCTGCCGCGCTTCCCGGGCGAGTCGGGCACGTACCTGGGGCTCACGGGGGCCCGGTGCAACGCGGCGGACGCGCTGTGGCTCGGGTACGCGACACACCACGTGGAGTCCGCGCGGCTGGACGCCGTGCTGGAGGCGCTCGTCGGAGCGGAGTGGAACGGCTCGGCCGCGAGCGCGGTGGTGGAGCACGTGCTCGCGGGCTTCCATGCGGACGCGGGGACGTCACCGCTGGCGGTGCAGCATGCGGCCATCGACCGGTGCTTCGCGGCGGAGCGGGTGGACGACATCCAGCAGGCGCTGGAGCTGGAGGGCACGCCGTGGGCCCAGGAGACCTGGGCCACGCTGCTGCGCATGTGCCCCCTGAGTCTCAAGGTGTCGCTGCACCTGCTCCGGATGGGGCGCACGCGCGACTACGACGAGCTGGTGCCGGTGGAGTACCGGCTGAGCCAGGCGCTGACGGCGCGAGCGGACTTCCGCGAGGGCATCCGCGCGGTGCTGGTGGACAAGGACAACAAGCCGCGCTGGCGTCCGGCCACGCTGTCCGACGTGTCGGACGCGGACGTGGAGGCATGCTTCGCGCCGCTGGACGGGGATGACTGGAAGCCCGGCGGGCTCCGGCTGGTCGTCACCCCAGAGACGCCATGATGCCGCGCTGGGAGAGCTGGGCGCGGCGGCGGATGGCGCGGATGCCCTCGATGGCCGCTTCCACGCTGTTGGCATCCGCCGTCTGGGCGTTGTAGCGCGCGCCGCTGGTGCGGAAGGTGGCCCGCCCGTCGGTGCTGGTCCGGACGCGATAGGTGATGCCCATGTAGTGGTTGCACAGGTCGGCCCGATACTCTCCCCAGAGGGCCAGCGCGTCGTCCACGACCTGAAAGTCGTCGAGCACGATGACGACGTCCGGCCTGTGCTCCAGCGTGAAGTGTTTGAGACCCTGCTTCCACTCCTCATGCCAGGCGAGCACGTCGTCCCGGGTGCGCAGCGTCCAGTGAACCGTGGCGATGACGATGTCGTTCACCAGGTCGTACCTGAAATCAATCATTCGCTGTCCCCCGGACATGAGCCCCCACTGTCGAGGCGCGGTCGCGCCTGTTGAGCCGGGCTGTAGATATCAATTATGTCTGTCATTTCCTTGTAAGGCAAGGAGCCCCCTGTCTTCTTTGTGTCTGGGGATGTCTGAGATTGTTCAGATGTTTTGCGCACTGGCACCCGGCTCAATCGCGGGGGTGTCTGTCAAGGGAGTCTGAGCATGAGGTGCCGTCCGGGATTGAACCTTGCGGATACGGGCCCGCGCGGACTCGTCTGCTCCGGCTGCGAACCGCTGGACGGTCGCCGTCCGTGGCAGGTCCCGCCAACGAGGTACAGACTTGAGGCAGCCATGGACGCTTCCCCCCGTGAGGCTCATGCGCTCGAGAGGTGAGGTACATGGTGGGCTCCCGGACACTCGCTCGCATGGAGGCTCGGCTCGATATCCCGAGGCGCGCGCGGGCGCATGACGTCCACCGGGTTCGCTGGTGGCTCCATCACAGGGTGTGGCTGATGCCCCTGCTGAGTGCGGTGCTGGGCGCGCTGCTGGGCGTGCTGCTGGTGCTTCAGCCCGGGTTCATCGCCTCGGCGTTGCGAGGGGTCGCCTGGAAGGCGTCAGTGGTCGAGGCGCGGACGATGCTCTCCACGGTACTGGGCATCGCAATCTCTTCGTTGAGCATCGTGCTGTCGCTGTCCATGCTCGTGGTCCAGAACGCCGCCGGGCAGTACTCGCCGCGCCTGCTGCGCCTGTTCCTGCAGGGCGCGGGCATTCGCGTCGTCATCCCCGTCTTCGTCGCCACGAGTGTCTTCTGCCTCGTGGCCGCGCAGGTGTTCGGCCTCGTTCCAGGAGACGGGCGACTGCCGCGCCCTGCCCTCAGCATGGCCATGCTGCTGCTCGTGCTCTGCGAGGCGGCGCTGGTGTTCCAGATGCTCGACACCCTTCAGCTCATGCGCCTGGAAAACCTCGTGCGGCAGGTGGGGCGGGACACGCTGAGCGTCGCGCGGGTGATGGACCGGCGCCGCAAGGAGGACGTGGCGCCGCCCGCGATACCGCCGTCTTCCAGTGCCTCCTTGCCGCTGCGGGCCCGTGCGGAAGGCTTCGTCGTGGACGTGGACGGGGCGGCGCTCCTGCGGGGGGCCGAGGCCCACGGGCTCGTGGTACACGTGGACGTCACCATCGGCGAGCCGGTGGTGTGGGGCGCCGTGGTGGGGCGCGTGGAGTCGGGCAACCCCGGCCTCCCGGTGTCGCGCGAGCAGGCCGAGCCCCTGGTGCACGCCATCCTCCTGGACCGCTGGCGGGAGCAGGATTCGGACGTGGCTCTGGGCGTGCGGCAGCTCGTGGACGTGGCCATCAAGGCGCTCTCGCCCGGTATCAACGACCCCTACACGGCCGTGGAGTCGCTGGACCAGCTCACCTTCCTGCTGTGTGAGCTGTGCCGGATGCGGCTGGGCACCCGCGTCCTCGCGGATGCGGAGGGCCGACCGCGTGTCTTTCTTCGTGCCCCCGCGCTGCGCGACTACCTGGAGCTGGCCACGGACCAGATTGGTCGCTACGGCGCTGGTGAGCCCGCCGTGGTGCTCCGGCTGCTGCGGCTGGCGGGAGCGGTCGGCCAGCGCGCGCGGAGCGCGGAGGACCGGCAGGCGGCCCGCGAGACGTTGCACCACGTCCTGGCGGTGGCCGAGCAGGCCCTGGCGGACTCTCCTCAACTCGAGCGCCTGCGGCGGCATGCACGGGACCTCGAGCAGGCGTTGGAGGGTGGGCCCCTCCCTCCGCTGCCGGCCATCGGCTTCTGAGGGCTCGGAAGCAGCCCGCCAGGGGCCCTCCGAGCGCGACGTCCGGACAGAGAGCCTGACTACAGGTCCTCGTCACTGAGGACGGTGATTCCCTCCGAGCGCAGCAGCGCGGCGGTGATGCCCTCACCGGGCCGCAGCTTCCCGGCCTCGTACACGTGCTGGGTTCCGCACGAGGGGCTCTTCTCCTTGAGCAGGGCCACCGTCGCGCCGAACGTCCGAGCCGCCTCCAGCGCCAGCCGCGCGCCCCGCAGGAAGGCGTCCGTCCTGTCCACGCCGGCCTCGCGCTCCAGCGCCCGCGCCCGGCCCGCCCAGACGTCCACGCCCGTGCCGCCACTCAGCTCCACGGGAGGACGCGGTACCGGCAGGCCCGAGCCCACCTCCGGGCACACGGGCACGACCTCCTTGCCCTCGAGCGCCGCCATCACCCGCCCGGAGCCCTTGGAGCGCCCGTCGAACCGGCACGCCTCGCCCACCAGGCACGCGCTCACCAGCACCACCCGGGCCTCGCGCAACGCCGCGAGGCGCTCCTCGCGCGAAGGGGAGTCCGGAAGCACCAGGGGCTCCGTCACCGGGGCGCCCCCGGGCTGCGCAGGGACAATTCGCCCACCGTCGCTTCCGCATCCACGCGCGTGCGCGTCGCGCCCATCGCAACCTTGCCCGTCACCGCCAGCCGCACGGCCAGCGGATAGAGCCGGTGCTCCTCGGTGAGGATGCGCGCGCTCAGGCTCTTCTCGTCATCGTCCGGCAGCACCGGCACCGCGGCCTGCGCGATGATGGGGCCGGTGTCCGTGCCCGCGTCCACGAAGTGCACGGTGCACCCGGCGACCTTCACCCCGCGCTCCAGCGCCTGCCGCTGCGCATGCAGCCCCGGGAACGAAGGCAGCAGGGAAGGGTGGATGTTCAGCACCCGCCCCGTGTAGTGCCCCAGGAAGTCCGCGCTCAGCAGGCGCATGAACCCGGCCAGGCACACCCACTCCACGCCCGCCGCGCGCAGCGCCTCCAGCAGCGCCTTCTCGAAGTCCGCCTTGGACGCATGCGTCTTGTGGTCCACCACCACCGCGGGCACGCCCGCCTTGCGCGCGCGCTCCAGCGCGAAGGCCGTGGGGACGTTGGACACCACGCAGGCCACCTCGGCCGGGAAGCCCTCCTGCGCGCATGCGTCCAGCAACGCCTGCAGGTTGCTCCCGCTGCCGCTCACGAGGACGCCCAGCCGCGTGCGCCCCGCGCTCATGGGTCGATGACCGCCGTCGCCTCGCCCTGGCCCGCCTCCACGCGGCCCACCTCGGTCGCCTGGACGCCGCGCCCGTTGAGCAGGCTCAGCGCTTGCGCCACGTCCTCCGGCGCCACGACGAGGATGAGGCCCAGGCCCATGTTGAACGTGCTGAACATCTCGTCCCGGGCCACGCTCCCATGCTTCGCGATGAGGTCGAAGATGGGCGGCTTCGTCCACGTCTTCTCGCTCAGCACCGCGCGCGTGCCGTCCGGCAGGCACCGGGGCAGGTTGCCCGGAATGCCGCTGCCGGTGATGTGCGCCAGGCCCTTCACCTTCACCGCCTGGAGCAGCGCCAGCACGTCCTTCACGTAGATGCGCGTGGGCTCCAGCAGCGCGTCCGCCAGCGGCCGGTCCAGACCCTCGGGCGTCGCGTCCAGCGGCAGCTTCACGTCGTCCAGGAGCACCTTGCGCGCCAGCGAGTAGCCGTTGCTGTGCAGGCCGGAGGAGGGGAGGCCGATGAGCGCGTCACCCGGCTTCACGCTCTTGCCGTCGATGATGGCCGAGCGCTCCACCACGCCGACGCAGAAGCCCGCCAGGTCGTACTCGCCCCGCGCGTAGAAGCCCGGCATCTCCGCCGTCTCGCCGCCCAGCAGCGCGCACCCGGCCTGCTCGCAGCCCTGGGCAATGCCCTTCACCACCTCGGCCGCCGCGTCCACCTCCAGGCGACCGGTGGCGAAGTAGTCGAGGAAGAACAGGGGCTCCGCGCCGCAGGTGAGGATGTCGTTCACCGACATGGCCACCAGGTCGATGCCCACCGTGCCGTGGCGCCCGGCGGAGAAGGCCACCTTCAGCTTGGTGCCCACCCCGTCCGTGCCGGCCACCAACACCGGCTCCTTGTACTTGCCGGGCGGCAGGGCGAACAGGCCGCCGAAGCCTCCCACCCCGGCCAACACCTCGGGGCGCATGGTGCGCGCGGCATGGGGCTTGATGCGCTCGACGAACGCGTCGCCGGCCTCGATATCCACTCCGGACTGCTTGTAGGTCGTTCCCACGGGCGGCCTTCTACCCGGCCAGGACGCCCGTGTCTCGGGCCTCGAAACGGGGGTGTCTTCTTTGCGGCTACGATGGTTGCCGGGATGACCTCCTTCCTCTCACGCCACCGCTTCGAGCTGCTTGCCCTGGTGCTCGCCGCAGCCTCCTGCGCCCTGCATGTGTGGGTGGAGCGCACGCCCGTCGTGGGGCTCGCGGCGGGCAGCGACAGCGAAGAAGACGCCCCGCTGCTCATCCGGGGCATCCACCTGCTGGAGGGCAAGGTCACCGACCTCCAGTTCCTCCTGCGCGGCCCGCGCGAACCCTCCGACGAGGTACTCGACGCGGTGCTCGTGGTGGAGGTGGACGAGAAGAGCGCCCAGGCCCACGGGCGCTGGCCCTGGCCCCGGGACCTCGTGGCGAAGGCCGTGGACCGGCTCCAGGCGGCGCGCGCCACCGCCGTGGGCCTGGACATCATCTTCACCGACGAGGCCCGCGAGGAGGACACCCGCGTGTGGGCGGAGGCCCTCCACGCCCTGGACCGCACCCTGGCGGAAGTGCCGCACCTGGCCCCCGCGCTCGCGGGCTATCGAGCCGAGCTGGCCACCCGGGGCGCGTCCTCCCGCGACGAGGCCCTGGCCGAGGTGTTCGCCCGCTCGCCCCGCGTGGTCCAGGGCGTCATGGTCTACACCGACAAGGAGCGCGAGCAGTTCGCTCCCCGAGAAGCCGGGTGGGCCACGCTGCTGGAGCCACACCTGCTGCGCCGCTTCCCGGGGGACGCGCCCGGTGCCTTCTTCGAGGTGGACGTGGCCGACGTGCCCGGCTGGCGCAACCACTCCGCCCAGCTCTCGCTGCCGGAGCTGGCTCGGGCCAGCCAGCGGCTCGGTCACTTCAGCGCGGCCATGGACCCGGACGGCGTCCTCCGCCGGCTGCCCGTCTTCGCGAAGCTGGAGGGGCCTGGCGGCTTCCTGCCCTCCTTGAGCGTGCAGACGGCTGCGGCGGCCCTGGACGCCCGGGTGGAGCCGGTGTTCGACCCGGACTCGGGCCAGCTCTCCGGGGCACGCCTGCGCTCCGCCAGCGGCTCGCCGTACTTCGTGCCCATCCCCCTGGCGGAGCCCTTCACGCTCATCAACTATCCCGGCCCTGGGGAGGTCTTCGCCCGGCTGAGCATCGCGGACGTGCTGAAGGAGCCCTTCGACGCGAAGGCCCTGGAGCAGCTGGCGCAGAAGGTGAAGGGCAGGGCGGTGCTGGTGGGCATCACCCTGCTGGGCAACTACGACCAGCGCGTCACGCCGTTCCACGAGTTCGAGCCCGGCGTCTACGCCCACGCCGCCTTCCTCTCCAACATCCTCGCCCAGGACTTCCTCACCCGGCCCGAGGGACTCATCGGACTGGAGCTGCTCTTCATGGTGGGCGCGGCGGTGCTGCTGGCCCGGCTGCTCCCGCGCGTGCGCTACAAGTGGAAGCTGGGCGCCATTGCGCTGCTGCTCGCCGCGTGGCTCTCGGTGGACCAACTGCTCTTCGTCCAGGGCGTGCAGGTGGCCACCGTGGTGCCGGTGCTGTCGGTGCTCACGTCCTCGTTCGGCCTCCTCTTCCTGGGCTACCGCACCGTGGACCAGGAGAAGTCCCGACTGCGCCACACCTTCCAGCACTACCTGGACGCCAGCGTCATGGAGCAGGTGCTGGAGCACCCGGAGCGGCTGAAGCTGGGCGGAGAGCGCAAGGAGCTCACCGTCCTCTTCTCCGACATCCGCGGCTTCACCTCGCTGTCGGAGCAGCTGTCTCCCGAGCAGCTCGTCACCTTCATCAACCAGTACCTCACGCCGATGACGGGCGTGGTGTTCACCCACGGGGGCACGCTCGACAAGTACATCGGCGACGCCATCATGTCCTTCTGGGGCGCCCCGGTGGACCAGCCCGACCACGCGCTGCGCGCCTGCCGCGCGGCCCTGGACTTCCTCGACACGCTCCAGGCGCTGAAGGTCCGCTGGCGTGCCGCCGGCCTGCCCGAGGTGGACATCGGCGTGGGCATCAACACCGGCCCGATGAACGTGGGCCACATGGGCACCGAGTCCCGCTTCAACTACACCGTCATGGGCGACGCGGTGAACCTCGCCTCGCGCCTGGAGGGCCTCAACAAGGAGTACGGCACCCGCATCCTCATCTCCGAGGGCACGTACCTCCAGGTGAAGGACCACGTCGTCGCCCGCCGTCTGGGCTCCGTGCGCGTGAAGGGCAAGCAGGAGCCCGTCGCCATCCACGAGCTGCGCGGCCTGGGCCTCCCCACCGACACGGACGCCGAGGCCATCCGCCTCTTCGAGGAGGGCCTGGCCCGCTTCACCGCCCGCGACTGGGACGCCGCGGAGCCGCTCTTCGGCCGTGTGCTGTCACTGTGGCGCGACGACGTCCCCGCGCGCCGCTACCAGGAGGCCATCGCCGCCTTCCGCTTGCGGCCTCCCGACCCGGACTGGGACGGCGTCTTCACCGCCACGACCAAATAGGTCGCACGCACGCGCTGTCCCACCGCCGCGCACAGCAAGGATATTTGACCGGGGGGGTGGGGGCTGATTGACTCCTCGCAGGATGGGCGCCGAGGAAACACTCTTTCAACGTTTCGGGAAGGAATTCCCCAAGGGAACCGAGCTCTTCCGTGAGGGAGAGACCGGCAAGGAGATGTACGTCATCCAGGCGGGGAAGGTGTCCATCTCCAAGCGCGTGCGCGACGTGGAGAAGATCCTCGCGGTCCTCGGCCCCGGCGAGTTCTTCGGGGAGATGGCCATCATCTCCAACAAGCCGCGCAACGCGTCCGCCGTCGTCAACGAGGACGCCCGGCTCCTGGTCATCGACCCCAAGACGTTCGAAGGGATGATCCGCGGCAACGCCGAAATCGCCGTCCGGATGATCAAGAAGCTCGCCGAGCGCCTCTCCGAGGCCGACGCGCAGATTGAGAACCTCCTCCACCACGACCCCGCCAGCCGCGTCGTGCACCAGCTCCTCCAGTCGGCGCTGACGCGTGGCCGCCAGATGGACGACGGCGTGGAGATCGACTTCATCGTGCGCGAGATGCCCCGACAGCTCGGCGTGGGCGAGCCCGCGGTGCGAAGCATGCTGGACAAGCTGGAGCGGGCCGGCCTCATCGAGCGCGGCCCTGACAGACTGACCGTGTATGACACGGCCAGACTCCACGACTACCTCCAATACCTGGAGATGAAGTGGAAGTTCGGAGACCTCTAGCGTGAAGCTGCGAGTCCTCGGCTGCCACGGCGGCGAGCTGCCCACCTGCAAGAGCACGTGCTTCCTCGTCGATGACGTGCTCGCGCTCGACGCGGGGGCGCTGACGGGGACGCTCTCGCTCGAGGAGCTGTGCCGCGTCGACCACATCCTCGTGGGCCACAGCCACTTCGACCACGTGAAGGACCTGCCGCTGATGGCGGACCTGGTCATCGGCCGCCGCGACAAGCCCGTCACCATCCACGCCTCTCGCGAGTGCGCCCGCGCCCTGCGCGAGAACATGTTCAACAACGCGCTCTGGCCGGACTTCACCCGCATCCCCACGCGCGCCAACCCCGTCCTGCAGATCAAGACCTTCCGCGCGGGCGGCACCTTCGAGGTCGGCCCCTACACCGTGCGCAGCGTGCCGGTGAGCCACCCGGTGGAGTCCTGCGGCTTCATCATCTCCAACGGGAAGAGCACCCTCGCCATGAGCGGCGACACCGGGCCCACCGACAAGCTCTGGAAGGCGCTCAACGAGACGAAGAACCTCAAGGCGCTGCTGCTGGAGACGTCCTTCCCCAACAAGCTCCAGTCGCTCGCGGACATCTCCGGCCACCTGACGCCCTACACGCTGGAGCAGGAGCTGAAGAAGTTCCGCCGCAACGGCGCCTCGGTGATGCTCTACCACCTCAAGCCCGCCTTCGTGGCCCAGCTCAAGAAGGAGCTGTCCACCCTGCCCGTGGACGTGCTCGAGCTGAACGACATCTTCGAGCTGTAGTCCCGAAGCCCGGCTCTCAAGCCAGGCTTCGGACGTAGACGCGGCGCGCCACACGGAACGGTTGACGGCTGGGAGCCGTCGGATTAACCCCGCCCGTGTCATGGCCTGGTTCTCCAAGAAGCCCCGCATCTCCATCACCCCCGCCGCCGAGCAGCCGACCGAGTCCCGCCCGTCCCGTATGGAGGGGCTGTGGGCGAAGTGCGAGACCTGCGACGAGATCATCTACCGGCAGGACCTGGAGAAGAACTGGATGGTGTGCCCGCACTGCGAGCACCACCACTACTGGCCCGCCCGCTCCCGGCTCGCCACCCTGTTGGACCCCGACAGCTTCGAGGAGTTCGACAAGGAACTGGAGCCGCAGGACCCGCTCGGGTTCAGCGACTCGAAGAAGTACAAGGACCGGCTGAAGTCCTCGCGAAAGAACCTGGGCGAGTCGGATGCCTTCATCTCCGGCGTGGGCCGCATCGAAGGCCACCAGGTGTCCGTGGGCTGCTTCGTCTTCGAGTTCATGGGCGGCTCCATGGGCTCGGTGGTGGGCGAGAAGGTCACCCGCGTCTTCGAGCGCGCCCATGAGCTGAAGTGCTCCGCGCTCGTCTTCTCCGCCTCGGGCGGCGCGCGCATGCAGGAGGGCATCTTCTCCCTCATGCAGATGGCCAAGACGTCCGCGGCCATCGCCCGCTTCCGCACCGGCACGCGGCCCTACATCTCCGTGCTGCTCAACCCCACCACCGGCGGCGTCGCCGCGTCGTTCTCGTGGCTGGGAGACGTCATCCTCGCCGAGCCCAAGGCCCTCATCGGCTTCGCCGGCCCGCGCGTGATTGAGCAGACCATCCGTCAGAAGCTGCCCGAGGGCTTCCAGCGCTCGGAGTTCCTGCTGGAGCACGGGATGATCGACAGCATCGTCCACCGCAAGGAGCTGCGGACGAAGCTGGGGCAGATTCTCGGCCTGCTGGGCTGAGCCCGCGGCACCCACACCGGCATGAGCGCCCCCCGGACGCCACAGGAGGCGCTGGCCTTCCTCGCGAAGCTCAACCCCTCGGGCATCAAGCTGGGGCTGGAGCGTGTGCGCGAGGCGCTGGCCGCGCTGGGCCACCCGGAGCGGCGCTTCCCCGCGCTGCACGTGGCGGGCACCAACGGCAAGGGCAGCACCTGCGCCTTCACCGCCACCGCGCTCCAGGCCGCCGGGCACCGCGTGGGGCTCTACACGTCCCCGCACCTGGTGCGCGTCAACGAGCGCATCCGCGTGGACGGCGTGGACCTCTCCGACGAGGACTTCGGCCGCGCCATCCTCGAGGTGCTGGAGCGCTACCCGTCCGCCGTCTCCGAGCCGATGACGTACTTCGAGTTCGGCACCGTGGTGGCCCTCTGGCACTTCGCCCGGGTGGGGGTGGACGTGGCCGTGCTGGAGACGGGACTGGGCGGGCGGCTGGACGCCACCACCGCCGCGAGCCCGGTGGTGACGGCGATTACGCCCGTGTCCTTCGACCACATGGAGTACCTGGGCCACACGCTCGCGGCCATCGCCGGGGAGAAGGCCGGCATCCTCAAGCCCGGCGTGCCCTGTGTCGTGTCGCGGCAGGAGCCGGAGGCCCTGGAGGCGATTGTCCGCAAGGCCGGTGAGCTGGAGGCCCCGCTGTGGGTGGAGGGGAGGGACTTCGCGGGCGAGGCGCATCCGGACGGGACGCTGTCCTACCGAGGGCCCTCCTGGTCTCTGGACGGGCTGACGCTGGCCCTCCGTGGCCCGCACCAGCGGCAGAACGCGGCGGTGGCGCTCGCCTGCCTGGAAGCCCTCCACGCGCGCGGAATCCCGGTTCCCCTGGAGGCCGCGCGGACGGGGCTGGCCTCGGCGCGCTGGCCGGGGCGGCTGGAGGAGGTGGGCGGGCAGCCCCCCGTGCTGCTCGACGGCGCCCACAACCCCGCGGGTGTGGAGGTACTGCTCGCGTCGCTGCGCACGCTGTATCCGGGGCGCCGCGTGCACCTCGTCTTCGGTGTGGTGGCGGACAAGGACCGGGGACCGATGATGCGGGCGCTGTTCCCCCACTGTACCTCCGTACAACTGACGCCCCTGGACACGCCGCGCTCGCTCGCGCCCGCCGCCTACCTCGATGAAGCCCGCTCGCTCTGCGCGGACGCGGCTGCCTGGTCTGACGTGGACTCGGCGCTGGCGGCTGCCCGGCGGCGCGCGGGGCCGGACGACGTCGTGCTCTGCACAGGCTCACTGTTCCTGGTAGGCATGGTGAAGGCTCGCCTGGTTTGAAACCTTGGCGCAATGCATCAGCAGTCGTACATTCAAGGCATGCGCCTGCCGGACTGGAGATCCACCGCGAGCCCAGGGCCGCACTTTCCCACGGTCGACGAAGTCGACTTCCGGGCGCTTTACTCGAAGACGAAGTACGTCGTGGAGACGGCGGACGGCTGGTCGCTGGTCATCACCCGATACCGTCCGGTGAAGCAGCCCTTCCCGCAGCCGCTGTTCGGTGAGCCGCTGCTGCTGGTGCACGGCTTCTCGCAGAACCGTCACACGTGGACGAGCGGCCAGTTCGTGAAGAACCTGCTCTACTTCGGGGTGGACATCCACATCCTGGAGCTGCGCGGCCACGGCAAGAGCTCCATCGCCTTCCAGCAGGAGCGGGCCGAGCGCTTCAAGCGCCCCCTGCCGCCGGACCTGGACTACGGCTGGGACATCGACAGCTACTTCCTCTACGACCTGCCGGCGGCCGTCTCCGGCGTGAAGCGCATCACCCGCCGCGAGCGCATCTTCTACTGCGGCCACTCCATGGGCGGGATGCTGGGCTACGGCTACGCCGGCATCCACAACGACTTCGAGGGGCTCATCACCATCGGCTCCCCGGCGGACCTGGGACGGGGCTTCATGATGCTGCGCCTGCTGGCGCACGGCACGCCGCTGCTGGGAGGGATGATCGACCTGACGCTCGCCGGGCTCAACGTGGGCAGCCAGGCGGAGGCCCTGGGCCGCAAGCTGCTGGCGCGCGGGGTGGGGACGCTCCACGCCGGGTTGGGCCGCAAGCTGGCCCCGAGGGAGCGCCGGGCGCTGCGCTTCACCGCCATGCCGGTGGACCTCATCCTCAAGTTCGTCGAGCGGCAGATTGGCAAGGCGGAGGACTCGCCGCTGTACCAGCAGCTCACCACCCGCATGAACCGGCTCGTCAACCCGGAGCGGGTGAGCGCGGACGACGTCCGCTGGTTGCTGCGCGAGGGCGGCGAGCGCGAGCCCCGCAAGGTGCTGGAGCAGTTCGCGCGGTGGATCCGCCGCGGGGAGATGGTCTGCTATCGGACGGGCTTCGACTTCAAGCGCGGCTTCGGCCGCATCGAAGTGCCCATGGCCATCATCTTCGGGGACCTGGACCCGCTGGCCTCGCTGGAGTCGACCCGGAGCGTGTATCGCGCGGCGAAGAGTGAGTACCTCCTCTGGCGCCCGGTGAAGGGAAACAGCCACATCGAGCTGACGATGGGCCACGACATCCGGCAGATCTGCTACGACATCAAGAACCTCATCGAGTACGCCCGGACGCATCGCAGCCGCGCGCCGAGTCTTCCGCGCCTGGGGCGGTAGCGCCCCTCGCGGCGGCCACGGCCGACTCGTCCGGACGGAAAGTTGGAGGGAAGGGGGTGCGTGTTAGCATCCCCGGGCTCTGTCAACGTGAACGGGAGTGGGCGATGAAGGCCTCTGCGGTGTGGCTGCTCGGTGTCGTGCTCGTGCCCATGGTGGTGCTCGCGCAAGCTCCGGCGGCGGACGTGAACACCATCACCGGCGTCCAGGTGAATGGCGGCACCGTGTCCATCACCGGCACGAAGAAGCCCAACTTCACCACCTTCACCATGACGGACCCGCCGCGGCTCGTCATCGACATCTCCGAGGCCGTCTTCTCCGGCGTCCCCGAGGAGGTGCAGGTCGGCAATGGCACGGTGACGGGCATCCGCACCGCCAGCTACGGCTCGGACGCGTCCGCCATCGCCCGTGTGCTCATCGGCTATGAGCGCGAGGTGGAGACGGACATCCAGGCCAACGGCAACCAGCTCGTCGTGAAGGTGGCCGGTGGCGCGGGCCCCGCCGTGGCGGAGGCGCCCGCGGCTCCGGCCGAGCAGCCCGCCGCCGCCCAGCCCACCACGGATGGCACCGCCGCCCAGGCCTCCGCCGCCGCCGAGGCGGAGCGTCAGGCCCAGGAGAAGGCCGCCGCGCAGGCCGCCGCCGCCGCCGAGGCCGACCGCGCGGCCCAGGAGAAGGCCACCGCTGACGCCGCCGCTCGGGCCCAGCAGGACGCCGACGCCGAGAAGAAGCGCCAGGAAGAGGCCCGCGCCGCCTCGCAGCGCCAGGAGGAGGAGGCCCGCGCCGCCGCCCAGGCGCAGGCCGCCGAGGACAAGAAGCGCCAGGAGGAGGAGGCCCGCGCTTCCGCCCAGGCCGCCGCCGACGAGAAGAAGCGCCAGGAGGAGGGCGCCCGCGCCTCCGCCAAGAGCTCAGAGGAGGAGCGCCGCGCCGCCGCCCAGGCCGCCGCCGACGAGAAGAAGCGCCAGCAGGAAGAGGCCCGTGCCTCCGCGCAGGCCGCCGCCGAGGAGAAGAAGCGCCAGGCCGAGGCCGCCGCCGAGGAGCGCCGCGCCTCCGCGCAGGCCGCCGCCGACGAGCGCCGCGCCGAGGCCGAGGCCGCCGCCGAGGAGCGCCGCCAGCGCCAGGAAGAGGCCCGCGCCTCGCGCGACAGCCGCAAGCAGGAGAAGCTGGCCATGGCGGAGCCTCGCGAGCGTCCGAGCCGCCAGGTGTCCGGCGGCTCCGACGCCTCGGTGGAGGTGTCCTCGCGCCGCAAGACGATGACGCTGGTCGGCTTCCAGCAGCAGTCCGGCGCCTCCCGCGTCTTCATCCGCACCAACGAGCCGGTGCGCTACACGGCGAGCGAGGACGGCCGCGCGGTGGTGGTGGAGCTGGAGAACACCCGCATCGACCTGAGCAACAACACCCGCCCGCTGGACACGTCCTTCTTCAACTCCCCCGTCACCCGGGTGGAGGCGGACTCCGCGGGCCGGGGCGTGCGCGTCACCATCCAGCTCCGGGGCTCGGTGCCGTTCCAGGCGCGGCAGGAGGGCAACCTCATTTCATTGGACTTCCAGCGCACAGGACGGTGAAAAGGGCGCGCGGCGCGGCCCGGGCGCGGCTTACCTTGCACCCCTGAATGAGCATCCTCGTCCCGCTCGCCGCCGCGCTGCTCGTTACGACGGCGCAGATTCCGCTCGCCACCCAGGTCCAGCTCCCCACGGGTGAGACGGTGGAGTTGGCGGCGGACTTCGTCGCCTACGAGGCCGACAAGCAGGTCCTCACCGCGCGCGGCCACTGCGAGCTGCGCACCGGGGACATGCTGCTGCGCGCCGACGAGGTGACGTACGACGAGGCGGGCCAGGTGGCCACCGCCACCGGCAACGTCATGTTCGTGGGCCCCGGCGGCATGGCCGCGGTGGCCGACTCGGTGCGGGTGGACATCCGCACCTTCGAGGCCAACCTCCAGGGCGGCCTCTTCATGCAGAAGCGGGGCGTCACCCTGGAGGCCATGCTCTCGGCGAAGACGCCGCAGGAGCTGCGCGCCATGGGGGAGACGCCCGTCATCCTCAGCGGCACCCGCATCCGCCGCACCGGGCCCGAGTCCTTCGTCGTCGACGACCTGGCCTTCACCCCCTGCGAGTGCGGCCCCGGTGAGCCCAGCTGGCGCGTGGAGGCCAGCTCCGCCAACGTCGTCCTCGGCGAGCGCGCCACGCTGACCTGGCCCGTGGTGTATGTGCGCTCCGTGCCCGTCTTCGCGGTGCCCTGGCTCTACCTGCCCCTGGCCGAGCGGCGCTCGGGCCTGCTGCTGCCCAAGCCCTCCTTCTCCGGTGTCAACGGCATCACCCTGGAGCAGCCCGTCTTCTTCACGCTGGGCCGCAGCTACGACGTGACGCTCACCCCAGGCTACTTCGCCGGTGGAGCGGACCAGGAGAAGACGCTCTACAACCCGAGCACGGGGCAGAACGAGGTCGTCCGCGATCCACGCGACCTCGGGGTGAAGGGACCCAGGCTGCTCACCGAGTTCCGCTACGTGCCCAGCGAGCGCACCCGGGGCCGTGCCACGCTGGGCCTCCTCTACGATGTCCGGCCGATTCGCGACCCCCGGGACGGGAGCTACTTCCGGGAGTCGGTGAACGGAGTCGGCACCCTCGACATCATCGATGAGGCGCGGGGCCTGCGCGGCGAGGCGTCCTGGCAGCACACCCAGGAGCTGGGGAGCGGGTGGTACAACCGCGTCGATGCCTCCATCCTCTCGGATGGGTTCTACACGCGCGACATCACCGCGGACATCATCGCTCGCGAGTACCAGTACCTGCGCAGCACCGCCGCGTTCTACAACCGCCAGGATGAGCTCTACGCCGGCATGGATGTGTCGCTGCGCCAGGACATCCGCTTTGGCTACAGCTTCTTCAGGCCGGACATCGTGCCGGACAACGCCGCGGGGCCGACGCCTCCGGGGACGGAGCTGAAGGGCCCCACCACCTTCCACCGCCTCCCTGGCGTCACCTTCGCCCTGCCCGAGCGCCCGTTGGTGGGTGGGCTCATCGGCGGGTTCCGCATGGAGTACTCCCGGCTCTCGCCCGTCCTGGCCCGCTTCGGGGATGAAGGCGCCGACGGCATCTTCCGGGTGACGAATGACTACATCCCCGCCTGGAACTCGCCGGAGGCGGGAGTCAAACAGCCAGACCCCTTCCAGCAGGATGGCACCTTCAACGCGGCCGACCGCGAGGCGCGGGACCGGGTGGACTTCGTCCCCCGGCTGTCCACGTCCTTCGGTCTGGGGCCCTACGCCCGGGTGACGCCCTCTCTGGCGGTTCGTCAGGACATCTGGGTCGGCGAAGTCTCGGGGAAGACCTGGCAGCGGGGGTACCCCATCGCGGGACTGCTGCTGGACAGCCAGGTCGCGACCACCTGGTCGGGGCGCGGCCAGTCGAAGTACCGACATGCCATCGCCCCCTCGCTGGAGGTGCGCTACGTGCCGGGCGGCTGGGGACGCGTCCCCTCGGCGGGCGCCTCTGGCGGCGAAGCGCCCCAGCCCTACGACGAGGTCGATGCCGCGGTTCCCCTGCGAGCGGACGGCCGGACGCGCGGCTTCCTGCACGCCATCCTGGCCGTGGACCAGACCCTGCGCCTCAAGCGCGGCAACGATTTGCGCGAGCCGCTGCGCCTGCGAATCGGGCAGGGGTTCGACCTGACCCGTCACGCGTCGATTCCTGGCTCCGAGCAGGACACCGGCCCGGTGCTGCGTGACACCTTCGCGCGGCTCAGCGCCAGCGCGGGCGTGCTGACCGCGGGTGGGCAGATCCGCATGGACCCGAACACCGGCCGCGTGACGCAGCTCAGCGCGGACTTCAACATCGACAACGGCAAGGGCTCCGCCCTCTACGCCCGCTTCGACGACCTGCTGGTCACCAACCCTCTCGCCGTTGAGGTAGGGGCCGACCCCCTTGATGTCGGGCCGGACGCCGTGCGCCGCCGGTTGGATACCCTGGTAGGCAGCGCATCGTTCGAAGCGCCAGGCCTCCCTGCGGCCAAGCGGGAGCAGACCCTCATCGCGGGTACGCGTTTGAGGCTCGGATTTGGGCTGGGAGTGCGGTACGAAGCGTATGTGCAGCCGTTGTACGAAGATCCGACCACGCAAGAATCCCAGTCGCCCCTCTCTCAGCAGACTCTCGGCCTCTCGTATGGGCCGGCGTGTGACTGCTGGCGGATAGAGGGGGTGTTGGTTCTTCGCAGGGGTGTGTCGCCGGAATTTGGCGGCATCAACCTCAGCGTCGCGGGCTTCGGGTCCTTCGGTGCCGGTGGCTAGGAATCACCCGCCGTGCGTGGGGGTTCCACCAACCTCGAATCAGCCAGGAGATGTAATTTCGTGTCGGACCTCGGAAAACGAATCGGCCAGCGCATCCGCGAGCTTCGCACGCAGCGCCCGGAGCGATGGACGCAGGAAGAGCTCGCGGAGCGGGCCCAGATCAGCGTCTCCTTCCTTTCCATGATCGAGCGCGGCGAGCGTGTCCCCCATGTGGAGACGCTTGCGGCCCTGGCGAACGCCCTCGGCGTCAGCCTGGGTGAGCTCTTCACGGGAACGGAGCAGACCCTTGCTCAGACGGAGGACCTGCTGCGTCCCCTGTCTGACTTCGCGCGAGCCCGCGGCCTCACCGCGCGGGACGTGGACCGCCTGCTTGGGGTCGCGCGGGTGATGTTCAGCGGCTCCGCCGCCTGACGTCTCCCACCTCTGGAGCCAGGCCCGGCTCGCAATGGGACTCCGGTCTTCCTGCCCTGTCCTTGACTGGACGGTAGGTGGCCCGGGAAGATGCTGGGGATTCGCTGTGCGCCGCTGGCGTACAGCGCGCCTTCTTCATCATCTTCAAGGAGTTCCGCTGATGCGTCCGGGTCTGGCCCCATGGGTCGCCTTCGCGAGCGTTGTTATCGTGGCGTGCTCGCCGCCGGCCCCCGCCACACTGGAGTTCGTGGACCAGTCACCGGCACAGCCGCGACTGGGTGAAATCACCACGCTGCGCTTCCGGGCGGTGGACTCCCGCGGTGAGCCCCAGGCGGGCACGCAGGTGTCCTTCTCGCTCGAGTCGCCGGTGCCCGGGGTGGAGCTGTCCCCCGAGCAGGGCACCACCAACGCCACCGACGGCATCGTCTCCGTGCAGGTGATTGCCCGGGGCGGCCGCGTGGCCTCCGTCGTCGTCGTGGCCACCGCGGGTGGCGACGGCGAGGTGAAGACGGCCGTCAGCCCGGTGGTGAGCTTCGCCGGCACCAACTCCAGCTCGCGCCAGCTCACCTTCCAGTGCGGCTCGTTCTCCGGTCCGGGCTCCGGCCTGCACCACGCCATTGGCGCGTGGGACGAGACGCGCGCCCTCATCGCCGGCGTCAAGGTGACCTGCATCGCCCACGTGGGTGATCGCAACGGCGACGGCATCACCGGCGCCCAGGTGTCCTTCCTCACCGAGGCGGGCACCATCGGCCCCAGCGCCGTGTCCCTCACCGACGTGGTGGGCAACGCCGAGGTCCTCTACAAGTCCTCGTTCCCCCTGCCCGAGGACGTGGCCCCGGAGAACTTCACCTGGGAGCCGACGAACGATGACACCCACACGGGCGAGTACATTGCCCCGCTGTGGATGCACCCCTTCCTGTGGGAAGAGAACCCGATTGCCGCCTTCGGCACGCCGGCCCGTCCCTACGAGGTCCGTCCGGAGCCGCGCCGCAATGACCCCATCCGCCCGGGGAAGATCAACAACCCGCGTGACAACCTCGTCTCCATCGTCGCGATCACGAGCGGCGAGGAGGCGTTCGACGACAACAACAACAACGGCACGTGGGACCAGGGCGAGCCCTTCGTGGACCTGACCGAGCCCTTCGTCGACAACAACGACAACGGCACGTGGGACCCGCACGAGCGCTACGTGGACGCCAACGGCGACGGGAAGTGGAACGGCAAGAACAAGCAGTTCGACGCCTCCACGCTCATCTGGGCCCAGGAGCGCATCCTCTGGACGGGCTGGCCGCACGGCCTGGATGACCCGCAGGTCTTCCGGCAGCTCCGCCCGCCGCCCGACCAGGTCCCCACGACCTTCATCGTCGAGCACTTCGGCTCGCAGACGGTGCAGTTCCTCGTGTCGGACCCCTGGTTCAACCGCATCGCCCAGAACGCGAACGACGATGGTTGCATCGGCGGCGCGTCCGGCCCCGTCAAGGTGGCGCCGACCATTACCGGCATCGCCCTGACGTACCCCTCGTTCAAGTTCGAGGTCTACTCCGTCGAGGACGTGCACGAGCAGCCGTCGGATGGCGAGGCCCCGCCGGAGAGCGTCCCGCCGGTTCCCTGGGAGGTGTCGCCAACCTGCTACTACACCGCCGCCCTGCAGGAAGGGCACAAGGTGGGCATCGTCGGTCCCACCGTGCGCGGCGTGGTGAAGTGAAGCAGACGGTGGGGCCCTGGCGTGCCGCAACAAGGCATTGACCCCAGGGCCCTGCCTCCGTAGGGTCTCCTCCTCCGGCTGACTGGTGAATCAACCCGCCGGTGGAGGACGTCGTGGGTCAGCAGAGCAAGACGGCGGCGGACAACGGCTCGCGGGAGAGCGAGCGGCGCCGCACCATCCTGCGCGCGGCCATCGACGTGTTCGCCCGGAAGGGCTACCACGGCTGCCGCATCGCGGACGTGGCCAAGGAGGCCGGCGTCGCGTACGGCCTCGTCTACCACTACTTCAAGAACAAGGACGAGCTGCTGGAGACCGTGTTCGACACGGGCTGGAGCGGCTTCGTCACGCGCGTGCGCGCGGTGGTGGATGCGGAGGGCACGCTCGCCGAGAAGGTGCGCGGAATCGTGGACGTGGCCTTCGAGGCCTACCGGGTGGACCCGCGCGCGGTGAAGGTCCTCATCCTGGAGATTGCCCGCAGCCCGGCCGGCTCGCGCGTCAACCGGCAGACGGCCTTCGTGGACGCCATCCGACTGAGCTCGGGGTTGTTCTCCCAGGCGAAGGAGTCCGGAGAGCTGCGCGCGGACATGGACCCGCAGCTGGCCTCCGCGCTCCTCTTCGGCAACATCGAGATGGGGCTCACCGCCTTCGTGGTGGGGCTGACCGACTCGCGTGACGTCGCCGCGCTGGAGCGCGCCAAGGCGCAGATCGCCGACTCCTTCCTTTACGGCGTCCTGACGGGCGCCCACGGCACGGAGGCGCCTGCATGGAAGTCGTCGGAGAGTCCACCGGAGAAGTCCGCTACGAAGTCCAAGGCCCCCAAGCGCACCTGACCATCGACCGGCCCAAGGCCCGCAACGCGCTGTCCCCGGCGGTGGTGCGCGGGCTGATGGTGGCCCTCGAGCGTGCCGAGTCCGACCCCGCGGTGCGGGTGCTGGTGCTCACCGGCGCCGGGGAGAAGGTCTTCTGCGCGGGCGGAGACCTGGGCACCATGGCGGGCGACGAGGGCTTCCTCTCCACGCACGAGGCACGCCGCTCCTATGGCCGGCTGCTGGCGCGCTTCCAGGAGCTGCGCAAGCCCACCGTGGCGCGCGTCAACGGCCACGCGCTGGCGGGCGGCCTGGGGCTGGTGCTCGCGTGCGACCTCGCGGTGGCGGTGGAGGGCGCGGACCTCGGCACGCCCGAAATCGACGTGGGGCTGTTCCCGATGATGATGATGGCGCTCCTGCAGCGGCACCTGGGCCGCAAGCGCGCGCTGGAGCTGGTGCTCACGGGAGACCGGCTGCCGGCGAAGGACGCGCTGGCGCTGGGGCTCCTCAACCGGGTGGTGCCGGCGGCGGAGCTGGACGCCACGGTGAATGCGCTGGCGGGGAAGCTGGCCGGCAAGAGCCAGGCGGTGCTGGCGCTGGGGCGCCGCGCCTTCTTCACCGCCGAGGACATGCCGCTGCCCACGGCGCTGGAGTACCTGTCCTCGCAGCTGTCGCTGAACGTGCTGGCCGACGATGCCGGCGAGGGCATCTCCGCGTTCCTGGAGAAGCGCCCGCCGAAGTGGAACGACCGCTGAGCCGAAGCGGCTAGGGCGTGCCCAGCTGCGTGGACCCGGAGGCCACTCCGGGCACCGCGGGCTGGAAGAAGTCCAGGCGCAGGAGCAGCTCGCCGTCCACCCAGAGGCCATCCGACTTCACGCCCCAGTGGAGGTGGGGGCCGGTGACGCGGCCGGTGCTGCCCACGAGGCCCAGGTGCTGGCCCTGCTTCACGCGGGTGCCGTTCTTCACGCCGATGCGCGAGAGGTGGAAGTACGTGGTGTAGAGGCCCGCGCCGTGGTGCACCACCACCGTCTTCCCGGCGGAGTAGTTGTCGCGCGCCATCACCACCGTGCCTTCATTGGCGGCGACCACCGGCGTGCCCGGGTCCCCGTCGATGTCCACGCCGAAGTGCTGGCTGGACAGCTTGCCGTTGAAGGTGCGCCTGTCACCGTACGGCGCGGTGATGCGGTCCTGCCGGGGCCAGGCGAAGTTCTGCCCGAAGGCCGGAGCGCTGAAGGGCTGGGAGAAGGCCTGCGCGAAGGCGCGCCGGTCGGCGGCCATGCGGGCCTTCACGCCGGCCGGCGGCTCCACGTACTTGCCGGACACCTTCAGCTCGCGCTCGGGGTAGCCCGGCTCCATGACGTCCAGCGTGCCGGTCAGCTCCAGCGGCGCCGCGCCGGGCGCCGCGGGGCCCAGCACCTTCACCGCGGCGGTGCCCGGCTTCATCTCCACCGGCAGGCCCGTCACGGCGAGGAAGCCCTCGCCCCAGGGGAAGAAGCGCAGGGGCCGGCCGGCCAGCGTGCCCGAGGGCAGCTCCGCCATGCCACGCACGGACACCAGCACCGGGTCTCCCGGCTTGGCCGCGCCGGGCTGCAGCGTCAGCAGGGGACGGCCCTCGGCCAGGGGTTGGGACTCGGGGGCGCGCACCGTGGCGGCGGGCGCCGGAGCCTGTCCGGCGGCCCGCGCCTTCGCACCGAGGGCGAGCAGGGCGAGCAGCAGGTAGGGCGAGGTGGAATACTTCCGGCCAGCGGGGAGCGGAGGCATGGGCCATTCTTACACCACGGAGCTGCGCGCTCTTCCCGCGATTGGGGGGAAGTCGCCGCCCGCCTGCTCCGCCCCCCGGAAGCGCCCGCCGCCCCGCCTGCTGCTTCCTGCCCCGTCGGCTGCCCGGCGGCGCACCGATGACCTGCTGACATTGTCGGTACTTGGACGGACACGCGGGCCGGGGAGGTTGCCTGGAGGAAAGGAGGGGGAGCGAGCAGCCAGGGCATGTGCCGTCAAGGCGTACCCGAGGCCCGGGGCGCTCCCTAGCTTCTGTGCGGACTCGATTCTTGGAGATTCGCGGATGCCTCGTTCCTATAGCTTTGACCACTTCCAGGTTCCGAAGACGGTGCCAGCGCAGAAGCGCAGCCTGCGCCATGAGGACAAGGCACGAGTGAAGAAGTCCGCGGCCCACCCGGAGCAGATGGGCAGCCACGAGGGCGTCCACTACGGGAAGAGCCACGCGCAGACGGAGGAGCTCTACCAGGCGCACCAGATGCAGGCGGAGCTGGAGGAGCTGGCCCGCCCCGAGCCGGACGCCAAGTTCTCCCACGGCCCGATGTTCACCCCGCCGCCGAAGGCGAAGAAGCGCGCGGCCACCCTCAAGGGCCAGGCGCCCGTCATCGGGGGCACGGCGCCCATCGGCGCGCTGCCGCCCACGAAGGAGCTGCCTCCGCGGGGGAGGCTGGGCGACCTGATGGACGAGGCGGAGCGGCAGCTCCAGGCCATCCAGGGCGGGCTGGGGGACGCGGCCAAGGCGGTGACCCGGCTGGCCTCGCTGCCCATGGAGGTGGTGCGGCTCGCGGCGCGACGCTTCCACCTCGTCAACGGGTGAGTCGCTCGCGTGGAGCTCTCCCTCGTCTCGTACAACATCCACAGCGGCATCGGTACGGATGGCCGGTTCGACCTGGGCCGCGTGGGCGAGGTGCTCCGTGAGGTGGACGCGGACATCATCGCCCTCCAGGAAGTGGGGGACTTCCGCGCCGTCACGCCGCGGGAGGACCAGCCCGAGCACCTGGCCGACATGCTCGGGATGCACATGGCCTTCGGCCCCAACGTCGTGCGCAACGGCCGGCGCTACGGCAACGCGATTCTTTCGCGGCTGCCCATCCTCAAGTCGAAGAACTACGACTTGAGCGTGGGGCGCCGCGAGCCCCGGGGCGCGCTGCGGTGTGATTTGGACCTGGGGGACGGCCAGCAGCTCCACGTCTTCAGCCTGCACCTGGGGCTGCGGCTGGGGGAGCGGCGCCGGCAGGAGTCGCTGCTGCTGTCCTCGGACATCCTCCGCGAGGCCGTACGCAAGGACCCGCTGGTGGTGTGCGGGGACTTCAACTACCTGGGCAACGGGCCGGTGCCGTCGCTGGTGCGCCAGGCCATCCACGACGCGGCCCTGGAGCTGGGGGCCCCGGCGCGCACGTATCCCACCCGGATGCCCATGCTGCGGCTGGACCGCATCTACGTGGATGCGGGGGTGAAGCCGCTGTCAATCCACCCCCACCGCACCGACATGAGCCGCGTGGCGTCGGACCACCTGCCGCTGGTGCTGCGCTTCGAGGCGCCCATCGCCGTCGAGGCCCCCCTCTCTCCGCCGGTCCAGTTCATCGGCTAGCCTGTGCGGGCCGGTGGTCGCGTTCAGTGGCCGACGCTTGCGAACGCCGGACAGATCCGCCGTGACGTGGTTGTCGCGCGGAGGTGGTGTGCCTAGGTTGGCCCCCACCCGTGAGGACGTGGGCGCCGGCCGGAGAAGCACATGCACGTGGGGAGTGAACAGACCGAGCGCGGCATCACCGCGCTCGTCGGGCGCATGGCGGATGGCTTCAGCCGTCTGGTGACGCAGCACCTGCAGTTGGCGCGGCTGGAGCTGGCCGAGGACGTGAAGGCCACGGGCCTGGACGTGGCGATGATCGCCGCCTTCGTCCCCTTCATCCTGGTGGGCTACGCCTTCGTCTGCGGTGCGCTCGCGGCGGTGCTGTCCCCCTGGCTGGGCTGGGCCGGAGCGCTCGGCGGAGTGGGACTGCTCAACCTCGCGGGCGGTGCCGGCGGCGCGTTCTGGGCGGTGAAGCGGCTGCAGGCGCGCCGGGTGATGGATGACAGCTCCAGCGAGCTGTCCCGTAGCATGGCCGCGCTGACCCACTCCGCACCCGCCGCCTCCGTGAATACGCTCCGGGGCGCGAGCAGCGAAATCTTCAAGGAGCCGCCGAATGGCCGCTAGCAATGGACTTCCCAAGGCCGCCAGCCCCCAGAGCGCCGCCGCGCTGCGTGCTGAAATCGAGCGCACGCGCGCCGAGCTGGCCACGTCCGTGAGTGCCCTGCGCGAGGAGGTGGCCGTGGCCGCGGACTGGCGCCAGTGGGTGCGCCGTCATCCCCACGCGTGCGTCGGCGCCGCCTTCGTCGTGGGCTTCTGGCTGGGCTCGCGCCGCTAGCGCGCGCCCCGAGTTTCGTTTCACCCCCTGAAAGAGGAGATGGCTTCGATGGAGATGAATCCGCAGCAGGTGGCTGACAGGGCCCGGCAGCTCCAGGACCGCGTGGTGCCGCAGATTGACGAGGCCCGGCAGAACATCGTCGACCTGAACAACCGGGTGGTCACCTTCATCCGGGCCAACCCGGGCACGTGCCTGCTGGGCGCGGTGGCCATTGGCTTCCTCGTCGGCCGCATCGCCTCGCGCCGCTAAGCGTTCCCGAAAGACACGAGAGGGCACTCATGACGACCTATCCAGGTGCAACGGGCAACGGCACGCCCCAGTCGCAGGACAACGGCTCCGACGCGGGCTTCGGGCAGCGGGTGGACCAGATTGGCTCGGAGGCGCAGCAGCTCTGGACGGACGCGCGCAGCGCGGTGACGGACCTGGGCCAGACGATGGACCTGCGGGGCCGCGTGGAGCGCAACCCCTACGGGATGATGGCGGCCGCCATCGGCGTGGGCTACCTCCTGGGCGGTGGCCTGTTCACCCCGCTCACCGCGCGCATCTTCCGCCTCGGCGTGAAGCTGGCGGCGCTGCCCCTCGTCAAGGACGAGTTGCTGGGCATGGCGGAGACCGCCTTCCAGGGTTACCAGACGGGCCGTGGCATGGCCGGCGCTGGTCGCTCCGAGAGCACCGCTTCGACGAACGCCACGAACGCTGGCACTCCGCGCCCTCCCAGCTACTAGGCCGGGCGCATTTCCCACCTGCCGTATCCGTACCCACCCTGGAGTAGAGAATGGTGAACCTCAACACCCTCAAGAAGATGGACAAGGACGACCTGCTCAACCTCATCGGCCTGGAGACCCGCCGCGACACGACGGAGCAGCTCCTGCCGGTGCTGGGCGCGTTCGCCGCGGGCATCCTGGTGGGCGCTGGCCTGGGGCTGCTGCTGGCGCCGAAGCCGGGCAACCAGCTGCGGGACGACCTGAAGCAGCGGCTGGCGAGCGGCCAGGAGTACCTGAACAACGCCGTGAGCCGCACCGCTGAGAACATCCAGCAGCAGGGCACGCCGTCGTCGCCGCGCAACGGCTGAGTCCAGGCGAGCGCCCGCGGTACACGGAGGCCTCCATTCGTGCCGGAGCCGGCACCGGATGGGGGCTTTTCCGTCTGCGTCGAGGCCTCCATGCATGCCGGGGCCGGAAGCGGATGAGGGCCTTCCGGGTGCCGCGCGAGTAGAGTCGGTGCCGTGAGTGAGAAGACGCAGGACGGGATGTCTCGGCTGCCTGGAGCGGAGTCCCCGGCCGGGGCCGGGGCCGGTCCGGACGCGGCGCTGGCACGGCTGCGCGCGCTGGAGACGCTCGAGTCCGGCTACGAGGCCTGGCTGGAGCTGAAGCTGGAGCACGCGGCCTTCCGGGCCCGCCTGCGCCAGGAGCGCGAGCGGTTGGACCAGCAGGGCTCGTTCCTCCTGGGCGCGGTGCGCGCCGCGGGGCTGGCGCCTTCCGCGACTCAGGAGTCCGTGGCACCGGGCCTGGTGCCGGCCGCGCCGCCAGCGGGAGACTTCCTGCGGGACGCGGAGGCGAAGCTGACCACCGCCCGCGAGGCGCTGGCGCTGCGGGAGACCCAGGCCGAGGCGCGCTATGCCGAGGCCTTCGCGGAGATTCGCGCCACGCTGAAAGACCGCGTGCGGCGGCACCTGTCCGCGAGCCGCCCGAGCCTGACGCTGCTGCTGCGCCGGGTGGGGGCGGAGCGCTCCATCCTCCACGCGGAGCGCGTGTCCGGGGACACGCCGGTGCTGCTGTGCTTCCTGTTCAGCGCGCGGATTCCGTCGCGGCACGGCTTCCTGCTGGACGACTCCACGGAGGACGTGGCGCTGCCTCCCGCGCCGCTCTATCCCGACGAGGGTGTGGCCCCGGCGGACGTGCGGCCGGACGCGGCGGGCCTGGAGGCGCGGATGCGAGGGGAAGGGGAGGTGGTGCCGCTGAAGGGCTTCCTGCCCGTGTTCGTCCCGCGCGCGGGCGGCGGCGAGGACTTCTTCCGCCTGCTGCAACGCGGGGCCGTGCTGGAGGTGGAGGTCGCGGAAGGGCCTGCCTTCCGCAACGTCCTCACCCGCGAAGAAGCCGAGCGCTTCGCGGGGCACCTGCTGCGCCTCAAGCTCGAAGGCCGAATCGACCTGGAGCTGGAGGCGGGCTGACGTCAGCGCGTCCGGACCACGCCGACCTCGGCGGTGCCCGCGAGGAGCGCGCTGCCGAGGAACAGGTTGTCGGACTCGGCTCCGCCCAGGCGCACCGCCTGGAAGATGACGAGGTACGTCTTGTTCGCCTGGGGAAACGCCGTGCCCGGAATCGTCACGCGGGCCTCGCGGTACGGGCCGGGCAGCCCCACGAGCTGGAGGAACTGCAGCGGCGCCTTCGGCACGTTGGTGTACGTCGGGTCGCCCTGCGAGCCGTCCGCGCTCAGCGGCACCACCGTGACGAAGCCCAGCGTGCGGTCCTGGCCCTCGGGCACCGCCGCCCGGTCGAACGCCAGCGCCGCATTCGCGTCGATGCGCAGGAAGCCCTCCGGCGGGTGGAAGGCGGCCACGGTCTCCTTCGGCGGCGAGTTGTCCACCTGGCCCACGTAGCGCGTGCCGCTCCGCGAAGCGATGAACTGGTACGTGGCCCCGGACTGATACTGGAGCCCCTCGTCCCCCACGCTGGTGCGGCTGTAGCTGCCCGCTCCGTCCTCCGTCAGCGTCGTGGCCTGCCCGCCCTCGGGCTGCAGCGTGACGGAGGCGCCCGCCACGCCCGACGGCTGCGAGTTCTCCCCGGTCCGGGTGCCGAAGAACACGACCGCCGCCGTCTGCGCCGGCAGCGAGATGACGTCACCCCCGTCCGCGCCGAACGTCCCGGCGTCGTAGCCGGCCAGCGCGGAGGCGGACACGTCCACCTGCGGGGTGGAGAGCAGGGTGCCGACCATGACGTGGTCGGCGGCAAGCTGGTTGCCCGTCTTCTCCAGATCGCAAGCCAGGGGAGCGAGAGAGGAAGCGGCGAGGGCGGCGGAGAGCAGGAGGCGTTTCATCATCACTTTTCCGAAGGGACGGCGGGACGCCCGAGCATAGCAGGCGCGCGTGGAACGACGCCCGCGCCCGGCCCGGACTCGGGGTATCCTCCGAGCCCCCGTGCAAGGTCACCGCGTCCACTCCGCAGGCCAGCGCTTCCTGAAGCGGCTCGGCGTCTCGCTCCTGATGGCAATCAGCTTCGGTTGCGTGCTGGGGCTCCTCGTCTACCTGCGTGCGCCCGGACTCGCGGAGCCCCGGGACGCGTCGGAGGGCTTCGGGCCCTCCAGCGTCTTCGACACCGCCCAGGCGCAGCTGGAGGACTGGGAGCGCGCCAGCTACGACTGGCGCGTGCGCGAGCTGGGTGAGCGCTCCGAGCGCCCCGACGAGGCGGTGGTCATCGCCATCGACGACGAGACGCTCACCGAGGCCCGCCAGGACGACCGGCCCGGCGTCGCCATCCAGCCGTGGCCCCGGCAGCTCGTGGGCGGCATGGTGCACCGCCTCGTGGAGGAGGGCGCCCTGTTCGTGCTCGTGGACCTGCCCTTCCCCGAGCTGAGCCCCAGCGCCTGCGTGGACCCGAAGCTGTCCTCCCTGACGTCCTCCGGCGACGACGCCGCCTTCCGCTCCATGCTGGACCGAGAGCCCGGCCGCGCGCTGCTCGCCTTCTCCTGGGAGTCCCAGGGCCCGCGCGTGCTGCCGCCCGCCAGCCGCCTGTGGCCGTACCGCGTGAAGCTGGGCGCGTACGCCACGCCCGCCGAGGCCCGCACCCGCGCGCAGGCCGTGCTCGCCGTGCAGCGTCCCGCCTTCGTCATCCCCGCCGGCAACCAGGTGGAGGTGTGGGGCGGCGCCACCGACGAGGCGGATGGCCGCGCGCTGGGCACCCGCCTGGGCACCAGCTCCGCCGCGATTGAAGAGCGCCGCGCCGCCGACGACACCTACCGCGTGGGCCCCACGGACCTCTTCGTGTCGCTGGCCGAGGTGCAGGTGGAGGGGTTGGACCCGGCGAAGCTGGTGGAGGTGCGCCACGTCCAGCACCCGGTGGCCCCGTTGCTGGGCGGTGGCAGTGGCTACGGCGCCGTCACCCTCCCGGCGGACCCGGACGGCGTGGTGCGCGCCATCCCCCACCTCGTGGCCTATACCGTCCGGGGCCAGCGCCACGTGCTGCCCTCGCTGCCGCTCGCCGCCGCCATGCGCCTGGCCGACACGCGCAAGCTGCGCTACGCGGACGGCCAGCTGCACGTGGGAGACGCGTACTCGGTGCCCATGGACGCGTCGGGCATCAGCCTCGTGCGCTGGGACGCGCCCGCGGCGGGCCGGGGCTCCCGGGGCTCGCTGGCCCGCTCCATCCGCGCGTGGAACGTGCTGCTCAACGTCTTCGACGTGGCCGGCGCGCGCCCCGCGCGCTTCGACAATGATTTGGAGGGCCGCACCGTCGTCCTCACCCGCACGGCGGGGGAGGGCGGCCACCTGAAGGCCACGCCCATCGGCCCGGAGACGCCCGGAGGCGCCATCCTCGGGCAGGCCCTGGCCAACATCCTCCGCTCCCAGGGCATCACCCGCGCGCAGCCTGACCTGGACCTGATGCTCACCGTGGGGCTCGCCTTCTCCGGGGCCTTCCTCGCGCTGTCGCTCAGCTTCCTGCTGCGCTCGGTGCGGGGCGCGGTGCTGTACGTCGGCATGCTCGTCGCGGCCGGCGCGGGCTACATGGCGGCGGCCTCCTATGTCTTCGTCGAGCAGCAGCTGTGGATTGCCCTCGTCGGCCCGCTGATGGCCATGGTGGGCGCCTTCGTCGTCACGCTCCTCTACGCCTTCAGCACCGAGCGGGAGGTGCGGGACTTCGTTCACAACGCGCTCGGCCGCTACGTCAGCCCCGAGGTGGCGCGGCTGGTGTCCCGGGACTTGAACCTGATGCGCCCCGAGCGCCGCAGGATGTCCGTGTACATCTGCGACATCGAGGGCTTCACCCGCCTGTCCGAGGGCATGTCCCCCGAGCAGCTCGTGGCCCTCTTCAACGAGTACCTCACGGAGATGGCCGCGGTGGTGCGCTCCACCGCGGGGCAGGTGGACAAGTACATCGGCGACTCCGTCATGGCCTTCTGGGGCGCGCCCGTGCGCACGGACCGGCACTCGCACCTGGCCTGCGAGGCCGCGCTGAAGCTGCGCGCGGTGCTCGCCGAGAAGCAGGACGTCTGGGAGAAGAAGTACGGCCACCGCCTCGGCTTCCGCGCGGGCATCGACACCGGCGAGGTGGTGGTGGGCGACATGGGCAGCCAGCTCAAGTCCAACTACACCGTGCTCGGTGACGCGGTGGGGCTCGCCGCGCGGCTGGAGTCCGTCAACAAGGTGTACGGCACCCACGTGCTGGTGGGCGACGCCACCGCGCAGCTGGCCGCCGACAGCTACGTCTTCCGCATGGTGGACCACGTGCGCTTCAAGGGCCGGCCGCAGCCGGTGCGCGTCCACGAGCTGCTGGGCCGCCGAGGTGAAATCACCCCGCGCATGCAGGAGCAGCTCGCCCTCTACGAGCAGGCCCTCACCGCGTACCACCAGCGGCGCTTCGCCGAGGCGCATGCCCTCTTCGAGCGCACCAGCATGGACTTCCACGACACCGTGGCGGCCGTGTACGTGGCCCGCTGTGCCCGCTTCCTCGTCACGCCGCCGCCCGCGGACTGGGATGGCGTGCACGGCCTGGAGGACCCGGGGCCCACCGCCGTCGCCGCGTGAGCGTGCCCGGCCTGGAGCGCCCCCAGGCCACCGCCACGCCGGGAGTCAGTCGTCTCCGCAGTCGGAGTCCGGCTGACCGAAGAGCTCCTTCACCGGCGCGTCCTTGCCGACGTGCTCCTGCACCACCTGCCGCATCTTCTCCGGCGTCATGTGCGAGTAGTACACCTCGCCCGGCCAGCCCATGAGCTGGTAGTCCTCGGGGGACAGCAAGTCTCGCTTGCGGCCGGTGTCCTCGCGGACGACGACGTTGGGCCCCATGTGGCAGAAGCCGTAGCAGCCGCCCCGGTACAGCTCGCAGCGCGGCACCAGGCCCTGACCGGACAGCGTGTCCCTCGCGGTGGCATAGACGGCATCCGCACCGGCCGCCTTGCAGCTGGCGCCCTTGCACACCGACAGGCGGTATCGCTTCATGGGTGGGCCCACCCTACGGAGTCCCCGCGGTGTGTAGAAGCAGACAGGCTCCGGCACGGGACGGCCGCCTGCACACCGCGCGGGCCCACGGGCCGGCCGTCCTGGTGCGTGGCGCCAGGGCCATTGAAGAGCTTCATCGTCACCACCTGCGCCCCGAAAAGGCACCGGCCCGCCTTTCCGCTGTCGCAGCGGGAGGGCGGGCCGGCAGTCACGAAAGCCCTACGGGGCTCGTGAGGAAGACGGATCTACTTGAGGAACTTCGTCACCTGGATTGGGCCTTGCTGAGTAACAACCGTCTGGCCGCCGTGCGCGCCCGTGTGGGCACCCGGCGTCGCCTTTCCGTGGCCGCCATGGCCGTGGTCCGCGCCGCCGCTGCCGTGCTGCGGCAGCTTCAGCTCCACCAGGCCCTCGCCGATGCGGGTGTGGGCCTCCTTGTGGGTGTGGTGCGGCTCCTCGGAGCCGTCGCGCTTGTTCCACGGGTCCGACGGGTGGGACACCGCCGGCCCCTTCAGCAGCTTGGGGATGTCGTACACGAAGTTCTGCCGCGTGTACTCCGGAGGGGTGTGCGTGTACGTGTCCATGCGGATGGCGTCCTTCGGACACGCATCCACGCACAGGCCGCAGACGATGCAGCGCAGCTCGTCGATGACGAACTGGGTCGGGTACTTCTCGATGACGCGCGACTCACCCTCGGCCGTCGTCTCTTCGTACTCGCCCGCCTCGATGTAGATGCACTGCGCCGGGCAGATGGTGGCGCACATGTAGCAGGCCACGCAGCGCGGCTTGCCGTCCTCGCGCGGAACCAGCCGGTGCAGCCCGCGGTAGCCCTCGGGGTAGATCTGCTTCTCCTCGGGGTACTGCACCGTCGTCATTAGGCTGACGCCCGTGCGGTCCACCACGGACACGTTGGTGTCACGCGTCCCGAAGAGGTTGCGGAAGAAGTGCTTCGTGGTGATGGCCAGACCGCGCAGCAGCTCGGGCACGTACGCCCGCTCTCGGATGTCGGTGCGAGGGTCCTGGGTTACCTTGTAGGCCATGATGGTGTTCTCGATTCCCGGAGTGCCTGGGCCGCCGGTGGAAGTCTAGTGCGTGGAGGCCGGGGCCGCGCCGTGCGCGTGCGCCGGGAGCCCGGGAGCGCCGTGCCCGTGTCCGTGGTCGTCGTGGCCGTGAGCGCCGCCGTGTGAGCCGTGTGCACCGCCCTCCGCCGGTTCCTTCGTCGTCAGGGTCAGCACCATGATGAAGGCAATCTCCAGCATGCCGAGGATGGCCAGCGCCCGCAGCGTCGGATCCCACAGCACCAGCGCGCCGCTGACGAACACGTTCACCAGGCCCATGGGCAGGAGGATCTTCCAGCCCAGCGACTGGATCTGGTCATAGCGGAAGCGGGGGAACGTCCAGCGGATGAGCAGCTGCACCCAGATGAGGAACACCACCTTCAGCCAGAACACCGTGCCCAGGATGGCGCCGTACAGCCAGCCGTGCTCCTGCATCAGGGGCTGGCCCGCCAGCCACTCGCCGCCGAAGGGCAGGTGGTGACCGCCGAAGAAGAGCGCCGTCGTCACGCCGGCCAGCACCACGACTTCCACGAACTCGGAGATCATGAAGAGGCCGAACTTCATGCCGGAGTACTCGACGAAGTAGCCGATGATTTCCGACTCGCCCTCGGGCAGGTCGAACGGGGCGCGCTTGGTCTCCGCGAAGGACGCGGCGAAGAAGCCCAGGAAGCCCAGCGGCTGGAGGATGAAGCCCCACGCCGGCAGGCCCAGGTCGAACGCGCTGTCCGTGCGCCACAGGTACTGCGCCTGGCCCGTGCCCCTGGTGAGGGCGGAGCCCAGCTCACCGACGAGGACCGGCAGCTGCACCGAGGAGAAGGCGAGGAACAGGCCCACCAGCGACAGGCCCAGCGCCACCTCGTACGAAATCATCTGCGACGTGGCGCGCACGCCGCCCAGCAGCGCGAACTTGTTGTTGGAGGCCCAGCCCGCCAGCGCCGTGCCGTAGACGGCCAGCGACGCAATCGCGAGCACGTACAGCATGCCGAAGTCCGGCGTGGCCACCACCATCTCCACCTTGTGCCCGAACACGCTCACCGTCGGTCCGGCCGGCACCACCGCGAACAGCGCGAACACCGGGGCGAAGGCGAGGATGGGGCCCAGGTTGAACAGGAACCGGTTGGCCGTCCCCGGGATGAAGTCCTCCTTCGTCAGCATCTTGAGGACGTCGGTGAGGATGTGCGGCAGGCCGCCCAGCGCGCGGTTCTTCAGGCCGGGCAGGTTGATGCGCGCGCGGTTGGGGCCGACGCGGTCCTGGATGTACGCGCTCCACTTGCGCTCCGCCATCGTCAGGAGCGTGGCGATGATCATCACGAAGACGAGGATGAGGAAGAGGATGTTGGTCAGATGGCTGGCGCCAGTGAACCAGTGCTTCTCCACCAGACCGCCCACGAGGTACGCCGCCGCCGCCACACCGAAGATGGTGGCGACGATGGTGAACATGGCGGTGAGGATCGTCAGTACGCGGCTCATGGCTAGATACCCCTCACCCGGGGCGTACCGAACTCACGGTACCCCGGAGGACGCCCATCGGCGCCCGCAGGCAGCGGATTGATGCCCGGCTTCTCCCGGTCCGGCGGAGAGGCCTTGTCCCAGTTGAACTCGGCGAACGCGGCGACCTTGCCGGCCAGCTCGCGCCACACGTCCCGCGCGGACGCCCAGGCGGCCTCGCCGCCCAGCTCGCGCGTCAGCTCCGCGGCCCAGCGCCAGTGGGGCACCACGTCGCCCTTGGGCGGGTAGGCCTTCCGGAAGCGCTGGATGATGCCGTCCTGCTGCACGAAGGAGCCCTCGTCCTCCACGTGGACGGAGGCCGGCAGCAGCACGGTGGCCTGCGCGGTGATGGGGGACTCGGTGAAGGCCTGCGCCACGAAGACGTCCAGCCGGCCCACCGCCTGCGCGAAGGCCGCGGCGTCACCCGGCACCTCGGTGCCGATGGCGTAGAGCGCCTTCACCCGGCCCGCGCCCAGCGCGGTGGTGAGCGCGTCGAAGGACTCCAGCTTCAGCCCCAGCCCCTGGGCAATCAGCTCCAGGCCCTTGCGGTTGGGGTTCTTGTCCGCCGTCATCAGGAAGTGGTCCGCGGCGTCCTGGGGACGGCCGCCCACGTACACGGTGGACACGCCCAGCGTGGCCTTGGCGAAGGTGAGGCCCGCGAGCAGGTCCTCGTTGGAGGTCACCGGAGAGGCCAGCACGGCCAGCTGCGCGGTGCCCACCAGCGGCTTGAGCGCCCGGGCGGCGGCCTGCACCGCCTCCTTGCGCGTCACCACGGGCTCGGCCTCGCTGGGGGCGCCGGTGCGGCGGCCCACCTGCGGCCGGAGCGCGCGCTCCACGTTGAGGTACTTGTACGAGAGCCGGCCCTGGTCGCACATCCAGCTCTTGTTGACGGCCTCGTTCTCGCGCGGGCGGTAGCGGTAGGTGTCCTGGGACATCCAGTCCACGTAGGTGGTGCAGCCGCGCGAGCAGCCGGTGCACACCGACGGGGTGGCGGACAGGAACCACGCGCGCGCCTTGAAGCGGAAGTCGCGGCTGAGCAGCGCGCCCACCGGGCACACGTCCACGGTGTTCAGCGAGTAGTTGCTGTCCAGCTCGCTGCCGGGGAACACGTCGATGCGCTCGTGGCTGCCGCGGCCGAACACGCCCAGCTGCGGCTCCTGCGCCACCTCGTTCATCACCCGCACGCAGCGGGTGCACATGATGCAGCGCTCCTGGTCCAGGACGACGCGGGGCCCCAGCACCTTGCGCTTGTTCTTCAGCGTCTTGCCGCCCTCCAGGCGCGAGGGGCGGTAGTCGTACTTCATGTAGTAGTCCTGCAGCTTGCACTCACCGGCCTGGTCGCAGATGGAGCAGTCGACCGGGTGGTTGAGCAGCAGGAACTCCATCACCGAGCGCTGCTGCTCCTTCACCTTGGGCGTGGTGGTCTTGATGACCACGCCCTCGGCGAGCGGCGTCTGGCACGCGGGCACCAGCTTGGGCGCGTTGGACGCCTCGATGAGGCAGATGCGGCAGTTGGCCGCGATGGAGAGGCGCGGGTGGTAGCAGTAGTAGGGAATCTCCGAGCCGACCTGCCTGGCCGCCTCGATCATGTTCGTCCCTGGCTTCACGACGACTTCGCGGCCGTCGATGGTGCAGGTGACGAACCCCGGGTTCTTCGGCGCCGGCTTGGGCGGCGGGCCGGCGGGGGGCGGCGGCTTGGGCGTGCCCGTGGGGCCGCTGTGCGCCGCGGGCGGGGTGTCCAGCTTCGCGCCGGCCGGCGGGTTGGACGGCTCGGGTCCAATCTTCGCCGCGGGGGTGTCGGTGGGCGAGCCCTTGGGGGGCACCTGCGCATCACCGGTGGGCTTCTTCGTGTCGTTGTCGCTCACTGCTCGACCTCGCCGCCGATCATGTTGATGGTGTCGAAAGTGGGGATGAGGTCCGCCAGCATCTTGCCCTCGATGATGTGCGGCACCGCGGCGAGCACCGGGAAGCCCGGCGCGCGCACGTGCACCTTGTACGGGCGGCCGCCGCCGTCGCTGACGATGTACCAGCCCAGCTCTCCGTTGGAGGCCTCGGTGGCGTCGTAGACCTCACCGGCGGGCACCTGGATGCCCTCCATCACCAGCTTGAAGTGCGACATCACGCCCTCGATGGTGCCGTACACCTCGGGCTTGGGCGGCAGGGCGATGCGCCAGTCATCCACGATGATGGGGCCGGCGGGGATGGTGTCCATTGCCTGGCGCAGGATGAGCACGGACTGCCGCATCTCCTCGAGGCGGACGAGGTAGCGGTCGTAGTTGTCGCCGTGCTCGCCGACCGGCACCTTGAAGTCGAACCGGTCATAGACCCAGTACGGCTTCGCCTTGCGGATGTCGTAGTTGACGCCGCAGGCGCGCAGCGCCGGGCCCGTGTAGCCGAAGTCGATGGCGTCCTCGGCGTTGATGACGCCGGTGCCCTTGGTACGGTCCACGAAGATGCGGTTGCGCGTGAGCAGCGCATCCATCTCGTCGATGAGCTCCAGCCCGCGGTCCAGCGACTTGTGGACCTTGGGAATCCAGCCCTCGGGCAGGTCGCGGTTGATGCCACCCACGCGGCCGAAGCTGGTGGTGAGCCGGGCGCCGGTCAGCTCGGCGACGCGGTCATGGATGAGCTCGCGGAACTCCATGGCGAAGAGGAACGGCGCGAAGCCGCCCATCTCCAGGCCGGTGGCGCCCACGCACGTCAGGTGGTCCTGCAGCCGGTGCAGCTCGGAGCCGATGACGCGGATGTACTGGGCTCGCTCGGGAATCTCCAGGCCGATGAGCTTCTCCACGGCGTTGAGGAACCCGAAGTTGTTCATCATCGAGGACAGGTAGTTGAGCCGGTCCGTGTAGGGCAGGCACTGTGTCCACGTGACGTTCTCGCAGCTCTTCTGGAAGCCGCGGTGGAGGAAGCCAATCTCCGGGTCGATCTTGACGATGGTCTCGCCCTCGAGCTCCACCTTCAGCCGCACGGTGCCGTGCGTCGCGGGGTGCGAGGGGCCCATGTTGATGACCATCCGCTTGGTCTGGAGGTGCGACTCCAGCTCCGACTCGTGGGCGTACGCGTCGGTGTCGGGATTGGGCGCTTCGGTCTGGGGCTTGCCGTGGTCAGACATGATGTCCTCAGCAGATCAGGAGATCCCGCTGGTGCCGGGACCGCGGAAGATGTCCTTGATGGGGCGCTCGGGGATGAGCGGCTGCCGGTCGCGCAGCGCGTAGTCCTTGCGCAGGGGGTAGCCCTGGAACTCCTCGTACAGGAGGATGCGGCGCAGGTCCGGGTGGCCGTCGAAGCGGATGCCGTAGAAGTCGAACGTCAGGCGCTCCCACCAGTTGGCGCCCCGGAACAGCGACGTCAGGGAGGGGACCACCGGCGTGCTCTCGCTCACGCGCACCTTGAGCCGCACGTGCTCGTTCCGCTTGAGCGAGTAGAGGAAGTAGACGACCTCGAAGCGCGGGTCGCACTCCGCCAGGTGCAGGCGGTCGACGGCGTCGATGGAACCGAAGAGCTTGAACTCCAGCTCCGGGTCGTTCTTCAGGAAGGCAGCGACCTTGGGAAGAGAGTCCGCATGGATGACGGCCCAGGCTCCACCGGTCCGGTCAACGTAGCGATCCGCCACCGCCTCCGGGAGCTGGGCGGAGACCCTGTCCAACGCAAAAGTGCTCAAGGGGGCCCCAATGACTGAGGGAGAAGAATCGGCGGCTTTATAAGGACCCCCGGAGGGGGGCGTCAACGTAAACCCTCAGGCATGTAGGCCACTTAGGAGGCCCAGAAGCTCGTGTTGGAGCCCGGGAGCCAGGGGGCCGTGCGGACCTCGGGCGCGGGAATGGATCAGGGGGGTACACCCCCCGTTCCAGGCGGGCCGGCCGGCGGGTGGGAGGGGACGAAGGTGGCCACCGGCTGGCTCTTGCCGGGCACCAGGGCGCTGGTGACGGCCTCCCACAGGAAGGCGCTGCCCACCCGCTCCCGGGTGACCTGGGAGACGAGGACCGGGACGCCGGCCTTCTTGGTGAGCCCTTCAATCCGGCTGGCCAGGTTCACCGTGTCGCCAATGGCGGTGTACTCCAGGCGGCGGGTGATGGAGCCGATGTTGCCGAGGATGGCCGGCCCGGAGTGGACGCCCACCCCCATGCGCAGGCCGGGGACGCCCCGGGCGGCGCGCTCGGCGTTGACGGCCTCCAGCTCGGTCACCATCTCCAGGGCGCACCGCACGGCGTGGGTGGCATGCTCGGGGTCGTCCAGCGGGGCGCCGAAGTACACCATCAGCGCGTCCCCGATGAACTTGTCGAGCGTTCCGCCATTGCGGAACACCACCTCCACCATGCGGCCGTAGTACTCGTTGAGGATCTCCACCACCTGCTCGGGCGGCAGCCGCTCGCTCATCGCCGTGAAGTCCCGGAGGTCCGCGAAGAGGACCGTCACCTCGCGCAGCTCGGGGGCAGGCGAGGCCTGGTGCTGGAGGTGCTCGGCCACCCACGGGGAGAAGTAGCGGCCCAGGCGGGCGCGCTTCAGCTCCTCCTCGGAGACGGCGGCGGACAGGGCGCGGATGCGGTTGAGCAGGTGCCGGGCCCCGGCCGCGGCCACCCCCAGCACCACCACCGCCGCCACCTGCGCACCCACGCCAATGTCGGCCTCCTGCTGGAGCCGCACCTCCGCGAGGGCCGCAATCACCGTCACCACCAGTGTCACCGAGCGGCGCAGGGACAGGGCGGCCAGCAGCACCAGCACGGCGTAGATGCCCAGCGTGAAGCCCGCCACGCCTCCGGGTGAGGGCGACACCGGAATCGCCAGGTGCTGGAGCCAATACACCGCCGGCACGTCCACGAAGGCCAGCGTCAGGCCGGCCCACCGCGCCGCGCGGGTCGTCCTGGCCACCGCTACGGCCACAGCCGTGGTGAGCACCCAGTAGACGGCGAAGGTCTTCAGATACACGGCCCAGTCGTCCAGACCCCGGAAGACGCCCAGGTACGCCGACACGCCGAAGAGGAGGGTGACGGCGACGAAGCGGATCCACGCCATCTGCCGGGCGTTGCGGAGGCGCTCGTCCTCCAGCGCGCGGCTCACCGAGTCCTGGCTCCCCTCGGGCTGGAGCGACTGCACGCTGTCTCCCCCCGGGGCGGACGCCCTGTCCACGTCGTTCAAGCCTCCAATCTTGCACCGGCCCCAGGGGTCACGCACGTTTCGTGAAGGTTGGCGCCCCAACCGTGGCGGGACTGTTGCAATCGGGTATAGACGCGGACGCATGTCCGCTTCCTCACTGTCCGGCACCCTCCGTCCCCTGCTGTGGCGCCTGCTGTCCGGTGCCTCGCTGGGGCTGATGTTGTTCGCGGGGGAGTCGTGGCTGCTGCTGCGCTCGGGGCTGGTGGGCGTGGACATCCCCGTGGACGGCCCGTACGCCGCGCTGGCCGCGGCCGTGCGTCCGGTGGTGCCCGCGCTGCTGCTGCGCGTTGCGACGGTGTACGCGGTGGCGGGGGCGGTGCTCGCCATGCTGGCGAGCGTGCTGGCGGGAGCGTGGAAGTCGAAGCGGGGTGGGGTGGCGGGCGCGCTGACGACGCTGGCGGAGGGCCTGGTGCTGCTCGGGCTGCTGGCGTGGGACCGGGCCATTGCCCGTCCCGCCCTCTTCGATGACCTGCCCGCGGTGCGGCCGCTGCTGGCGTGGCTGGTGGAGCATGGCCAGCCCTGGCACCCGCGCGCGGCGGCGGTGGCGTGGCTGCTGCTCCATGGCGTGGCGTGGGTGACGCGCTCGGGCGTGTCGGGGCGGCGGTGGGTGGCGGGGGCCACGGTGGCGGTGGGCGCGGCGCTGCTGCTGACCGGAGCGGGGCGGCTGGGGACGCGGGAGGCGCGGCATCCGCTGGTGGTGGTCATCGGCATCGACGCGTTCCGGCCGGACCGGCTGAAGTCGCAGGGCGGCACGGGTGAGGTGGCGCCGCACGTGGAGCGCTTCCTGGAGGACGCGACGCTCTTCACCCGCGCGTACACGCCCATCGCCCAGACGGAGCCCGCGTGGCGCTCGATGCTCACCGCGCGCTGGCCTCACACCACCGGCGTGCGCTACGCGCTGACGGCGGACTCGCGGCTGCGGCTGCAGCCCACCTTCCCGACAACCTTCGCCCAGGCCGGCTGGCGCACGGTGTTCGCCACCGACTGCTCGCGCTTCCACGCGGAGGGGCCGGCCTCCGGCTTCGACACCCGCTTGCAGCCGCCGCGCGGGGCCGTGAATTTCCTGCTGGAGAAGCTGCGCTACCGCGCGCTCGGCGTCTTCGCGGACCATGCCCTCGGGGCCGCGTGGGTGCCCGAGTTCATCGACAACCGCGCGCTGGCCGGCATCCATGACCCCATGGGCTACGCGGAGCGGCTCGCGTCCCGGCTGGTGGAGGAGTCCCGCCAGGGCCCCGCGCTGTTCGCCTTCCACGCCACCGCGGCGCACTTCCCGGGCGACCCGGTCCACCCCTTCTACCGGCGCTTCGTTCCGCCCTCGGAGCCGCTGGAGCGGCGGCTGCGCATGCACTTCGCCCCGGTGTCGCCGGGGGCGAAGGGCGGGTGGAGCCGCGAGGGGGCGGAGGCGCTCTACGACGAATTGCTCGCGCAGGCGGACGCTCAGGTGGGCGAGTTGCTGGACGCGCTGAGGCGCACCGGGCGCTACGACGACGCGCTCATCGTCCTGCTGTCGGACCACGGCGAGAGCTTCCACGCGGACCGGCCGGACCTGGCGGGCGCCACGCCGGTGCATGGCGCGCGGCTGTCCGACGAGGAGTACCGCGTGCTGCTGGCGGTGAAGCCTCCGCGTGGGCGGGGCAGCGGGCCGGCGGTGGTGGACGCGCTGGTGCGCCTGGTGGACGTGGGGCCCACGGTGCTGGACTTGTCGGCCCTGCCTCCAATGCCGGACGTGGACGGCGTCTCGCTGGCGCCGCTGCTGCGCGGCGAGCCGGCGGAGCGGTGGGAGCCGCTGCCGCTGTACGCGGAGACGGGCTTCACGCACGTGTTGCCGGAGGTGTTCGACGCGGGCCACTGGCCCGGTGCGCCGCGCGCCTTCGACGCGTACCGCATCCGCCCTGACGGTGTGGTGGAGATGGGGGAGCCGGCCCACGCCGCGATTCTCCGAGAGAAGGACCGGGGCGCCTTCGATGGGCGGCGCTGGTGGGTGGACCGGCCCCGCGGGGACGGAGGAATGTTGCGCACCTGCGAGGGCGAGTGTGAGGGCCCCGACGCGTACGCGCTGGAGGCGTGGCTGGACGCCGTGCAGGGCCTTACGCCGGAGGGCGGCTGGCGTAAGGTGGCGGGCCATGTCGACGACCCCAGACAGTCCATGCCTCCAGGAACGCTACGCACCCCACAACAGCTGCTTCGGTTGCGGTCCGGCCAATCCGCAGGGCCTGCGCATCCGCAGCCGCGTGGAGGGTGAGCTCGTCGTCGCGGACTGGACTCCCGCCGAGCACCACCAGGCGTTCCCCGGCGTCCTCAACGGCGGCATCATCGGCGCGCTGCTGGACTGCCACTGCAACTGGACGGCGGCGTACGGCCTGATGAAGGCCCAGGGCGCGGACTCGCCGCCGTGCACCGTCACCGCCGACTACTCCATCACCCTCAAGCGCCCCACGCCCATGACGGGGCCGGTGCACCTGGAGGCGAAGCCGGTGGAAATCCAGGGCGACCGCGCCATCATCGAAGGCACCATGACGGCGGGCGGGAAGGTGACGGCCACCTGCCGCGGCACCTTCGTCGCCGTGAAGCCGGGCCACCCCGCGTACCACCGCTGGTAGGCGACGCTGGAAAAGACCCGGGCCCCGGCGCCTCCGCTCTTTCGAGGGGAGGCAGACGGGGCCCGGAGTACCGCGCGTGGGGCGCGTGATTCGTTACTTGCCCATGGACAGCAGCAGGTCGTGCCGCGCGGCCGTCGCGTTGGGCTGCTCGCGGTCGGCGATGCGGTGCACCTGGTTGCCAATCTTGTCCTGGAGCAGCATCAGGCCGTCCAGCACCTGCTCCGGACGCGGCGGGCAGCCGGGGATGTAGACGTCCACCGGGATGATGCGGTCGATGCCCTGGAGCACCGCGTAGTTGTCGTAGAAGCCGCCCGACGACGCGCAGACGCCGAAGGCCACCACCCACTTGGGCTCGGCCATCTGCTCGTACACGCGCTTGAGGATGGGGGCCTGCTTCAGGTTGATGGTGCCCACCACCATGAGCAGGTCCGCCTGGCGCGGCGAGAAGCGGGGGAACTCGGCGCCGAAGCGCGAGATGTCGTGACGGCTCGCCGCCACGGACATGTACTCCATGCCGCAGCACGCGGTCGCGTACGGGTAGGTGAACAGCGAATACTTGCGGGCCCAGCCCAGGCCCTTGGAGACCATGCGCTGGAAGAAGCCCATGGCTTCGTCGCGACGGGTGGCCAGTACGGGGGCAATGTCAGTGTCAGCCATGATGTCTCAGCTCTCCCAGTCCAGGGCGCCCTTCTTCCAGATGTAGATAAGGCCCACGACGAGCGTCACCGCGAAAACGAGCATCTCCACGTACCCGAACCAGCCGAGCGCCTGGAAGTTCACCGCCCAGGGGTACAGGAACACCGCTTCGACGTCGAACACGATGAACAGCAGGGCCACGACGTAGAACTTCACCGCGAAGCGCTGGCGTGCCGGGCCGGTCGACTCGGAGCCGGCCTCGAAGCTGGTGGACTTGATGGCGCTCGGACGCCGGGGCCCCAGGCGGGTGGTGATCTGGGGAATGAGCATCGCCATGCCACCGGCCAGCAGCAGGACGACCGCCAGCGGCAGGTAGGGCGAGAGTGGAGTGGGAGTCATCGCGCGCGGAACCTAATGGCACCTTCCGCGCCAAGTCAAAGGGAAAGTCCCCTCCGGGAGTGCTCCAACCCCTTGAGATGACGGCGAAAAGCGGAGCTTTTCGGTCTCCCGCCCACGCCCGGCGCTCCAGCCGGCCGGCGCCCGCCCGCCCCTCCGTCCCCTGGCCAGGGGCGGTGCCGTCTCCCGGCCAGGGGGCGCGCCGTCCCCCTGCCAGGGGCGTGTTTGACGCTCCGGAGAGGGGCGCCTACCGTCGGTGGGCGCCAGCGTCGGCGTGGATCATTCCTTCCGGGAGCAAGACACGCATGTGGGGCCGGCTCAGCTTGCGGATGCAGGTGGCCATCGCGGTGCTCGTGCCCTGTCTGGCGGTGGCCGCCTTCTGCGGCGTGTACTTCCCCAGCCAGCAGCAGGACACCACCATGAAGTTGCTGGAGAAGCGGGTCAAGGTGGTGGGGTTGCTGGTGGCGCGGCACCCGGTGGTCCTCGCGGCGGACAGCACCTCCAGCTCGCAGGCGCGGCTGGAGGATGTGCTCTCCCTGGTGGAGGCCCGGGATCCGGAGTCGGGGAACCGCGGTTTCACCGTGCACTACCAGGCGCTGATCGGTCCGGATGGCACGGTAAGGTACTCGCGCGGCGAGCCTCCGTTCGTAGGACAGGTGCCGGACCAGGACCCGGTGGCGCCGGGCAGCTGCGAGTCGTCGCGCATTCCGACCCGCGAGGAAGTGGTCGTGCGCTGCGCGAGCGGGGCCTCCACGTACGTGGCGGGCTTCGGCGCCGATGAGCCGGTGTCGTCTCTGCAGGAGCTGAAGTGGTACGTGCTGGCGGTGCTGGGGGCGCTGGGGCTGGGCCTGCTGCTGGCGCTGCTCATCAGCCGCAACTTCGGCGAGCCCGTGTCCCGGGTGACGGACGTGGTGCGGGACGTGACGCGCGGGGACATGTCGCGCGCGGAGTTGGACGTGCCCGCCAGCGGCGAGGTCCGCCAGATGGCGCAGTCCTTCAACCAGATGCTCGGCACGCTGCGCGCCACGGTGATGGAGATGGTGTCCCGGACGGACCAGCTCTCCGGCGCGTCGCGCGGGCTGATGGGCGCGTCCGCGGACCAGGAGCACGTCATCAGCCAGCAGGCGGCCTACGCGCAGCAGATTGCCGCCACCTTCGAGGAGCTGAGCCGCACGGCGGAGCAGATCTCCAGCTCCACCGAGGTGGTGGAGTCCAGCGCGCGGCGCACGCACGAGGCGGTGGCCGAGGCCATGGCGGTGGTGGCGCAGGTGGTGGCCGGCATCAACGACATCCGCACCGAGTCCAAGGGCGTGGCGGACGCGATTGTCGGCCTGAACCAGGACCTGCAGCAGGTCTCCAAGATTGCCCAGGTCATCAACCAGGTGGCGGAGCGCTCGGACCTGCTGGCGCTGAACGCGGCGCTGGAGGGCACCAAGGCGGGCGAGGTGGGGCGCGGCTTCTCGCTGGTGGCCGCGGAGATGCGCAAGCTGGCGGAGAACGTGTCGGCCTCCGCGCGCGACATCGCCCGCATCGTCGAGAAGGTGCAGGACTCGGGCGAGGAGGCGGCGTCCAAGGCGCGGGTGGGCATGGCCACCAGCGACCGGGGCGTGGAGGTGGCGGAGCAGGCCTCCTCCGTGTTCCAGCGAATCGTGGAGCTGGCGCGAGGCACCAGCGAGGCGGCACGGCAGATCACCATCGCCACGAGGCAGCAGCGCCAGTCCAGCGAGCAGGCCGTGCAGGGCGCGCGCAACGTGGCGGAGCTGGTGAAGCAGGGCGTGGACGCGACGGGCCGCACCACCCGCATCGCCCAGGACCTGCAGGCGGTGGCGGAGGGGTTGACGGCCGTCACCAGCCGCTTCAAGACGACGCGGAGCTAGCCTCCACTCACTCGCGCTTCCATCGGAGCTGGAACTCCACCTCGTCCACGTTCTTCTCGCGCTCATGCTCGATGTTGAAGAGCGCGTCGGCGGGGATGCGCAGGCGCTCGCCGGCGACCTGGATGCTGAAGGCCTTGCCGGCTTCGATGGCATCCGCCAGCCGGCGCAGCTTCGCGACGAACTCCTTGCGGGGGTAGGTCTTCTCCAGGTCTCGGTCGGGGCGCTTCGCCATCACTTCGCTCGCTTGGTGGAAGAGGGGGTTCATCCTGACAGGTCTTCGTCGTGCCGCTACGCCCGATTCACGGCGCGCGCCGCCAGCAGCTGCGAGAGCAGCTCCCCGCGCTGTCCGTCGGGTATCAGCGTGAGCTGGGCGCCGCTCTCCAGCAGCCGCTGCGTCTCCAGCAGCTCGAAGGTGGCCTCCAGCACCTCGGGGTCCTCGCCAATCTTCCTCAGCGCCGAGCCGACAATCTGGGGCCGCAGCGCCGCGGCGCGGGCGAACTCCACGGCGCTCTGCCGCTCGGCGGTGCTGGTGATGATGCTCACCTGGTTGGCGCCGTCCTGGCGGATGGCGCTCGTCACCTGCCGCAGCCGGTTGACGACCTTCTCCTCAATCTGGCGAATCATCTGCGCGTCGCGGAAGTGGACCTTGCGCACGTAGACGCTGCCCAGCTTGTAGCCCCACTCGTGGCTCTGCGGGCTCACCTCGGCGCGCACGGTGCGGCTCATCTCGTGCCGCGTCTCCAGCATGGCGGCCAGCTTCATGTTGGACAGGCAGCGCACGGCGGCGTTGCTCACGTTGGCGGCGAGGCTGCCGCGCGGGTCCGCGTTCTCGAAGAGGAAGCGCTTCGGGTCCGAGACGTACATCTCGTACCAGATGCCGATGCCCATCGGCGCGCCCTCCTCGGAGTTCACCGCCTGGCTGCGCAGGTACTGCTGGTCCAGTCGCAGGTCCACCACCTGGCAGCGGCCCACGAGGTTCACGATGAGCGCCTTCCACCCGAGCTTCGCCCATAGGAAGTGCAGGCCGGGCTCGTCCAGCGTGCACACCACCGAGCCGAAGAGCACGTACACCCGGCAGGTGCGCTCGTGGACGATGGCGTAGACGCCGAACAGCCGCAGCAGCGCGAAGAAGATGGGCAGGCCAATGGCCATGCCGAAGAAGCCGATGAAGGCACCGATGAGCGTGCTAACCATGCTTCACCCCCATCACCACCGCCTGGGCCTTCTGGTACAGCCCCAGACGGATGTTGCGCAGGTACGCCTGGAGCGCGCCGGGGCCGCTGCGCTTGAGCAGCGCGAGCTCGTTGGAGAGGGCCGCCAGGGGCTCCACCTCCGCCTGGGCCCTGAGCGTCTCGATTTCCACCGCGCGCCGGCTCTGGACGATTTTCTGGTCCGCCGAGGCCTGCGCGAGGCTGATGTCGCTGGAGACGTGGTTGTGCGCGGTGTTGATGGCGGCCAGGGCGCTCTCCACCTCCTGCGGCGGGTCGATGCCGGTGATGAGGGACGCTTCCAGCACCACGCCGTAGCGCGCCTCGCTGCCGCGGCATTCGTGGTCCATGTGCTCGTTGAGGTCCCTCAGGTTCTTGCGCAGGTCGTTGATGGACACGCCGGACACGACGCTGGCCTCCAGGCTGTCGGCTTCGCGGGCGGCGGCGGGCGCCTCGAAGTTGGCGATGCGCTGGCGGAGGATGGAGACGAAGAAGCCCATGACGTGCGCCACCGGGTTCTTCACGCCGAAGAGGAAGGCGTAGAGGTTCTTCTCCGAGACGCGATAGCGGATCTGCCCGGTGAGGCCGGTGTTGAGCTGGTCCTTGGTGACGGCGTCCACCATGGTGCCACCCTGGTTGGCCTCCGGCGACTCCGGGTCATGGGCCATGTTGAGCGTCTGCGTGGCCACGGAGATCTTCCGCACCTGCTCCCAGGGCCACTTGAAGTAGGGGCCACCGGAGGAGATGACGCGCAGCTGCGGGTAGACGTAGCGCTCCTCGTCGGTGCGGGCGAGCCCCTCGGAGAGCGGGCCGTCGCGGTTGGTGAGGTTCGCGGAGAGGCGCTCGGCGCGCCCCAGGCGCACCTTCACCGCGCGCACGTTCTGGTCCACCGTGAAGAGGCCACCCAGCACGTACCGCACGAAGAGATAGGCGAGCGCTCCCAGCAGCACTCCGTTGAAGAGCCCCTGGAAGAACGTCACCACGTCTGGATCAATCGGGTCCATGGCGCGAAGCGTAGCAGCTTCGGACCTGGGGCTCCGCGAGGCCTCCCGACGCGCTCAGTCCATCAGCCGGTGGAGGCTGAGGTCCAGGCGGCTCTGGACCAGGCCCAGCAGGCTCTCCAATTCCTGACCATTCAGCTTCAACCGGGAGGCCAGCTCGCGGTGGGTGAGCTTCAGGAGCCGCTCGCGGGCCTGGGCCACATGGCGCGCCACGCTGGAGCGGGGCTCGCGGTACATCGTCGCGATGCGGTCCATGGTGAGGCCGTGCAGGTGGTGCAGGCGCAGCAGCGCGCGCTCGCGCTCGGTGAGGTCCGCGAGCGCCGCCTGCAGGGAGTCGGTGAGGACCTTGCGCGAGTGCGCCTGGAGCAGCTCCCGCTCCGGGTCGTCGCGCGATAACAGCCGTTCCAGGGCCTGGGGGGGCTCGGAGAACAGCTCCTGGCGGCCGGCCTGGCTGCGCAGCTCCTGGGCGATGCGCGAGGCGACGATGCGCACCCAGCCCGTCAGCGTGCCCCGGCCGGAGAACTCGGCAATCCTTGGCGCCGTCCCCGCCACGCCCAGCAGCAGCCGCTGGCGCGCCACCTGGAGCACCTCGTCCAGCGTGGCTCCCGGGGACTGTCCCAGCCGCGAGGCCACCTTCGGCAGGATGTGGTGCTCGAAGTGGCGCAGGGCCTGGGGCTCTCCCGCGGCACAGGCGCACGCGAGGTACAGGTCGTCGGCGCGCAGCTGGTGCAGCGTGTCCTCCGAAGGGAGGTGCCGCGCCAGGTGGCGAAGGAAGTCCTTCGTCGTGAGCGTCACGTCGGGCCACGCCGCCCGGCCCTTCGCGACGTGCTCTTCCAGCAGGGCCTCCAGTCCTGGCATGGCGCGCAGCGCCTCGTGACGCTCCGGGGGCGCGTGCGCCAGCAGCAGCTCCGTCAGGGGGCCGCCAGTCTCGGGCGGCTTCATCGCGTGGCCTCGCTCACCGAGGTCGGATGCCGGGACTGCCAGGCCATCACCTCTCGCAGCTCCGAGCGGGCCCGGATGCCCTGGGCCTCCAGCCAGCCCCGGGCCTCTGCCGCCAGGGCCATGGCGCGCGCCCGTTCCTCGGGCGCGCGCCGCTCCCACAGGGCCTGCGCCAGCAGGAAGGAGACCCGCGCCGCGTCCCGCCGGTCCAGCCGCGCCTTCGCGTCGATGCGGCGGGCGCGCTCCAGCAGGGGCACGGCCTGCTCCGGAGCACCCAGGCCCAGGTGCGCCTCCCCCAGACAGGCGAGGTCCAGCGCGGCGTCCGGGCTCTCCGCGCCCTGCGTCTGCTCGTCGAGCTTCAGGGTGCGCTGGCAGTGCGCGAGCGCCGCCTTCCATGCGCCCGTGGCCATGTCCACGCGGCCGAGGTCTCTCAGCACGCCGCACGTCACCGCGCTGTCCGGGCCATTCTCCTTCTCCAGCACTTGCAGGGCGCGCAGCAGGGCGCGCCGCGCCTCGGCGGTGCGGCCCGCGCGCAGGTGGATGAGGGCCAGGTTGCGCAGCGGCATCTCCACGCGTGGCGTGTCCGCCCCCATGCCGCGCTGGAGCCGCTCCAGCGCCTGCTGGTTGTACGCGAGCGCCTCGTCGAGCTGGTGCGAGTCGTACGCCACCATCCCCAGCCCCCCGAGCGCGGTGGCGGTGCTGGGGTGGTCCGGGCCCTTGCTCTTCTCGAAGATGGCGAACGCGCGCTGGGCGTGCTGTCGCGCCTCGTCCAGCCGGCCCTCGCGCCGCAGGAGCACGGCGAGGTTGTTGAGCGGGGCGGCCAGGCTCGGGTGGTCCTTGGAGCGCGCGGCCTCCAGCAGCGCGAGCGAGCGCTGGAAGGTGGCGAGCGCCTCGTCCATCCGGCCCAGGGCCAGCAGCTCGGTGGCGATGTTGTTGAGGTTGAGCGCGAGCACCGGGTGCTCGGGGCTCCACTGTCGCTCCTGGAGCGCGTGGGCCTGGGCCTGCTGGTACAAGTCCAGCGCCTCCCCGGCGCGGAGCTGGCGCGAGCGGACCCGGCCCAGCCCGGACAGGAAGTAGGTGGTGCGCAGGCGCTCGGGACCTTTGGCCTTGCGCGCCAGCTCCAGCCCCCGTGAGTACTCCGCCTCCGCCTCGTCCAGCTTGCCCTGCACCATCATCAGCCCGCCCATGCGCAGGTGCAGGTCCATGGCGATGGCGGGGAAGCGCTCTCGGCCCAGCCGGTCCACCGCGGCGCGCGCATGGTGGACGAGCCGGTTGGCCTCCTCCATCCGCGCCATCTGGTCCCCCACCACCCACAGCAGCAGGCCCCACACGCGGGCCACCGTCTCGTCGTCGCGCCCGGCCTCGGCGGCCCACAGGGCCCGGTAGAGGATTTCCTCCGCCTCCTTGAGCTTGCCCGCGAGGCCGTGCAGGTGGCCGTGCGCGGTGAGGACCTCGGCCTCCAGCGGGCGGTAGTTGAGTCCCTTCAGGTCCTGGAGCAGGGCCGTCGTCACTTCGAGTGCCGGAGCATGGTTGCCCGCGTCCATGTACGCGCGGACCTCGACCAGCCGGCGGCGGGCCGCGTCCACGCGCGGGCGCAGGGCGTCCGGAGGCTGCGGCCGGGTGGCGCGCGCGGTCGCGTCCGTGCACCCGGAGACGCCCTCGAGCGAGGCCACGAGCTGGGGCGCGTTCTGCACCATCTGCGCGTCGGCCTTCTCCAGCACGTCCGTGATTGCGGCCAGGTGCCACAGCCGCGTGTCCAGGCAGGCCGTCGTCTGCCACGAGGCGCTGGGGGCGTCACTCGCCGCCAGGCAGGTGTCGGTGCGCAGCGCGCGCCACGCGGTGGCCTGCGCGTCCAGCGCGGTGGAGACCGTCTCCCAGGCGGAGGCAGCGTAGGGCTTGCCGGTGGCGAGGAAGGCCTCGCGGAGGCGCTCGCGCCGCTCCGGGCTCCACACGGTGGCGAGCTTCTCTGCCTCCTGCGCGCAGCGCGCCTCGTCCCGGTGCGCCACCACGTAGCCCACCGTCAGTCCCAGCAGGCTGGCCGCTCCGGCGGAGGCGGCCACCCATGCGCGGATGCGCAGGGCCCGTCGCGGGGCCAGCTCCGCCAGCAGCGCGTCCATGGACGGGAAGCGCTCCTCCGGCCGGGCACGCAGGCCACGCAGCACCGCGCGCCGCAGCCTCGCGGGCACCTTCGCCTCGCGCTCCGGCACACGGATGCGGCCCTCGCGCGCCGCCTGGGCCAGCTCCTCCAGGTTGAGGCCCTCGAAGGGGCGCACGCCATGCAGCGCCTCGTAGAGGGCGACGCAGAAGCTGAACTGGTCCGACAGCGCGTCCACGCCCTGGCCCTGCTGCTGCTCCGGCGCCATGTACGCGGGCGTGCCCACCAGCGCGCCTGTGCGGGTCAGCGGCGCCGGCCCGTGCGGGACACGCGTCGGCGCCGCGGAGGCGTCTCGGGGACGGAGCCCCCGGTTGGAGGGGCGGGCCAGCCCGAAGTCCGTCACCCGCACCCGGCCGTCCTGCCCGACGAGGACATTGCTCGGCTTGAAGTCGCGGTGCACCAGCCCCGCCGCGTGCGCCGCCGCCAGCCCGCGCCCCGCATCGCGGAAGACGCGCAGCACCTCGTCCCTCGGGCGCGGCTGCCTCAGCCACTCGGACAGGGTGGTGCCCTCCACCAATTCCAGCGCGAGGAAGAGGCAGTCCCCGGCCACGCCCACGTCGTGCACGGTGACGACGTTGGGGTGCGCGAGCCGGGCCAGGGCCTGGGCCTCGCGCAGCAGCCGCACCCGCAGCTCCTCCAGGTGACGGCCCTCCGGACGGAGCAGCTTGAGGGCCACCTGCCGGTCCAGCTCCGGGTCATAGGCGGCGTAGACGTCGCCCATGGCGCCCCGGCCGATGCGCTCCAGCACCACGTACCGCGAGAGCGTGGAGCCCTGGGCCAGGGGAGGGCGCTCCTCGGGGGCGTCCGGCGTGCCCGCCGTGGAGCTGGCACCCATCGCCACGTGCTCCTGGCAGCTCTCGCAACCCTCCACGTGCGCCAGGACCCGTGTGCGCTGCTCCTCCGGAAGCAGGCCCTCGAGGAAGTCGCTCAGTGTCGTCTCGCTCGGGCACTCCATGAGGAGGCCAGCGTAGCAAAAAAACCGAGTTCCTCTCTTTTTCCCAGATTTAGCGATTCGGGAGGGGAGGGGTCCTTCCGGCCTCAGGCCGCCGCGCGGGCCCTGAGCTTCGCGAACAGCTCGGGCGGCATGGCGGCGTCACCCAGCTTGTGGTCGGGGGACACGGCCTCGCCGTGAAAGTCGCTGCCGGAGGTGGGCACCAGGTCGAACTCCTTCGCCAGCCCCAGGTACTTCTTCCGCACGCTGGGGTTGTGGTCCGAGTGCAGCACCTCCAGCCCGGCCAGCCCCGCCTTCGCCAGCGCGCGAATCTCCAGCCGCTCCATGCGCGACGAGCCGGGGTGCGCCAGCGTGGCGGTGCCGCCCGCCTTGCGGATGAGGCGGATGGCCTCCGCGCCGTCCAGCTTGTACCGGTCCACCCAGGCCGCGCCGCGCGTGCCCAGGAAGCGGTCGAAGGCCGTCTTCACGTCCACCGCCCAGCCGCGCTCCACCAGCACCCGCGCCAGGTGGGGCCGGCCCAGCTGCGCCTTGCCCGCCACCTCCAGCACGTGCTCCATCCGCACGGGGTAGCCGAGCTGCCGCATCCGCTCCAGCATGGCCTCCATGCGCGTCTCCCGCTCCCCGCGCAGCCGCTCGGAGAAGCGGGCGATGTCCTCGTCCTCGGGCCGCACGAAGTGCCCCAGGATGTGCACCTCGCGGCCGTGGATGAAGGCGGACACCTCGATGCCCGGCACCAGCTCCACCCCGTGCGCGCGCGCCGCTTCCGCCGCCTCCGCCAGCCCCGCCACCGTGTCGTGGTCCGTCACCGCCAGCACCGTCACCCCGGCCGCCGCCGCCCGCGTCAGCAGCTCCGTCGGCGGGTACTGGCCGTCGCTCGCGGTGGTGTGTGAGTGCAGGTCAATCACGGTGCGGCTCCCGGGCGGGCGGTGGAAGTCACCCTTACGTGACCCTTGCTCGCTTTCACACCAACTTAAGACGTTGGCCCTCCCGCCGCAGCGCTTCCTCCCGAGAGTGGGACGTGCCCCGGTGTTGGCTGCCGGGCGCGCCGCCCCGGTGGAGTGTCGGGCGCCGACAGTCCGGCACCGGGCACCGGGAGCGGTCTCCCCGGCCCGCGAGGCCGGTGCCTAGAGTGGCCGGCCTATGGGCAAGAAGAACGATGGGACCATCGAGAACCGGGTGTACCTCTTCGAGTCACTGGCGAGCAGCTACGTCTCCGCGGCCTCCGACGAGCTGGGCTCGGAAGACCCGGCGGTGCGTGAGCGCTCCCGGCGGGCGCTGGCGGAGCTGGCGTACGTCTCCTGTGTGGTGTCCGACACGGCGCACCTGTCCGCCGAGCAGGTGAGGGACCGGGTGCTGGGCCTTCCGGAGCCCGAAGCGGCGCCGGACAAGGCCGCGGGCGGCGGGGCCAACCCCGGCGACACCGGGAAGAAGCGCACCAAGTAGCGCTCGGGGTACAGGCGGCGCTCCCCTTGGCGGGCTGGCGGTGCTATGTGCCGCGCCATGGCCAAGACCTCCTCGAACCCGAAGAAGTCCCTTCGCGCCGCGTACTCCGGGGCGCGCAAGGCGGATCCCCGCCCCATCACCGGCAAGGAGAAGCCGGCGGAGCTGCTCGCCCACGCCTTCAGCGCCTACGTGGGCCGCCAGGAGCGCACGGCCTTCGAGCTGATGTCCCAGTCGATGGAGCAGGACGCCTCCATCTTCCTAACGCTGTCCGGCGCGATGACGCCCGCGGGCCTGCACCAGAGCTGCCTGATTCCCCTCATCGAGAAGGGCATCATCTCCGCGATTACGACGACGGGCGCCAACCTCTACCACGACGCCCACCGCATCATCGGCCACGCCATCCGCGAGGTGAACCCGAACGCGGGCGACCTCCAGTACCGCCTGGCGCGCATCATCCGCATCTACGACCTGGGCTTCTGGGAGGAGGCGCTGCTCGACACGGACCGGCTCTTCTCCGCCATCATCCGCGGCCCCGAGTTCCAGAAGAAGATGACCACCCCCGAGTTCCACTACCTGCTCGGCAAGGCCATCTACCAGATTGAGAAGAAGCTCGGCGTGAAGCAGCCGTCGCTGCTGGCCACGGCCTACAAGCACGCGGTGCCCATCTGGGTGGGCGCGGTGCAGGACGGCTCCATCTTCCTCAACGTCGTGAAGCTCAAGCGGCTGCTCGGTGACGAGTTCAAGTTCGAGCTCGACATCAACGACGACGTCTACTCCATGGCGGCCATGCAGCACTTCTGCCGGCACAACGGCAGCAAGCGGCTGGCCATCTGGATTCTGGGCGGCGGCGTGCCGAAGAACTACACGCTGCAGGGCGAGCCGCTGCTGGACCAGATCCTCAACGTCCCCACGACGGGCTTCGACATCGACGTGCAGTTCTGCGTGGACCCGGTGGACAACGGCGCGCTGTCCAGCTGCCCGGCCGGCGAGGGCCACACCTGGGGCAAGGTGTCGGTGGAGGCGGTGGAGACCGGCTCCGTGTACGTCCACTGCGACGTGACGGCGGTGTTCCCCTGGCTGACGCACGCGCTGCTGAACGAGCCGAAGAACAAGCGCAAGCCGATGCGGCTGATGGACCGGATGGCGGACGCCATCTCGTTCCTGGATGGGGACGTGCAGAAGCGCCGCAAGTCGCTGATGAAGACGCTGGACTGGAGCGTGGAGGACGCGGAGCCCTCCACCGAGGGCGACGCCAAGAAGCACGAGGCGTTCGTCCGCTGAGCCGCTTGCAGCACCCGCTTTGTCTCCAAGGAGCGCCGACATGAGCCAGCCGCAGACGCCCGCCACGGGCGTGGTGATGACCGTGGTCAGCCAGCCGCAGTTCAAGACGCAGCTCACCCATGGCCCGTCCGGCACGGTGGCCGTCACCGAGGCGCCGCGTGACAACGGCGGCACCGGAGGAAGCTTCTCGCCCACGGACATGGTGGGCGCGGCGCTGGTGTCCTGCGCGGTGACGACGATGCACCTGGTCGCCTCGCGCGAGGGCATTGCCCTGGGCGAGGTGCGCGGGCGCGTGGAGAAGCGGATGACGCCGCCCCCGCGCCGCATCGGCGAGCTGGTGCTGGAGCTCCAGATGCCGGCGGGCCTCACCGCCGAGCAGCGCAAGCGCATGGAGGAGACGGCCCACGGCTGCCCCGTGGCCCGCAGCCTCCACCCGGACGTGAAGCTGCCGCTGACGTTCAGCTACCCGGACTGAGGGCCCGCGCGAGGGCGGGCTTCAGTCCCCGCCCTTGCGTCGCTTCGCGAGCGAGCCCAGCACCGCCAGGAGCTCCAGCGGCTCCACCGGCTTGGGCAGGTGGTTCTGGAAGCCGGAGAGCAACACGCGCGCTCGGTCCTCCATCCGCGCGTAGGCCGTCAGCGCCACGGCGGGAAGCCGGGCCGGGTCTCCCGATGGCAGCGCCCGGACCTTGCGGATGAAGGTGTACCCATCCTCTTCCGGCATGCCGATGTCCGAGATGAGGATGTCCGGCGCCTCCTCTCGCACCGCGCTCAGCCCTCCGGCTGAAGAGCTGGCCAGCCTCACGCGCGCGCCGCAGCCCTCCAGCAACGCGCGGAGCAGCTCCCGGGTGTCGTCCTCGTCATCGACGACGAGGACGCTCAGTCCGGCGAGCTCCGGCGGGCAGCGCAGCTCCGTCCCGTGCGCCTCCACGCGCAGGGACGAAGGCACGTTGAGCTCGCGCCTCATGGCCACCGAGAGGGGCAGGCGCACGACGAAGGTGGCTCCCAGGCCCTCGCCCTCGCTGGAGGCGGTGACCGTCCCTCCGTGCGCCTCCACCAGGTGCTTGACGATGGACAGGCCGAGCCCGAGCCCTCCCACGCGCCGCGTGGTGCCGCCATCCGCCTGACGGAAGCGCTCGAAGACATGCGGGAGGAACTCGCGGGTGATGCCCTGGCCCGTGTCCGCGATGGTGATGTCCACGGAGGACTCGCGCCGCTCCACGAAGACCTGCACCCGGCCGCCCTTGGGGGTGAACTTCACCGCGTTGGACAGCAGGTTCCACACCACCTGCTGCAGCCGCATGGCGTCACCCATGACGCTGCTCGTGGAGTCGAGCGCGGCCTGCAGGCGGATGTCCCGCGCCTCGGCCGCGGGCCGCACCGTCTCAATCGCCTGCTCCACCACGGCGCCGACGCGGACGGGCTCCACCGCGAGCTTGAACTTCCCGGAGAGGATGCGGCCGACGTCGAGCAGGTCCTCGATGAGCTGGGCCTGGGCGCGCGCATTGCGCTCAATCGTCTCCAGGGCCCGCTCGCGCTTCTCCGGGAGCAGCGTGCCGGCGCGCAGTATCTGCACCCAGCCGAGCATGGCGGACAGCGGCGTCCGGAGCTCGTGGGACACCGTGGCGATGAACTCGTCCTTGATGCGGTTGGCCTCTTCCGCCTGGGCGCGCGCCTCCTGCTCGCGAGCCAGCAGGGCCTCGCGTTCCTGCTCCACCCGCCGCCTGTCGGTGATGTCGAGGACGCTCCCGATGTAGCCCAGGAACTCCCCGTCCGGACCGAAGCGGGGGCTGGCCGCGTCGATGGCCCAGCGGTACTCGCCATCCTTGCGCAGCAGGCGGTACTCGAGCCGGAACGACTCCCGCCGCGCGTTGGCCGCGAGGAAGACCTCCGCCGAGCGCTTCGCGTCGTCCGGGTGGACGGCCGTGAGCCACCCCAGCCCCAGCCCCGTCGCCTCGGTCTGCCCGGTGAACTCGTACCAGCTCTTGTTCAGGTAGGTGCACCGGGCCTCGGCGTCGGTCACCCAGAGCATGACGGGCGCGTGGTCCGCCATGTTGCGGAAGCGGGCCTCGCTCTCCTGCAGCTTCGCCTCCGCCAGCTTCCGTTCGGTGACGTTCTTGAAGACGAGCGCCACCTGGCGCAGCTCGGGCCTGCCCGCGCGGCTCGCGGACACCTCGAACCAGCGTCCCATCGCCGGAGCGTGGTTCTCGAAGCGGGCCGTCTCCCCGGTGAGGGCCACCTTTCCGTAGAGCCGGAACCAGGACTCATCCAGGGTGGGGACGAGCTCTCGCGCCGTCCTGCCCACCGCGTTCCTCAGGCCCGTCTGCTCCTCGAAGGTGGCGTTGACCTCCAGGAACCGGTAGTCGACGGGCCGGTCCTGCTCGTCGAAGAGCAGCTGCATGAGGCAATAGCCGTCATCCATGGACTCGAAGAGGGCGCGATACCGGTCATCCGTCTCCTCACTGGGGCGGGCCTCGCGAGCCTGGGACAAAGCACTTCCTCCGTTCGTCCTTCTTCCCCTGGCGCCTCCCACGGGCACCAGACGTTCCGAAGGCAATGTCTATCAGCGGGCGTTGTCTCACGAGAGGGGACCCGGCAAGAAGCCGCTTGCAGGCCCGCCCCCTCCCGTTGCCGGGCGGGTACCGTCGTGTGGACGCTCGCTCGCGTAACGGTTGCCTGCCTGCCCTTCAGCCGACCTTCCGGGCCTGGGATGCGAGGCGGCGGCCCCATGCCCACCCTGCCGGGCTGCGGAAGTGGGTAACCGGAGGCATGGCATGGACGCGAAGCGGCTGGGTATCTATCTCAACGACCACCTGGCGGGCTCGGTGGCGGGTATCGAGCTGGCCGTCCGCACCGAGACGGAGAACCGCAGCAACCCGGTGGGCCGCTACCTGTCGGCCTTCGTCCCCGAGCTGCGGCATGACCAGTCCATCCTCGAGTCGGTGATGCAGACGCTGGAGCTGAAGCAGGACCCGCTCAAGACGCGCGCGGCCTGGGTCTCCGAGAAGCTCGGGCGCCTCAAGCTCAACGGCTCGCTGGTGCGCTACTCGCCGCTGAGCCGGCTGGTGGAGCTGGAGGGGCTGTGCGTCGCCACCGAGGGGCGCCTGTCCCTGTGGCGCACGCTGGCGCGGCTGTCCGCGCGGGACACGCGCCTGGCCGGCTACGACTTCGAGGCCCTCATCGCCCGGGGCGAGACGCAGCAGGCGGCCCTGCAGCACCTGCGCGCCCGCGCCGCGGACGTGGCCTTCGCCGACGAGCCCGCCCCGTTCGGCTCCACCGAGCCCGTCATCGCCAACCTCTGAAACGGCGAAGCCCCCTGGCGCTGTCGCGGCAGGGGGCTTCACTTGGACTTCAGGGCCTCACCCGGACAGCGCCGGGCGGGCCCGTGGGCGTCTCAGCGCGCTCAGGTGCCCGACGGGGGCAGGGTGGGGCGCTGGCCCGGGGCGGCGTTCGGCTGGGGCACCAGGCGGAGCTGGTTGGCGTTGGTGGCGTAGCTCGCATCCACCTCGCGCTCCAGGTACGTGTAGCCGGACAGGCCGTCCTCGTACATGCGCAGCAGGCTGCGCGACTCGTCCAGGGAGATGCGGCCGTTGCGCAGCGCCACCTCGGTGAACTTGCGCAGCTTCGCGACGAGGTCGTCCTTGGTGTAGCTGACGTAGTTGAGCACCTCCGTCACCGTGTCGCCGGCCACCACGTTGTCGATGAGGTAGCCGCCGTTTGGCGCCAGCGACACCTGCACGGCGTGCGTGTCGCCGAACAGGTTGTGGAGGTCGCCCAAAATCTCCTGGTAGGCGCCCACCAGGAAGATGCCCAGGTAGTAGTCGTCGTTGTTGAGCGCGTGCAGCTCCAGCGCGTCCTTCACCTCGCGCTTGTCGATGAAGTGCTCAATCTTTCCGTCCGAGTCGCAGGTGATGTCCGCCAGCGTCGCCCGGCGCGTCGGCTTCTCCGCCAGCCGGTGGAGGGGCATCATCGGGAAGAGCTGGTCGATGGCCCACGAGTCCGGCAGCGACTGGAACACGGAGAAGTTGCAGAAGTAGGTGTCGCTGAGCGCCTTCTCCAGCGAGTCCAGCTCCTCGGGAATCTCGCCCGCCTCCTTCGCGATGCGCATGATCTTGTGGCAGATGGCCCAGTAGATGTTCTCGGCCGCCACGCGCTGCTCCAGCGACAGGTGGCCCAGCGAGAAGAGGGTGAGGCTCTCCTCCTTGGCGTCCTGCGCGTCGTGCCACGCCTCCAGCAGGTTCTTGTTGGTCACCTCGCGGAAGGTGGACCACAGGTTGCGCACCACCGAGGGGGCCTTCTCGTCCACCTTGTCCGGCACCTGGGCCGGGTCCGTCTCACTGGTGCCCAGCACGTCCACCACCAGCACCGCGTGGTGCGCCACCACCGCGCGTCCCGACTCGGACACCAGCGTGGGGTGCGGAACGCCGGCGCGGTCGCACGCCTCCATGACGCCGAAGACCACGTCGTTGGCGTACTCCTCCGTGGTGTAGTTCATGGAGGAGGCGAAGTTCGTCTGCGAGCCGTCGTAGTCCACGCCCAGGCCGCCGCCCACGTCCAGGTACTTCAGCGGCGCGCCCTGGCGGGCCACCTCGACGTAGAAGCAGCCCACCTCGCGCAGCGCGTTCTTCACGTTGCGGATGTTGGAAATCTGGCTGCCCAGGTGGAAGTGCAGCAGCTCGAAGGAGGCCAGCATGCCGGTCTCCTTCATGAAGCCGATGCAGTTCATCAGCTCCGACGAGGACAGGCCGAACTTGGAGCGGTCTCCGCCGCTGGCCTCCCACTTGCCGGCGCCGCGCGTGGACAGCTTCACGCGCATGCCCAGCCGCGGGGCGATGCCCGTGCGGCGCGACACCTCGGCGATCAGCGGCAGCTCGCTGGGCTTCTCCACCACGAGGATGACGTTGCGGCCCAGGCGCGAGTAGAAGAGCGCCGTCTCGATGTACTCCTCGTCCTTGTAGCCGTTGCAGATGACGAGCGCGTCCTCGTTCTCCAGCAGCGCCATCACCGCCAGCAGCTCCGGCTTGCTACCGGCCTCCAGGCCGTAGTTGTAGGCCTTGCCCGCCTCGATGAGCGTCTCCACCACGTAGCGGTGCTGGTTCACCTTGATGGGGTACACGCCCCGGTAGTCGCCCTTGTAGCCCTGGTCGACCATGGCCTTGCGGAAGGCCTCGTTGAGGTGCACCACGCGGTGGCGCAGCACGTCCGTGAAGCGCAGCAGCAGCGGCAGGCCGATGCCCCGGCGCCGGACCTCGTCCACCAGCTCCTTCAGGTCCATGCTGGGCGCCTGCGGCCCGTCCGGGTGGACGCAGACGTGGCCCTTCTCGTTGATGCCGAAGTAGGGGTTGCCCCAGTTGCGGATTCCGTAGAGTTCCTGGGCGTCGGCGAGGGTCCAGCGGTGCGGGGGTGCGTTTACGGGCATCGGCGTCTCGAGGCTCCCTGGGAAAAAAGGGGATGACTCCCCTGAACAACGGAAGTGCGCGGGAACTATAGGAAAGCCCCCGCGTATTCAACAGCCGCCTGCCGGCAGGGCAGGCGGGCGGGCTCCTCCACCGCGCGGCGCCTGTAGTCCCGCGGGCCAGCCTTCCATCCAATTCCTACCCTTTGGAGGAAGTCCGGGAGGACGCGTGGATAGAAGGGGAGGGTACATGGAGTCGTCCGCACGCAGGGAAGAAGCGGTGCTGACCCCGAGGGAAATCTTCGATCGGCTGGACCACTTCGTCATTGGCCAGGATGCCGCCAAGCGTGCGGTGGCTATCGCCGCTCACAATCACCTCAAGCGCGTTCAGGCGCGCAGGCTGCGCAGGCAGTCACTCATCAAGAAGTCGAACATCCTGCTGATTGGCCCCACCGGCAGCGGCAAGACGCACATCGCCCGGAACCTGGCCGACATCCTCCAGGTCCCGTTCACCACCGTGGACGCCACCGAGTACACGGAGGCCGGTTACTACGGGAAGGACGTGGAGGTGATGATTTCCGACCTCCTGTTCAAGGCGAACCATTCGGTGGAGGACACGCAGCGGGGCATCATCTTCATCGACGAGGTGGACAAGATTGCCCGCCGCTCGCAGGGCGCGCGCAACGGGGCCGGCAGCCGGGACATCGGCGGCGAGGGGGTGCAGCAGGCGCTCCTGAAGCTGCTGGAGGGCCGCGAGGTGTACGTGCCCCTGAACGTCACCCAGGCGTGGAACAAGAGCGACTTCGTGCAGGTGGACACGCGCGACATCCTCTTCATCTGCGCGGGCACGTTCAGTGACTTGCACGAGTACGGCGAGGAGGGCGGCCGGGCGCTGGGGTTCGGCGCGGAGGAGGCGGCGAAGCGCTCCAGGAAGCGCATCAGCACCAAGCAGCTGGTGGACTTCGGGATGATGGCCGAGTTCCTCGGCCGCCTGCCGGTGGTGGTGCAGCTGGAGCGGCTGGGGGAGCCGGAGCTCATCCGCGTGCTGACCGAGCCGCCCGACTCCATCATCCGCGAGTTCCGCGAGCTGCTGGCCATGGACGACATCGAGCTGGAGTTCGCCGACGGCGGGCTGCGCGAGGTGGTGCGCTACTCGGTGGACCGGGGGCTGGGCGCGCGCGGGCTGCGCTCCATTCTCGAGTTCATCATGGCGGACATCATGTTCGACGCGCCCGAGCACCGGCGCCGCCGCGTGGAGGTGGACGCGGACTTCGTGCGCCAGCGGCTGGTGGGGTTGGACTCGGCGCAGATTGGCGTCTGAGTCAGTCCCCGCGCTCCGAGGCCCGGACGGCCGCTCGCAGTCGGGCGGCCACGTCCGGGTCCTGGATGAGCTGGAGCACCAGGTCGTTGCGCAGCAGGGCGGCGGTGTCGCCCCGCGAGAGCGCCTGCTTCAGCTGCTCGTCCTGGAGCACGCGCACGAAGCGCGGGTCCTTGCGCAGCGCCTTGTAGGCGGGGTCCTCCTGGAGGCGGCCCGCCGCCTCCGGGTCTCCGGACGCCTTGGCCACGCGCACCAGGTTGCCCACCTGTGAGAACTGCGTCATCTCGAAGAGGTTGAAGCGGCGCGCGAGCCCGAAGGACAGCGACTCCTTCGTCGAGACGCCGACGCGGCGGCCGGCCACCACCACGTGCTTCTCGAAGAAGGTGACGGCGCTGAGGCCCACCCAGGCGATGAGCGCCATCTTCGCGCCGCCCAGGACGAAGCCGAGGAAGCGGTCCACGCTCCGGTCCTCGGAGTGCTTGCCGGTGCCGAGAAAGCGCATGAGCAGCGCGCCCAGGGCGTAGCGCACCGTCAGCCACACGCACACGAAGACGAGCACCGAGCCCAGGATGATGCCGACGAACAGCGGGGCGCCCAGGGCGTCCGCCAGCCGGGGGCCGAGGAGCGAGCCCAGGCGACTGGAGGCGAAGTAGCCCGCCGCCAGCCCCACCGTGTTGGCCACCTGTCGCGAGGCGCCGGTGACGGCGCCGATGATGGCGAAGAACAGCACCAGGCCGAGGATGGTGAGGTCGATGACCATGGTGCTCTCCCGGGCCGTCAGCGAATCTTGAACGAGTCGCCCTTGCCCTTCGACTCTTCCTGGAGCTGCTTCTGCACTTCCGCCAGACGCTCCTTGTAGCGGGCGTTGGACGGCTCGTAGGTGAGCGCCATCTTGAGGTTGCGCTCGGCGGCGGACAGGTTGCCGCCGTCGCTGTCCTTCTGGGCCTGCGCGTAGAACTGGCGCCCCTTGGGGTGGGTGCCGATCTGCTCCTCCTGCTCCTTCTTGACGGCGGCCTTGGTCTCCGCCTCGGAGGCATCGGTGAAGCGCAGCTTCTGGGCACGCTCGGGGCCCGTCACGTCGGCGAGGTACTTCTTGCGCTTCGTGTCGTCGCGCAGGACGTAGTAGGCCTCGGTGACGCGCTTGTAGAGCTCGTGGACGAGCTCCTTCAGCTCCCGGGCCTCGATGTGGAAGAAGCGGTCCGGGTGGTAGGTGCGGCTCTCGCGGTAGAAGGCCTTCTTGATGTCCGCCGGAGCGGCTGTCCGCTCGAGCAGCAGGATCTCGAAGTAGTCCATCTGGTCCAGCCTCGCGCAGCGAGACTCCAGGTCCGCGAGCTGGTGGGCGTCCAGGCCCGGGCCCTTGGACTCGGTGGGAGGGGGCGGGGGGGCCATGGCCGCCGCGGGAGGCGGAGGCGGCACCCGCTGCGCCACCGAGGGGATGGCCGGGGCGATGGACGGCACCATGGGCGCCACCGAGGGCACGCCGCCGGCCGGAGCGCGGGCCGCGGCCACGGGCGGGATGCCGGGCACCGGGGCCATGGGCGCGATGCCGGGGACGGCTGGGGCCACGGACGGGATGCCAGGAACGCCAGGCGGCACGGTCGCCACGCGCATGGCGGCGGTGGGCGGGGCCGGAGCGACGGGTGGAACGGCGCTTCCGGCGACGGACGGAGGCCGGGGTGCGGAGCCCGAGGGCGCCACCGCGGGGAGGGAGACGGTGGGACGCGCTCCCGGACGCGGCGGTGGCTGCGAGGCCGGAGCGACGGGCGGAGCGACCTGGCCCACCGCCAGCGTGGGAGGCGGGCGGGGCGCGGCCGGGGGCACCACGGGTGGCGGGCGCACGGCGGCACCCGCGCCCGAGGCAGGCGCTACGAGAGGAACAGCGCCGGTGGGAGGACGCTGCGCGGCGACGGTCGGCACTGCGCCTGGGACAGCGGGCACGGCACCGGAAGGAGGGCGCTGCGCGGCGGCGACAGTCGGCACGGCGCCTGGGACAGCGGGCACGGCACCGGAGGGCGGGCGCTGCGCGGCGGCGACGGTCGGCACGGCGCCCGGGACCGCGGGCACGGCACCGGAGGGCGGGCGCTGCGTGGCGGCGATAGTCGGTACGGCGCCCGGGACCGCGGGCACGGCACCGGAGGGCGGGCGCTGTGCGGCGGTCGCCTGGGCTGGCGGTACGGCCCCGGTCGCGGGAGCGACGGTGGGCACTGCGCCAGAGGGCGGACGCCGCGCGGCCACGGGTGCCACGCCAGGCACGGCGCCGGAGGACAGCGGCTGCACGGCAACCGGAGCGGTCACAGGTGCCACGCCAGGCATGGAGGGCATCGAGACGGGCGTGCCGCGCGGGGCAGGACCGTTGGGCGCGCCGGTGGAGGGCACGGCCCCCGCGGTCGTGCCGGGGCGAACAGCCTGTGCCGGCGCCACCGGAGGAACTCCCGGAGTCGCGGGGCGGGCCGGCGGAGGGGCCGCGCCCGCGGGCCCCACCGTGGGGATGCCCGTGGCGGTGACTCGGAGCGGAGCCGCCGGGGGCGCACCCGTTGTCGGAGCCTGCACCGTGGGGATGCCCGTCGCGGTCGCCCGAGGCGGAGCCGCCGGGGACGCACCCGCCATCGGAGCCTGCACCGTGGGGAGGCCTGTGGCAGTGGCTCGGAGCGGTGCCGCTGGTGCCGCACCCGCCGTCGGGGCCTGCACCGTGGGAATGCCCGTCGCGGTCGCCCGCGGCGGAGCCGCCGGAGCCGCGCCGGCCATTGGAGCCTGCACCGTGGGGATGCCCGTGGCGGTGGCCCTGGGCGGAGCCATCGGAGCCACGCCGGGGGCCGTCACGACAGGACGTGCCGCGGCGGGCGCGGCGGCGCCAGGCACGCGAGGAGGCGCGGCCGTCGGAGGCTGGGCGGGCGCGGCGCCAGGGGCCGGCGGTGGACGTGCCGCTCCGGGCGCGGCCGTGGCGGGTGCGGAGGGCGCCACGGGGACGGTGGCCGTCACCCGGGGGACGGCGGGACGGGCGGGAGCCGCCGGTGTCCCGGGCGGGGCTCCCGGCGGCTTGCCGGTGCTGGGGTCTGAAGGCTGGGACATCGGCGTCGTCTAACGGGCCACTTACTGGGCCACGGCGGGCAGGTCGTTGGTGTTGTGGCCGGCGAGCCGCGTGTCGCGGTTCGACTGGATGGACTTCTGGATGTCGGCTTCGGTCATGCCGGAAGACAGGGTGATGGTCGTCGACGTCTTCTGACCCGTCTCCGTGTCGCACGCGGACACGTTCACCAGGCCGTCGGTGTTGATCTCGAAGGTGACTTCAATCTTCACCTCGCCGCGGTAGCCGATGCGGAAGCCCGAGAACTCGAACTCGCCCAGCATCTCGCACTCGTCGGCGCGGTTGGACTCGCCCTGGTACACGCGGATCTTCACCTTCTCCTGGCCGTCGCGGCTGGTGGTGAAGGTCTTCGAGCGGTCGATGGGGACCGGCGTGTTCTTGTCGATGATCTTCTCCGTGTACCCGCCCACCGTGCCGATGCGCAGCGTCAGCGGCGTCACGTCCACCAGGAACGTCTCCGTCTTGCTGTCCAGCAGCGCGTGCGACTGGAGCGCGGCGCCCATGGCGACGACCTGGTCCGGGTTGATGCCCTCCAGGGGTTCCTTCTGGAAGTAGTGCTTCACCGAGTTGCGGATGATGGGCAGCCGCGTGGGGCCGCCCACCAGGATGACCGCGTCGATGTCCGCCGCCGTCAGCCGCGCGCTCTGCAGCGCCTCGTCGCACACCTTGAACGTGCGCTGCACCAGGTCCATCACCATCCGGTTGAACTGGTCCTGGTTCAGCGTGCCGCGCAGGTCCATGATGTTGCCCTGCGCGTCCTGGCAGATGCCCTGGCAGAGGATGTCCGCCGTGCCGGTCTGCCCCACGTCGATCTTCGCCTTCTCCGCGGCCTCCTTGAGCATCTGCAGGCAGTACTTGTTCTGCCGCACGTCCAGCCGCGTCTTCGCCAGGAAGTCGTCCGCCAGCCACGTCATGATGCGGTCGTCGAAGTCGTCGCCGCCCAGGTACGTGTCACCCGCGGTGGACAGCACCTCGAAGACGTCCTTGCCGATCTCCAGAATCGACACGTCGAACGTGCCGCCGCCCAGGTCGTAGACGACGATGCGCTGGTTGACGTCCCGGCCGAAGCCGTAGGCCAGCGCCGCCGCGGTGGGCTCGTTGAGGATGCGCAGCACCTCCAGCCCGGCGATGCGGCCCGCGTCCTTGGTGGCCTGGCGCTGGTTGTCGTTGAAGTACGCCGGCACCGTGACGACGGCCTTTGACACCTCGCGCCCGAGGTACGTCTCCGCCACCGCCTTCATCTCCTTGAGGACCAGCGCGCTGATCTCCGGCAGCGAGTACGAGCGCTGGCCCACGGCGATGCGCACCGAGTTGTTCTCGCCCTCGACGATGCGGTACGGCATCACCGCCTGCGCCTTCTTCACCTCGTCGGAGAAGTAGTACCGACCGATGAGCCGCTTGGCGGAATAGACCGTCTGCTCCGGGCTGGTGATGATGTTCTTCTTGGCCGCGTTGCCCACCAGCACCGAGCCATCCTCGAGGAAGGACACGCAGGAGGCATGCGTCGTCTCCCCCCACTCGTTGGGGATGACCACGGGCTGGCCGTCCTGGACCACCGACACGCACGAATAGGACGTGCCCAGGTCGATGCCGATTGCGATGTCGTCCGCCATTCCGTCTCCGGTGAGAACCTGCAGCCGAGGTCCGTCGGTGAAGGGCAGGGAGGTTAGGCGTCTCTCCCAGGCGTGTCAACGTTTCCAGTCAGGCAAAACCCAGCCATTTCAAGGGCTTAGCGAGGGACCAAGGGGACGCGCCTGCTGGCTTGAGGGGGGAGGCCCACGTCATTATCTATCCCTGGGAAGGGGGTCTCCATCCATGTCCGTCGTCCTCGCCGCCCTGACGTCCGACCCGAACCTGCTCCGTTGCGAGCTCCACCGGCTCTCCAGCCAGGTGCTCTTGCAGGCAGAGCAGCGTTCCAACGCCGTGGGGGTGGGCGCGTATGCCCAGGACGAGGTGCTGCTGCGGCGCTTCGCCAGCGATGGCGAGCTCACGGTGGACTCGCTTGCCCCGCCCCACGAATCCGAAGCGCTGCTCTTCCACGCCGCCCGGCTGCCGCTGGGCCTGTCGCTGGAGGACAACACGCAGCCGTTCCGGGCGCGCCGCTGGCTGTTCGCGCACCAGGGGAGCGTGAAGGGCTTCGAGCAGCTGCGCGCGCCACTGCTGGAGTCCCTGCCGGACCACCTGCAGCGGCAGGTGCGGGGCGGCACCGACAGCGAGGTGCTCTTCGCCCTCTTCCTGCGCCAGTTGAGGGACGTGGGCCGTACGGATGATCCACGACTGGAGGCCCGCGTCGCCGGGCGCCTGCTGGCGGATACCGCGCGCGAGGTGGCGAAGGTCGCCACCGAGAAGGGCGTGACGCGCGCCTCCACGCTCAACCTGGTGGCCACCAATGGCTTCGTCCTGGCGGCGTGCCGCTTTGGCGAGGAGCCGCTCTTCTACACGCGGCTGGAGGGCTCGGCGGAGTGCGAGCTGTGTGGCGTGACGCCTGGTACCCCCGAGACACAGCCCGCGGTGGGCGCGCACCGGCGCCGACGCACGGTGGTGGTGGCCAGCCACCTGAAGCGTCCGTCGGGCTGGGTGGAGCTGCCTCAGGGCACCACGCTGGTGGTGGGGCAGGACCTTCAGGTGGCGCACCTCAACGGAGCGTGACGGGCGGGGAGCTTCGGCTCCCTCCGCGGGCCCCGTTGGCGGCGTGCCGGCACCGAGAGCAGGAAACCCAGGGCTTCCCGTGAGCATCCGGTGAAGCCGGGCTTCAGTGCGGCCAAACGGAGCAGTCTATCCGCTGCTTCCGTGAGAGGGAAGCAGGCTCCGGTGGGTGCAATGTGCACCACTTTACATATTCAACACAACGGTGCTCTGGTTATCGAAATATTCCAACAGGGATGAGTTTTGCCGGCCCCCTCCCTCAGCACATTTTCAGGACCTGAGACTCCTCTCAGCGTGGAGGTCCGCCTGAAATCAGACGCAGCCGTGGCCTCCGCGCTGGGGCGTCGCTTCGCGCGGCAGGTGGGGATGTCTGCCCCGGCCAGCGCGGAGGTGGCGGTGGTGGTGAGTGAGCTGGCCACCAACCTGGTGCGGCACGCCGGCGCGGGGGGAACCGTGGAGCTGTGGCGCGAGGCGGAGTGGCTCTTCATCCGCTCGCGAGATCGCGGTCCCGGCATGGCGGACCCCGAGCGGCTCTTCCTGGGCCGTGGCGAAGGCCGTCCCGGCCCGCTGCCGGGAGAGAGCCTGGGCGAGGGCGGGGCGGCGGTCATGCGGCTGACGGATGGGGTTCACGTGTCCAACCGCGAGGGAGGTGGCCTGGAAGTGGTCGCCCGCAAGCGGGTCGTCATCGAAAACAGGAGGCGCTGGTGAGCAGGGGCTCGATGTGCGCGGAGCTGTTGCGCGTTTTGCAGCAGTTCATGTCGGAAACGGCGGCGCGGCTCGTGCTCCGCGGGACGCTGGAGCCACTGCGGCTGTCGCTGGAGTCGGTGAATGCCTCGGAGCTGCCTCGCGTCATCGAGGCGCTGGAGCCCGCCACGCGGCACTTCGTCGACCCCGCCCGCCGGCCGCAGCTGGCCGCGCTGCTCCGCACGCTGACCGCGCCCCCGGGGCCCGCCGCTACCGCGTCGAAGCCGGCCATGGCCCCCGCGGAGGTGCGGGCCACCACCTATCTCGTGCGCACGGAGTCGGACGCCAGCCATGCGCGGCTCGCGGCGCGCTCGCTGTGCGAGACGCTGGGCGGGCGCGGCTACGAGTGCCAGAAGGTGGCCACGGCGGTGAGCGAGCTGGCGCGCAACCAGATTGCGTATGCCGGCGGGGGCACCATCCAGCTCGCCCCCGAGCAGACGCCGCGGCGGCTCCTGCGCGTGCGCGCGGAGGACCAGGGCCGTGGCATCCCCGACCTGGAGCGTGTGTTGTCCGGCACGTACCGCAGCAAGACGGGCATGGGCCTGGGGCTGCTGGGCGTGAAGCGGCTGGCGGACCGGTTCGACGTGCGCACCGGGCCCTCGGGCACCCAGGTGGACTTCGAGGTGTGGTTGTGAGGCTGGCTGTCGCCCACCAGTCCCGTCCCAAGCCAGGCGAGGTGGAGAACGGCGACGTGGCGCTGGTGCGGCAGGACGGGGCGCACACGCTGCTGGCCGTCGTGGACGCGCTGGGCCACGGCCCGGTGGCGGCGCGAGTGGCGGCGGACGCGGTCCGCTGCCTGGCGGACCTGCCGCTGAACGCGGGGGTGGAGCCGCTGCTGGAAGCGCTGCACGCGGCCCTGCGGCACGGACGGGGCGCGGCCATCATGGTGGGCCTGTTCGACGGGCAGACGCTGCGCTGCTGTGGCGTGGGCAACGTGGAGCTGCGCACGCGGGGCACCCGGGTGCCGGTGATTCCCACGCCCGGAATCGTGGGCCAGCCCATCCGCTCGCTGCGCACCGTCTCGGCGGTGATGGCGCCCGGAGACCGGCTCGTCTTCTTCAGTGACGGGCTGAGCTCCAGGCTGGACCTGGAGCAGGCCCAGAAGCTTCCGCCCCCCGAGGCCTGCGCGCTGCTATTGGAGCGCTACGCCCGCCCGACAGACGACGCTACCGTGATGGTGGCGGACGTGGAGATTGCATGAGCCAGTTCGTTCCGCAGGTGGCCCCCCGTCCCGAGCGCGACACCGCGCGCATTCCCATCATCCCCCTGTGGGGGAACCTCATCGTCCCCCTCCAGGGCGACATCACCGACGCCCAGGCCGCGCAGCTGTGCTCGGACGTGCTGCGCGACATCCAGCGCACCGGCGCGCGCGGCATGGTGGTGGACATCTCCGGCCTCTGGCTGGTGGACAGCCACCTGTGCGCGGTGCTCGCGCGGCTGGCCGCCTCGGCCCGGCTGATGGGCACCCGCACCGTGCTCTGCGGCATGGGCGCGGACGTGGCCCTCACCCTGCAGAGCATGGGCATCCAGCTCGAGGGCGTGGAGACGGCGCTGGGCCTGGAGGAGGGCCTGCTGCTGCTCGGCGTCCAGGTGCTGGGCGGGCGCAACGCCTCCGCCGAGCGAGAGGCCTCCCTGAAGCTGGCTGACGAGATGCTCGGCCTGTCCCCCTCCGCCCCCCCGAAGTCCGCCGCCTGAGGAACCCCCACCCCATGAGCGCCCAGTCCAAGCCGCAAGCCCAGCTGTCCATCGACCCCGCGCGCATCGGCCGCATCATCGACGTGCTGTCGATGATCTCCGTGGGTGAGTACTCCGCCGAGCGGACCACCATCCCCATCGACGACATCGACGAGCTCGCCTCGCTGGAGGAGACGCTCAACGTCTTCGTGCGCGAGCTGGCCACCACGCGCCGCGAGCACGAGGCGGCGGTGACCCGCCTGGCGACGAGCCACCGGGAGATGGAGGAGAAGCTCTCCACCATCGAACGGCAGCGCGAGGCCATCCGGGATTTGTCCACGCCCATCATCGAGCTGTGGGACGACATCCTCACCCTGCCCATCGTCGGCGTGGTGGACACGCAGCGCTCGGTGGAGATGACCGAGCGGCTCCTGCATCGCATCGTCCAGGGGAAGGCCCGCTGCGTCATCATCGACATCACCGGCGTGGAGGTGGTGGACACGATGACGGCCAACCACTTCATCAAGATGGTGAACGCGGCGCGGCTGCTGGGAGCGTACTGCGTGGTGACGGGCATCAGCCCGCTGATTGCCCAGACGCTGGTCCAGATTGGCGTGGACCTGCGCGAGGTGAAGACGCTCGGCAGTCTGAAGGAAGGCCTGCGGGAGTGCTTCCTCTACCTGCGCCAGCACGCGGGCACGACGCCGACTCAGCAGCGCTGAACCACCCCCGAACCCGGACGACAAGGAGCAGCACCATGGGAGCAGTGTGGACGTTGGGCCCGCATAAGATGTGGTTCGAGGAGCCGGACACGGTGCGCATGGTCACCGTCGGCGTGTACGACATGAAGCTGATGGAGGAGTCGAACGCGCTCGTGCGGGAACTCAAGCTTCGCTACCCTACGATCTACATCATCACGGACTCGCGGCAGGGCAGCGGGATGTCGGCGGACGTCCGCAAGGCCCTGGGTGAGAACCCGGACCTGCTGCCCTACGCCGGCTCGGTGATGTTCGGCACCAGCTTCGCCATGCGGACCATGGTCAACATGATGATTCGGGCGCAGGAGCTGCTGGGGGTCAAGGGAAGCATCCCCTTCGCCATGGTGGCCACCGAGGAGGAGGCGAAGGCCTGGGTCGCCGCACAGCGCGAAGCGGCTCGCGCGGCGAAGCAGGCTTCCTGAGCGCTCCCCGGTGGGGCCCGAGCCCCTCGTGAGAGGGGCGGGCCCGCCGACCGCTATTGCCGGTCGGCGCGAATCATGTTGGCGATGTCGTGCATGATGTCCTTCTGGCTCATGCCCTTGTCAGCGCGCTCCTGGGCCGCCTTGCGGTACTTCTCCAGCTCGGCGCCGGTCGTGGGACGCGAGTCGTTCATGTAGACGCGCTTGAAGGCCTGGTCGATGGCCGAGTCCACGTTCACCGTCGAGTTGGACCCGCCGCCGCCGGTGGCCTTGTCCGCGCGGATCATGTTCGCGATGTCGTGCATGATGTCCTTCTGACTCATGCCCTTGTCGGCGCGCTCCTGGGCCGCCTTGCGGTACTTCTCCAGCTCGGCGCCGGTCGTGGGGCGCGAGTCGTTCAGGTAGACGCGCTTGAAGGCCTGGTCGATGGCCGAGTCCACGTTGACGTTCGGGTTCGTCCCGCCGCCGGGGCTGGTGGTACCGCCGGCCTTGTCGGCGCGGATCATGTTGGCGATGTCGTGCATGATGTCCTTCTGACTCATGCCCTTGTCGGCGCGCTCCTGGGCCGCCTTGCGGTACTTCTCCAGCTCGGCGCCGGTCGTGGGGCGCGAGTCGTTCAGGTAGACGCGCTTGAAGGCCTGGTCGATGGCCGAGTCCACGTTGACGTTCGGGTTCGTCCCGCCGCCGGGGCTGGTGGTACCGCCGGCCTTGTCGGCGCGGATCATGTTGGCGATGTCGTGCATGATGTCCTTCTGACTCATGCCCTTGTCGGCGCGCTCCTGGGCCGCCTTGCGGTACTTCTCCAGCTCGGCGCCGGTCGTGGGGCGCGAGTCGTTCAGGTAGACGCGCTTGAAGGCCTGGTCGATGGCCGAGTCCACGTTGACGTTCGGGTTCGTCCCGCCGCCGGGGCTGGTGGTACCGCCGGCCTTGTCCGCGCGGATCATGTTGGCGATGTCGTGCATGATGTCCTTCTGACTCATGCCCTTGTCAGCGCGCTCCTGGGCCGCCTTGCGGTACTTCTCCAGCTCGGCGCCAGTCGTGGGGCGCGAGTCGTTCATGTAGACGCGCTTGAAGGCCTGGTCGATGGCCGAGTCCACGTTGACGTTCGGGTTCGCCCCGCCGGGAGTGCTGGTGCCGCCCGCCTTGTCGGCGCGGATCATGTTGGCGATGTCATGCATGATGTCCTTGGGACTCATGCCCTTGTCGGCGCGCTCCTGGGCCGCCTTGCGGTACTTCTCGAACTCGGCGCCGGACGTCGGGCGCGAGTCGTTCACGTAGACGCGCTTGAAGGCCTGGTCGATGGCGTTGTCCACCATCGACAGCTGCGGGTTGGCGGTCTTCTGCGCCGCGGCCGGCGTGAAGGTAGACGTCTCCCGGGCATTGGCCGTCGTCTGGGGTTGGGCCCCCACGAGGTCCTTCACGGACTGCAGGAGTGCCAGGTCCGCCGCCCAAGCTTGTTGCGTCGTCTGGGTATCCTGCGTGGCCGCCGTCTTCACCGTGGACGTGGCAATGAGCTTGGGACCGACCTTCGTGGACATGAACACTCCCCGGGCGTTCAACTTCTCGGAATTCTCTGATTATGGGGCAGGGGGCCGCAAAGTTGCGTGAGTGCTCCCTCAATGTGAGTGACGCGGCGCAACATGTGGGAACCCCCTAGGACTGAAGGGAGGGGGAGAAGGCTGGGGCAGTACACTCCGGGTGGTGGGAGCTTGTCACCCGGCGTGTTCGCCTATGCTCCCAGACATGATCATCGCCATCCCCCGTGAAACGGTGCCGGGCGAAAGGCGGATCGCGCTCGTGGCGGAGAGCGTGAAACGCCTCGTCGGCAGGAAGCACGAAGTGGTGGTCGAAAGCGGTGCGGGCCTGGGCGCGGAGTGCTCCGACGAGGAGCTGCGCGCGGCCGGGGCCCGCCTCGAGCCGAGCGCCGCCGCCGTCTACGCCGCCGCCGACGTGGTGCTCAAGGTGCAGCCGCCGGGGCCGGAGGAGCTGGCGCTGCTGAAGGCCGGCTCGGTGCTGGTGAGCCTCGCGTACCCCATGTCCAACCCGAAGCTGGCGCGGGAGCTCGCCCAGCGGCAGGTGACGCTGCTGGCCATGGACATGGTGCCGCGCACCACGCTGGCGCAGATGATGGACGTGCTCAGCTCTCAGGCGACGATTGCCGGCTACCGCGCGGTGCTGCTCGCGGCGGAGGCCATGCCGAAGCTGTTCCCCATGCTGATGACGGCGGCCGGCACCATTCCTCCGGCCAAGGTGCTGGTGCTGGGGGCGGGCGTGGCCGGGCTGCAAGCCATCGCCACGGCGCGCCGCCTGGGCGCGGTGGTGGAGGCGTACGACGTCCGCAAGGTGGTGAAGGAGCAGGTGGAGAGCCTGGGCGCCCGCTTCGTCAACATCGACATCGAGGACGCCGCGGGCTCCGGCGGCTACGCGAAGGAGCTGAGCGAGGAGGCGAAGAAGAAGCAGGCGGAGGCGCTCGCGGTGCACGTGGCGAAGTCGGACGCCGTCATCACCACCGCGCTCGTGCCCGGCCGTCGCGCTCCGGTGCTGCTGCCGGCGGACATGGTGCGGCGCATGAAGAGCGGCTCGGTGGTGGTGGACATCGCGGCGGAGCAGGGCGGCAACTGCGAGCTGACCCGCCCCGGCGAGCGCTACCGCACGGAGAACGGTGTCACCGTCATCGGCGAGCGCAACCTGCCCAGCCAGCTCGCGGTGCACGCCAGCGCGATGTTCTCGCGCAACCTGGAGAAGCTGCTCGCGCACGTCACCGACAAGGACGGGGCGCTGAAGCTCGACACCGCGGATGAAATCGTGAGGGGCATGCTCATCACCCGCGGCGGCGAAATCGTCCACCCGGCGGTGGCGGACGTGGCCATGAGGGAGCCGTGACATGTCACTGACGCTGATCTTCGGCCTGTACGTGTTCTTCCTGGCCGCCTTCACCGGCTACCAGGTCATCTCCAAGGTGCCGCACCTGCTGCACACGCCGCTGATGGCCTTCACCAACGCCATCTCCGGCATCTCCCTGGTGGGCTCGCTGCTGGCGGCGGGCGGGCACTACGGGACGCTGTCGACGGTGCTCGGCGGGGTGGCGGTGCTCGCCGCCACCATCAACGTGGTGGGTGGCTTCCTCATCACCGACCGCATGCTCCGTATGTTCAAGAAGAAGGGAGGCACGCGGTGACGCTCTCCACGACAGAGACGTTCGTCCAACTGCTGTACCTGGCGGCCTCCATCCTCTTCGTCCTGGGCCTGAAGGACCTGGGCGACGCCCAGACGGCGCGCAGGGGCGTGCTGCTCGCGGAGGTCGGCATGGTGGCCGCCGTCGCCGGCACGCTGCTGTACGGCGTGGCGGTGTCCGGCGTCATCGTGCGCTGGGAGTGGATCATCCTGGCCATCGTCATCGGCTCCGCCGTGGGCACGGGCATGGGCCTGTGGATTCCGATGACGAAGATGCCCGAGCGCATCGCCCTGTCGCATGCCTTCGGCGGCCTCGCGGTGGGCCTGGTGGGCGTCGTCGAGTACCTGGAGCACGGCGGCCCGAACATGAGCACGCTCCAGGTCACCGCCACCGGCCTGGAGGTGGCGCTCGGCGCGCTCACCTTCACCGGAAGCCTCATGGCCTTCGGCAAGCTGCAGGGCTTCATCACCGGCAAGCCCGTCACCTACCCGGGGCAGAACGCCTCCAACGTGCTGATGATTGCCGGCACGCTGGGGCTGATTGCGCTGCTCGTCTACATGCCGGACGCGTCCTGGGCCTTCTACGCCGTGGCGGTGCTGGGCGTGCTGCTGGGCGTGCTGCTGGTGCTGCCCATCGGTGGCGCGGACATGCCGGTGGTCATCTGCCTCCTCAACTCGTACGCGGGCCTCGCGGCGGCGGCCACGGGCTTCGCGCTGGGCAACAACGTCCTCATCATCTGTGGCGCGCTGGACGGCTTCTCCGGCTTCCTGCTGGGCATGATGATGTCCAAGGCGATGAACCGCTCCTTCGCCAACGTGCTCTTCGGCGCCTTCGGCGCGGCGCCGGAGACGAAGGCGGTGGCGGGGGGCGCGACGCCCTCCGGGCCCGCGCCCAACGTGGGCTCGGTGGAGGAGGCGGCCGAGGTGCTCCGCGCGGCGCGCTCCGTCATCGTGGTCCCCGGCTACGGCATGGCCGTGTCCCAGGCACAGCACGCGGTGCGGGACCTGGCCAACGCGCTCCAGGCCAACGGCTGTGACGTTCGCTATGCCATCCACCCGGTGGCGGGCCGCATGCCCGGCCACATGAACGTGCTGCTCGCCGAGGCGAACGTCCCCTACGACCACCTCTTCGACCTGGAAGTCATCAACGATGACTTCACCGCCACGGACGTGGCGCTGGTGGTGGGCGCGAACGACGTGGTCAACCCCGCCGCGCGCAGCAACCAGAGCAGCCCCATCTACGGCATGCCCATCCTGTCGGCGGACATGGCGAAGACCTGCCTCGTGCTCAAGCGCTCGCTCAACACCGGCTTCGCGGGCATCGAGAACGAGCTGTTCGTGCGCTCCAACACGATGATGGTCCTGGGTGACGCGAAGAAGACGATTACCCAGTTCACCGCCGCGCTGAAGGAGTAGCCGTCCGCGATGATTCGTGAAGCCGTGCCGGAGGATGCGCCGCTGCTCGCACTCCTGCTGCGAGAGGCCTTCGAGGAGTACCGGGGGCGGCTCGACCCGCCCTCCAGCGCCCACGGCAAGACGGTGGAGGTCGTCCTGCGCGAGCTGCGGGACGGGGGCGCCTTCATCGCCGAGTCCCCCTCCGGCGCGGAGGGGTGCGTCTTCTTCCATCCCAAGTCGGACCATCTGTACCTGGACCGGCTGGCCGTGCTGCCTCCCTTCCGGGGCCGGGGTGTCGCCCGGGCGCTGGTGGAGGCGGTGGAGTCCCGGGCGCGTGCGCTGGGCCCCATGCCCGTGCGGCTCAACGTGCGGCTCGCGCTCCAGGACCATCAGGACTGGTACGCCCGCCTGGGCTACACGTTCCTCGCCCACGGCACCCACGCGGGCTACCCCTCGCCCACCTTCGTGGTGCTCCAGAAGCGGCTCTGACGCGGAGGTGGCGCGCTGGAGGTCCGACACCGCGGCTGTGCGCAAGCACCGCACAGGGGCGTGCTCGCGCCCGGATGGGGACGGACATTTCCGCTGGGCCGCTGTTTCGAGTGCGCTCCATGTCCACCTCCGCGCCTACACTCTCCGTTGACGAATCCGCGCGCGGGCATTCCATTGGGGGGAGGTCAGAAGGTGGTCGGGCGGGTCGTCAATCGGGCTCTGGCAAGGAGCGGGTGCATGGTCGGTAACTCAGGGGACGGCGGTAGCGACCTGGGCAGTGCCCAGGGAGGTCTTCCAGGGGAACCGGAGGGAAGCTCCACGCCCGTGCTGGGCGGTGTGTCCGACGCGGAGCTGGACGCCTTCGTCAGCAAGCTGCGCACGGACAAGAACCGCATCGCAGCGCCCGCCACGCAGTCGCGCTCCCGCGGAGAGATGCTGGGCGAGCGCCTGCACCGGGGCCGTCCGCTCGTGTCCTCCGTGCAGGAAGCGGCGGTGAGCCACGACTGGTATGTCGCGCTGGGCGCGAAGCCCTCGGGACCGCACGACCTCACGGCGCTGAAGGGCTTCTGTGAGCGAGGCGAGCTGGGACCGGACTCGCTGTGCTGGCGCGACGGGTTCAGCGCGTGGCTGCCGCTGTGCCAGGTGCCGGAGCTGGCCGAGGCGCTCGTCCCGCTGCCGCGGGAGCGCGTGCCGACGGCGGACGAGGTGCCCGTGGGCGGCGGCGCTCCGGACTTCGAGCCGAAGGGCGCCGAGGCCCTGCGGTCCCTGTCCGCCGAGCCGGTGACGGCGAGCCTCGATGCGGCGGGCGCCCTGGGGACGTCCACGGTCGTAGCGACGCAGGGTCCGGTGGAGGGCCTCGCGGCGGCGCGGAGCGGCTCCGTGGACCCCGCGTGGACGCAGGCTTCCACGGCGATGCACGAGCAGGGGGCGGGCTCCCTCCAGGGAGGTACTCCGGTGGGCGGTGTGGGGACGCACGCGCCCGCGAACATGAGCGAGTCGGGAGCAGGCCTGCTCTCGGTGGGTGGCGCTTCCGTGGACCCCGCGGGGACGCACGCGGTGCTGGGCGCTGCGCCCGCGAACCGGGGAGAAACGCGGTGGCGTCGCGCGGTGGGGCTCGCGCTGCTGGGTGGCGCCACGGGCGGTGTGACGGTGGCCGTGCTCCTCGGCCTGCTGGGGAACGGCCAGGGGAGTGTGCTCTTCGGCCGACTGCGCGGCGGTGATGCCGTGAACGCCGCGGCTTCCGCGTCCGCAACGCCGGGCGGTGCCGGAGGTTCCACTCCTTCCGCGTCCGCAACGCCGGGCAGTGCCGGTGGCGCTGCTCCTTCCGTATCCGCAACGCCGGGCAGTGTCGGAGCCGCTGCGGCTTCCGCCGCAACCCTTCCGGGGAACGGTGTGCCTGTCTCGGCCTCCGCCGACTCGGCGCCTGGGACGGTGGGCACCGCGGCTTCCGCCGCGACCGTTACAGGGAACGGTGTGCCGGGCTCGGCCTCCGCCGGCTTGGCGCCTGGGGCGGTAGGCACTGGCGCGGGCCAGGAGGTTCCTGGCAATGCGATGGCTGCCCCCGGCACGGGCTCGACGGTGGGGACGGTGAAGGGCGCCACCGCCGCCTCCGGTGCTGTCGCGGGTGCTCCGGCCGGAGCCGCCGGCAGCGGTGCCGTCGCGGGCTCCTCGCTCGCGCCCCTTGGCAATGTCGGACTCGAGCGAGGTGGCAGCGTGCCCCTGCTGGCGACCACGGGTGGGAAGGCGGTGACGACTCCCAGCGCCCCGGCCGCGTCGCTGGCCTCCTCGCTGACGACGGCGAGCCCTCCTGTGCGTGCACCTGTCGCCCGGCCGAGCGCGCCCGCCGCCGCGCTCGCGCTGGAGAGTCGCCCGGCAGGTCCTCCGCCCGTGGACGACGCGTCGCCGGACGCGGAGCAGGTGGAAGCCGTCCCCGCCGCCAAGGAGTCGCCCGCGTCGGAACTGGGCCCCGACGAGGCCTTCGAGCGTGAGCTGTCGGAGCCGCCTGCCAAGGACGTGCAGGAGCGCACCGTCTATGTGCCTCCGGACCCGGCGAAGCCGGCCGCGTCGCTCGCCCAGTCCGACATCTTCGAGGTGGTGCTCGCCAACAAGGGCGACATCAACGCGTGCGCCGCGGCACAGCAGCCGCAGACTCCAAGCTCGGGAGGCCGCGTCGTCGTGCGCTGGAGCATCCTCCCCAGCGGTAAGGTCGGCGAGGTCGTCACCGAGACCGCCTCGCTCCAGGGCACGCCCATCGCCCGCTGCATCGAGGGCAAGGTCCGCGCCTGGACCTTCCCGAAGCACGAGGAGCAGGGTGGTCCCGTCCGCTTCCCGTTCGTCTTCTGAGTCGACTCAAGGAGCGTGGATGCCTGCGTACGTGCTGGTCCAGATCTCGGTGCATGATGCGCAGACGTACGAGCGATACAAGCAGCTCGCGCCGCCCGCCATCGCCCGGTACGGCGGGCGCTACCTCGTGCGCGGAGGCGCGACGCAGACGCTCGAGGGCACCTGGGAGCCGCCGCGCTTCGTCCTGCTGGAGTTCCCCAGCGTGGAGCAGGCCCGTGCCTGGTGGGCCTCGCCGGAGTACGCCGCGGCCAAGGCGCTCCGCCATGCCAGCGCCCACTCGGAGATGCTCCTCGTGGAGGGGCTGCCAGCAGGGCTGCTCGACGCGGGCGTTCCGCCCAAGACGTCCTGAGCTGTCACGCCGGCGCGACGTACTGCCCGCCGCGCCGACGTGTGGCGCTCCGGCCCCGGAGTCATGCTTCCCCGGGGCCGTCGCGCCTGGAGCCGCTGGCTAGCTCACGCCCACGGCGGACCAGCTCTCCTTCACCTTCTGGACCTCCGGCGAGTTCGCGCCGTGCAGGTCGGTCGCCGCCTTGACGCAGGCCTCGCGGGCCTGGGCGAAGGTGGTGTTGGGCGTCATGTAGTGGGCGAGGGCGCGGTAGTAGATCTTCAGGCCCTTCTCCATCCCGATGCCGTCCTTCACTTCCTGGCCGGAGGTGCGGTTCGTGCCGCCATTCACCATCAGGAAGAAGGCGTTGTTGGCGATGCCGCTGGAGCCGTGCACCTCCTTCATCTGCGGGTAGTTCTTGTAGTTGTCGATGGAGTACCCGTCCTTGGTCGGGTCATTCATGTAGCGCAGGCCGTCCTCGGTGTTGGTGCCGGGAGTCCACGCCGTCTCGCCCACCGTCCAGTTGAACTTCACGTCCGGGTTCTTCTGCGCCGCGTACCACTCCACGCCCGCGCCGAAGATGTCGCTCATGGCCTCGTTGAGGCCGCCGGACTCGTTGCGGTAGATGAGGCCGGCGGTGCGCTCGGTGAGGCCGTGCGCAATCTCGTGGCCGGCGATGTCCAGCGCGGTGAGCGGGCCGGCCGTCTTGCCGTCGCCGTCGCCGTAGCTCATCTTCTCGCCGTCCCAGAACGCGTTGACCAGGTTGTTGCTGACGTGCACGTACGAGACGAGCTTCTCGCCCGCGCCGTCGAGCGAGTCGCGGCCGAGGACGTTCTTGAGCATGTCGTACGTCATCGCGGCACCGTAGTGCGCGTCCACCGCGGCCTTGGTGCGCGCGTTGTCGCCCGCCTCGCCCCAGACGTCGTTGGCGTCCTTGAAGTCCACCTGGCCGGTGGCCTCTTCCTTGTTCTGTCCGTCGAACGTCACCACGCCCTTGCCGCGCGTGGAGTCCTGGAGGCTGAAGGTGCCGTCCGCGTTCTTCTTCGTCGCCAGGTCCACCTTGCCGCTGTAGAGCGAGGTGTCGTCCGCCTTGCCCGTGGGAGTCGGCGTCGGACCCGGCGTCGGGGCCGGCTTGCCGGTGGCCTTCAGGCTCCAGCTGTTGAGCACGCCCGTGTCGCCGCGCGCCTTGTCGCTCACGGTCAGGGTCCACTCGCCCTTGGCCTGCTCGCCCGCGAAGGCGCTCAGGTCGAAGCTGCCCTTCAGGTCGTCCGCGCTGCCGCCGGTGCGGTTGTGCACCACGGCGCTCTTGCCGGAGGGGCTGGTGAGGGTGACGGTCAGGTCGCCGCGGTACGAGTGCTTCACGTCCAGGTCCAGCTTCAGCTTGTCGACGGTGACGTCCTGGTCCAGCTTCAGCTTCGAGGTGACGGTGCCCAGGTCGCCGATGGTCGCCTTGGGGGTGGCGGTGCCCGTGACTTCGGTGGCCGCGGCGGCGGCGCCCTTCGTGCCCTTCTGCGGCACCACGAAGCCGTCAATCTCGTTGAAGCTCTCGAAGACCTTCCCGGTGTTGGCGTCCACCAGGTAGTTCATCTTGCGCGGGTGCTCCTGGCCTTCAATCCCGGCCATCTCCACGCGGTAGGCGGAGTGGTACTTGCCGGCGGAGTCCTGGTAGATGACGCGCTCCGCGCTGGGCTGCTTGTCCGGCTTCGCGCCGAACTCCTTGCGAGCCACGTCGATGGCCTGCGAGGGCGACAGCTTGGGCTTCGCGCTGCCCAGTCCGGCGGGGATGGTGGACTGCTCCCCGGTGACGTCCTTCACCTTCCCCTCCTTGTCCAGGTGGGTGATGACCTGCTCGCCGAAGACCTTCACGCCCTCGTGCACGCGGTCCATGCGCACGTGCGTCATGCCCAGCTCATCCCGCTCCACGTTGCGCGGGACGAAGGCCGGGGCCTGCGCCACAAGGGACTTGGACTCGGTCTCCGGGGCGAGGTGCGCGAGCGAGGTCTGGATGGCGCTCTGCGCGTCCTTGCTGTCGATGGGAAGGCGGCCCGGGAGGGGGACCGGCTTCAGCGTCTGCTCCGCGCGGGCCAGCTCGCTGCGGCGCGGGGCGGGGCTTCCGAATCCATCCTGGACGACGCGCGGACCGGCGGGCGTCCCGGGCTTCACCGTGTTCTTGGCCTGCGTCTCGGTGGTGGGGCGGAGGGAGACCGGCTTCGGGCCATCAGTACGTCGGATGCTCATGGTGGGGGGGCCTCGCTGCTAGGGGGTACGATATTGTCGGTCCAACGTCGCCAAAGTTGCCGCTGTGCGTTGAATTATTTAGCGGCCCCCTCTGAGCGACGTTCTTCCAGCGTACCCCGCGGTGTCCCCGGGACGGAAATCCCCCCGGAATTGGGGACGGGGATGGCGCCCCCCAATCCGCCTCACGGCCCTCCGAAGAAGGACACTTCCAGGAAGCGCACGTAGAGGTTGCACGCGGCGTGAAAGAGGGCCGCACCGAGGATGGTGCCGGTGCGCTCGCGCATCCACCCGAAGAGGAGCGCGGGGAAGAACACCGACAGGCGCCACACCTGGAAGATGGCCAGGTGCCCCAGCGCGAACAGCAGCGCCGTCACCCAGAAGGCGCGCCCCAGCCTGCCGCCCAGCACCCGGCGCCCCTGGGGCCACGCGTCCCTCAGCCGGGCCTGGAGGTAGCCCCGGTAGAAGAACTCCTCCGGGAGCGCGACGACGAAGAGCTGGTCGACCATCCACTCGGCGAAGCGCGGGGGAAGCCGGGGCCGGAAGTGGGCCTCGCCCACCATGGGCGTCAGGTGGCGCGCCAGCGAGTGGGGCAGGTGGGGCAGCACCTCCGCGAAGCCGGCGAAGGCGAGGAAGAACAGCGGCCCGAAAATCGCCGACAGCACCAGGAACAGGCGCACGTCCTCGCGCCACGCGCGCAGCGTCAGCCCGTAGTCGCGGTAGTCCTCGTCCCGCCAGCGCATGGCGATGAGCGGCAGGTAGAGGAAGCCCACGGTGGCCACCAGCTTGGGGATGCTGGTGCCGCCGAAGAGCAGGAAGGCGGCGATGATGCCCAGGAAGCCCACCGCCCACAGGCCCACTGCTTCCTGCACGGCGCTCGGGCGCCAGGGCGTCGCCAGGGCCTGACTCATGGCGTGTCCGCCGCCGCGAGCTGCACCTTCACCGCCCCCAGCGGCAGCACCCGGCAGCCGCGCTTGTGCCGCTGCACCACCACCGCCACCAGCCGCCCGTCCGCGTCGAACACCGGGCTGCCCGGCGGCAGCGCCAGGGGCACGTCGTAGAAGGGCTCCGGCGCGTTGCCACTGGCCTGCGCCGACACGGGCCTCGCGGGCTGCCCCTTCGTCCCGGGCACCACGCCCACCACCCACCGCCCCGCGAGGCTGTCGCCTTCCTTCAGCAGGCGCACCGGGACGGCGGGGTAGGTGCCATCCGGCGCGGCGACGAGGGCCACCTTGAGCGCCGCGTTGGCCAGCACCACCCGCGCGGGCAGGGACTTGCCGTCGTGCTCCACCGTGGCGGCGTTCAGCCCGACGAACTCCTCGCCCACCGACTCCACCGACGTGAGCACCTGCCCGGCGGCGCCGACGATGACACCGGGCCCCGTCTGCCTGGGCCCGCGCACCCGCACCACCGAGCGCGCGTGCAGCTCCATCACCCGCTGCAGGTCGGCACGCGAGGGACGCTCCTCTCCCGCGAAGGAGGGAAGGGCGAGCAGACAGAGGAGGAGCGGCAACAGGCGGGACATCGGCGCGCGCCGCAGCCTATCACTGGCGGGCGCGCAGCGCGGCGAGGAAGCGGTCCGCCGGGAGCGTGTTCAGCACATCCGCCTTGCGCGCCCAGCCCCGGCGCGCGGTGGCCACGGCGTAGGCCAGGTTGCGCAGGTCCTCCTGCCGGTGCGCATCACAGCTCACCACCAGTCTCACGCCGAGCTGGACGGCCTGTCGGACGTACTCGGCCTTGATGTCCAGCCGCGCCGGCTTGCCGTTGACCTCCACCGCCACCCCGCGCGCGGCGGCCCGCTCCAGCACCTCGTCCATGCGCAGGGGGTAGGGCTCGCGGCTCTGGATGAGGCGGCCGGTGGGGTGCCCGAGGATGTGCAGGCACGGGTTGTCCAGCGCGGTGAGCACCCGCCGCGTCATCTGGTCCTCGTCCATGCCGTGCCGCACGTGGATGGAGCCGATGACCAGCTCCAACTGCTCCAGCACGCTGTCGGGGTAGTCGAGCGCGCCGTCCTCCAGGATGTCCACCTCGATGCCCTTGAGCAGGCGCACCCCGGGCACCGCCGCGTTGACGCGGTCGATTTCCTCCCACTGGCGCTTCAGGTCCTCCACCTTCAGGCCGCCGGCGTAGATGGCCGCCTGGCTGTGCTCGGTGATGGTGAGGTACTTCAGGCCCAGCGCCTGGGCGGCGAGCGCCATCTCCTCCAGCGAGTTCCTCCCGTCGGACCAGGTGCTGTGCGCATGCACCGCGCCCTGCACGTCCTCCAGGGTGACGAGGTCCTGGGGCAGGCGGCCTTCCCGCGCGGCCTCCACCTCGCCGTTGTCCTCGCGCAGCTCGGGGGGCACGTACTGCATGTCCAGCAGCGAGTAGATGGCGGCCTCGTCCGCCACGGGCACCTTCGTCCCGTCCTCGCGGTGCACGCCCCACTCCGAAATCTTCAGGCCCCGCTCGTGGCCCAGGTTGCGCAGGCGGATGTGGTGCGCCTTGGAGCCGGTGAAGTGGTGGAGCGCGGTGGCGAAGTCCTCGTCCGGCAGCACGCGCAGGTCCACTTGCAGGTCCCCCGCCGTCAGGCGCACGGAGCACTTGCTGCCGCCCTTGCCCAGCACCGTTGCCACGCCCGGGGCGTTGGCCAGCGCGTCCAGCACGGGCCCGGGGTCCGCCGCGGAGGCGATGATGTCCACGTCGGCCACGGTCTCCGCGCGGCGACGCACGCTGCCGCCCAGGCTGGCGCGCACCACGCCGGGGCTGGCCTTCACCTGCTCCAGCAGGGCCTCGGCCAGGGGCAGCGCTTCACCCAGGAGCTTCCGCTCTCCGCGAGCGCGCCGGAACACGGCGATGCCCTCGAGAATCTTCGCCTCGCTCTTCTCGCCGAAGCCGCGCAGCTGGCGCACGCGGCCCTCGCGGCACGCGCGCTCCAGGTCCTCGATGCTGCCCACGTCCAGCTCGCGCCAGAGGACGGCCACCTTCTTCGGGCCGATGTCCGGCAGCTTCACCAGCTCCAGCAGGCCCGGGGGGAACTTCGCCTTCAGCTCCTCGAAGTAGCCCAGCCGCCCCGTGGTCACCAGCTCGGTGATCTTCTCCGCGAGCGCGGGCCCGATTCCCGGCAGGCTCTCCAGGCGGCCTTCGGCGACGAGGGGGCCCAGCTCCTGGGGCAGCCCGGCGATGCGGTCGGCTCCCATGTCATACGCGCGGACGCGGTACCCGCCCTCCCCCTGGAGCTGGAGCAGGAGGGAGATGTCCCGGAGGACCTGGGCAACTGCCGTCTTGTCGACGGTGGGTGGGCTGACGTCTGGAGTCACGGAGGGAAGGTAATGCCCGGGGAACGGGGGTGCAGGCCGCACCGCATTATGGGAAAAGAGACCGCGATGACGAAGATCAAGCTGGGCCCGGCGGACTTCGCCGAGAGGGAAATGCGCGGTTACGAAGTCGGCAAGCGCAACGTGTGTATCGCGAAGATTCACGGCCGCTACAAGGGCCTCGATGATTGGTGCAACCACGCGGGCTGTCTGCTGTCGGGCGGCCGCATCGAGGAGAACATGGTCGTCTGCCCGTGCCACGAGGTCGGCTTCGACATGGACACGGGCCGCAACGAGACTTCCCCGGGCGTCTGTGACGACCAGCCGACAGTCTCCGTCGAGGTCCAGGACGGCACCCTCGTCGTCGAGCTGCCCGAGAACACCTGACGCGCCGCGCGCGCACCGGAGCATCCCCATGGCACACGACGACCACGACCACGACCATGACCACGGTCATGGCCATGAACACTCCCACGGGCACTCCCATCCCCACGAGCACGGGCCGGGGCACCCGCACCACGACCACGCGCATGACCACGAGCACGGGCATGACCACGGGCATGGGCACGAGCACCACCACCATCACCCGCACGGGCATGACCACGGGGCCTCGGGCTCGCAGGTGGCGGCCGAGCACAAGTCGCGGGCGCCGGTGCATGTGAGCGCCTTCGTGGTGACGTGCTCGGACAGCCGGGACGCGGCGCACGACGAGAGCGGGCGCGTGCTGCGCGACGCGCTGGAATCGGCGGGGCACCAGGTCGCCGGCTCCGTGGTGGTGAAGGACGACCCGGAGGCCATCCGCGGCGCGCTGGAGCAGGCGCGGGCGGCGGGCGCGCGGGCGGTGCTGTTCAACGGCGGGACGGGCATCGGCCGCCGCGACAGCACCGTGGAGACGCTCCAGGCACTGTTCGAGAAGGAGCTGCCGGGCTTCGGCGAAATCTTCCGGATGCTGTCGTACCGGCAGATTGGCAGCGCGGCCATGATGTCGCGGGCCACGGCGGGCACGTACCAGGGGATGATTCTCTTCGCCCTGCCGGGCTCGCCCCAGGCGGTGCGGCTCGCGCTGGACGCACTCATCCTTCCCGAGCTCGGCCACGCCGTCCGCGAGCTGACGCGCTGAGCCTGTTTCATCATTTTCTCAATTAATGACGCTTCCACCGGGTTGGGGTGGACTGCGGTTGTTTCAGGACCGAGGCCGATTCCCCGCTATCGCGGAAAATGTCACACTCACTGCGAAGGCAGGGAGTTCGCGCCTTCAGGTCCCGCAGCAGCCGTTCCCCCAGCATGGCAGTGGAGAAGCGTATGAACATGAAGCGCCTGGCTTCAGTGGTCCTGGTGCTTGGTAGTGTCCCGGCGTTTGCGAAGGCCCCCGAGGCAAGCGCCCCCGTAGCGAAGGCCCCGGCCCGCGACGTCTGGATTACCGTGGGCTCGGATGTCCTTCACGTCGTGAACGCGACGTTGGTCGGCTCCGGACTCGCGGCGCCGGAGCTCGTCGGACAGAAGGGCGAGGTCACCGCGCTGCGCGTGCCCGAGTCCCAGCTCAACCTCATCTCCCGGGCCATGCACGATAGCGCCAACCGGTGCAGCGGCTTCATCGCCCACGAGTCCGAGTCCGAGGCGCTGGCGGCGCTCGACGGCACGACCGCGGCGAAGGCCATGTCTTCGCTGGCCGTGACGTACACGGTGGACAACGCCGCGACGGTCAACGCGCTGCGAGTCGGCCTCGCGGAGATCCGGATCCGCAACACCATCAAGTACCTGTCCACCCAATTCACGACGCGCTACCACACGTCGACGACGGGCACGGCGGCGGCCAACTGGATCAAGACGCACTGGGAGGGCCTGGCGGCGGCGGCGGGGCGCAGCGACGTCACCGTGAGACTCGAGCCGCACCCCACGACGTCTCAGCCGTCGGTCATCCTGACCATTCCCGGCACCACGCTGTCGAACGAGATTGTCGTCCTCGGCGGGCACCTGGACTCCACCAGCTCCGGCAGCTCGGCGCCTGGCGCGGACGATGATGCGTCCGGTATCGCCACCCTCACCGAGGTGATTCGCATCGCGATGCTGCAGGGCTACCAGCCCCAGCGGACGGTGGAGTTCATGGGCTACGCCGCCGAGGAGGTGGGCCTGGTCGGCTCCAAGGACATCGCCAACAAGTACAAGGCCCTGAACAAGAACGTGGTGGGCGTGTTGCAGCTCGACATGACCAACTACAAGGGCTCGACGGTGGACGTGGCGATGATGACGGACAACACCAACGCCGCGCAGAACTCGTTCATCACCTCGCTCATCAGCACGTACTACAACACCGCGCCGAACCAGATCACCTGGACCAACTCGTCGTGCGGCTATGCGTGCTCGGACCACGCCTCGTGGACGAACGCGGGCTACGCGGCCTCGATTCCGTTCGAGGCCATCATGAACCAGCACAACTCCGCCATCCACACGGTCAACGACACGCTGCTGCGCAGCCAGGACCGGGCGGACCACGCGCTCAAGTTCGCGAAGGTCGCCGCGGCGTACCTGGCGGAGCTGGCCAAGGGCCCGGTGAGCCCGACGGACACCACGGCCCCGGCCGTGGCGCTGACGTCCCCGTCGTCCGGCGGCACGGTGACCGGCGCCGTCACCCTCACGGCGACGGCCACGGACACCAACGGCATCAACCTGGTGGAGTTCCTGGTCGATGGGGCGGTGGTGGGCACGGCCGACACGGCGCCCTACACGTTCTCCTGGCAAACGGGCGCCACGCCCAATGGCAGCCACACGGTGGCGGTGAGGGCGTATGACGGCGTGGGCCTCCCGGCGACGAGCACCCCCATCACCGTGACGGTGAGCAACAGCTCCAGCACGGCGGCCTACGACTCGACGCTGAAGGCGCCCCGGTGCGCCTCCGTCTCGTCCGTGTGTGACTCCGGCACGCTGCTCAACGGCCGCGGCGGCATGGGGCCCGAGGTCAACATGCCCAACACCGTCAACAGCTCGTGCGCGGACGGCCTGAATGGCGGGTACCACGTGGACGAGTCGAACGACCGCATCAAGGTGTCCACGCTGGACGGCACGCCGTTCGGCGCGGGCAAGACGGTGCGAATCGAGGCGACGGTCTGGGCTTACTCCATCACCGCCGACAAGCTGGACCTGTACTACACGGGGAACGCCGCCAGCCCGACGTGGACGTACATCACCACGCTGTCTCCGCCGGCCAAGGGCGTGCAGACGCTGACGACGACCTACACGCTGCCCTCGGGCACCGTGCAGGCGGTGCGCGCGCGCTTCCGCTACAACGGCAGCGTCGCCGCGTGCGGCACCGGCTCGTACAACGACCACGACGACCTCATCTTCGCGGTCCAGTAGCAAAGCAGTGTCCGCTCCCCTTCCTCCGCTGCGAGGGAGGGGAGCACGGGCCGCGAGCGCCCGGGAAGCCCGACCCCCGGGCAGCCGTTGCAGGAGTCATTTGGAGCTTCCGACGTGACATCGCGCCCACCCCGGCGCCCGGGCCGTGACACCGGATTGAGCCCCCAGGCGGCCGAGCACCTGCGCCCCAGGCTGGACGCCTTCCTGGCCGCGACCGACACCCGCGCCCGCATCGGCTTCGACCCGGTGGAGTTCCCCCACCGCTACACCGACGCGCGTGACATCGAGGTCAGCGCCCTGCTCGCCGCGGCGCTGGCCTACGGCCGCGCGGACCTCTTCCGCCCCAAGGTGGACTCCCTCCTCCGGCGCATGGGGCCCTCACCGGCCGCCTTCGTGCGCGCGCTGGACGTCCCCGGCGCCGCCGCGCTGCTCGCGGGCTTCGTCTACCGTTTCAACGTGGGCACCGACGTCGCCGTGCTGCTGCTGGGCATGGGCCGCGCGCTGCGCGAGCACGGCAGCCTGGAGGCCCTCTTCGTCCGGGGGCTCGAGGCGCGGGGCTCGCTGCACGGCGCGCTGGACGCCTTCACCACCGGCCTGCGCGACGTCCCCATGGACGCGCTGCGCGCGACGCTGGGGCCGGAGCGCGGCCTGCACCACCTGCTGCCCTCACCCCTGGGCGCGGGCGCCGCCAAGCGGCTCAACCTCTTCCTCCGGTGGATGGTGCGCGGCCCCGACGCGGTGGACTTCGGCATCTGGAAGCGCGTGCCGCCCGCCACGCTCCTCATCCCCCTGGACACGCATATCGGCCGCATCTCCCAGCACCTGGGCCTCACCCGGCGCAAGGACCTGACGTGGCGCACCGCCGAGGAAGTCACGGCCTCCCTGCGCGCCCTGGATGCCGCCGACCCCGTCCGCTACGACTTCGCCCTGTGCCACTACGGCATGAGCGGCGCCTGCCCGGCCCAGCCCGTGGCCGAGAACTGCGCGCGCTGCCCGCTGTTGCCCGCCTGTGGCGTGGGCCCTGGCGTGGTGGCGGCAGCGACCCGGCGGGTCCGCGCAACCACCCGCCAGCGGAGCCAACCGCTCTCGGGAGTCCGGCGACGTTGACCGCTTCGCCCCGAGGCGCTGCAATCCATGAAGTGGCCCTTCGTCTGCAAGGAGGGTCCTCAGCCCTATCCGGGGCCAGGGAGTGACACGGGTGCACGCAACGCTGGTGGCCGTACCCTTCGCAGTGGCGGAGGAAGTCGAGCGCGGGTTGCGCGAGTCCGAAGCGGGCCGTGGCTGCTACGTGCTGCACGTCTCCGAGGCCCTGCCCGCGGGCTCCATGACGGAAGGGCTGCTCATTGCCTGGGACGACGGAGGCCCGCTGGAAGAGGCCCTCGCGCGCTGCCGCTCGCTCCATGAGTCCCGCGTCCCCTCGCACACGCACCTGGTGGTGCTGACCACGCGGCCTCCCTCGGAGACCGAGGCGCTGGCCAGCTCTGGCGCCGACGAGTGCGTGGCGCCGCCGGGCTCTCACTGGGGCGTGCGGCTGGAGTCGCTGAAACGCCGCCTCCAGGTGGAGCACGCGCGCATCAAGGCCCAGGACCTGCAGCGCACCGCGGACTTCCTGCGCAGCGCGCTCGACGCGGTGCCGGACCCGCTCTTCGTGAAGGACCGGCAGCACCGGTGGGTGGCCGTCAACAGCGCGTTCTGCCAGTTCATGGGCCGGAGCGCGGAAGAGCTGCTGGGCCGCTCGGACTACGACTTCGTCCCCGCCCACGAGGCGGACGTCTTCTGGCGGAAGGACGAGCAGGTCTTCCGCTCCAGCCGCACCGACGAGAACGAGGAGGGCTTCACAGACAGGGAGGGCCGGCCGCACACCCTGGTGACGAAGAAGGCCGCCTTCACCAGCGCGGGCGGTGAGCCGTTCCTCGTCGCCATCATCCGCGACGTCACGGACCGCAAGCACCTGGAGTCGCAGCTGCTGGTCGCCGAGCGCATGGCCTCGGTGGGCACGCTGGCGGCCGGCGTGGCGCACGAAATCAACAACCCGCTGGCCTACGTGAGCTCCAACCTCTCGTACCTGCGGGAGCGGCTGGCCCAGCCCGCGCTGACCTCGGAGCAGCTCCCGGAGCTGCGGGAGGTGTTGGCGGAGGCGGAGGAGGGGGCCGGGCGCGTCGTCTCCATCGTCCGGGACTTGCGCACCTTCGCCCGCGCGGACGAGGACCGCCTCGCCCCGGTGGACGTGGCGCGTGTCGTGGACGCCGCGCTCCGGCTGGTGCGCAACGAGCTGTCTCACCGCGCGCGCCTGGTGTGCACGCTGGAGCCTGTGCCGCGGGTCCATGGCAACGACGTGCGCCTGAGCCAGGTCCTCGTCAACCTGCTGGTGAATGCCATGCAGGCGCTGCCGGAGCGGCCGGTGGAGGAGAACGAGGTGCGCGTGTCCCTGCGCACCAGCCGCACCGGCCAGGTGGAGCTGGAGGTGGCGGACAACGGGCGGGGCATGCCGCCGGAGGTGCGGCGCCGCATCTTCGACCCCTTCTTCACCACCAAGGCCGTGGGAGAGGGCACCGGGCTGGGGCTGTCCATCTGCCTCACCCTGGTGCAGGCGATGGGCGGGCGCATCGAGGTCTCCAGCATTCCGGAGCGCGGGAGCTCGTTCCGCGTGGTGCTGCCCGCGCTCGCGGCGGAGGTGGCGGCCCCACTGGCGGGGGCAAAGCCCCGCCCGCCGCTCCCGACGGTGCCCCGCAGGCGGCTGCTGCTCATCGACGATGAGCCCTCCGTGGGTCGCTCGGTGAGCCGCCTGGTGCGCGACATGTACGAGGTCCGCGCCGTCCAGGGTGGGCGCGAGGCGCTCCAATTGCTGTCCTCGGGGGAGCGTTTCGATGCCATCCTCTGTGACTTGATGATGCCGGGCATGACCGGGATGGAGTTCGTGGTGGAGCTGGAGCGACTGTCACCGGAGCTGGTGCCGCACACCGGGCTGATGACGGGCGGCGCCTTCACCCCGCAGGCCCGCGAGTTCGTGGGCCGCCACTCGCGCGAGCTGCTGGAGAAGCCCTTCGAGCGTGAGCGCCTGTGCACCTTCGTGGAGCACCTGCTTCAATGAGCCGTACCGGCCGGAGGACCCTGGCCGCGTCGCTGGCGGTGCTGCTGGCCCTGGCGGTGTGGGCGGGGCCGGAGCGGCTGCGGGGGCTGGCCTTCGTGGTGCGCGCCGCGGGCATGCAGGGCGGCGCGGCCGAGTCGCTCGCGCGCTGGCGCACGGTGCCCTTCGACGTGAGTGACGTGCGCGTGCCCACGCGCCATGGCCCGGTGCGCGCCCGGCTGTACCGCCCCCTGGAGCGGCGGGGCCGCACGGTGGTGCTCACCTCGGGCGTGCACGCGGACGGCATCGACGAGCCGCGCCTGGTGAAGCTGGCCGGGGACCTGGCCATGGGCGGGCAGTGGGTGCTCACCCCCGAGCCGCCGGACCTGCTGCGCTACGAAATCACCCCGCGCCTGCCGGACGTCATCGAGGACGCCGCCGCGTGGGCCTCGGCGCAGCCGGACCTGGCGCCCGACGGGAAGGTGGACCTCTTCGGCATCAGCTTCTCCGGCGGGCTGTCCGTGGTGGCCTCGGGGCGGCCGGCGCTGAAGGGAAGGGTGGCGGCCACGCTCTCGTTCGGCGGGCATGGCGACCTGCCCCGGGTACTGGCCTTCCTGTGCACGGGGGAGCTGCCGGACGGCACCCGCCTGACGCCGCACGACTACGGCGTGGTGGTCATCCTCCTCAACGTCGCGGACCGGCTGGTGCCACCCGAGCAGGTGGAGCCGCTGCGCGCGGCCATCCGCACCTTCCTGCGCGCCTCGCACCTGACGCTCACCGACAAGGCGCTCGCGGAGCAGACCTTCGCCCGGGCGCGGACGCTGCAAGCGGAGCTGCCCGAGCCGGCCGCCACGCTGATGGGGCACGTGAATACCCGGAACGTGGAGGCGCTGGGGCCGCTGCTGCTGCCGTACGCGAAGGCCTTCGCCGCGGACCCGTCGCTGTCACCGGCCCGCTCTCCGGCGCCGGGCTCGCCCGTCTACCTGCTGCATGGCGCGGGCGACACGGTGATTCCCGCCATGGAGTCCGTGCTGCTGGCCGAGGCGTTGCGGCCCCACACGGAGGTGCACCAGCTGGCCACGCCCCTCATCTCCCACGCGGAGGTGGACCGGCAGGCGGACGCGGCGGACGTGTGGCGGCTGGTGGGCTTCTGGTCTGCCCTGCTCGACGAGTGACGCGGGCGCTTGGGACCGCAACGAATCCGTTCCACGAATACGGAACGGGCGGCCGGGCGTTACACAGGCGACACCCGAACACGTGCATGGCTTCCGGAATGGCTCGCCGGATACATTGTCCCGCGCCATGAGCGTGAGCCTCCGCGACGTCCTCACCGGCGAGGACGTTTTCGGCTACATCCACCGGGTCCAGGGTTCTTTCGACGGGCGCCTCTACCAGCAGATTCTGGGCGCGGCCAACGCCTTCAAGGAAGGCGACGCCGCCCTCGGCATCGCCGCGGCGGACGACGTCTCGCGTGCGCAGGCGCGCGCGCTGCTCTCCCGCACGAAGCTGGGCGCCATCCACTCGCACCCGCCGTTCGAGGACCGGCTGCACGCGTTCATGCTGGAGGCGCTGGACGGGGAGCTGATGCCCCGGCTGGCCGAGTGGACGCTGGGGCAGCTCAAGCGCTTCCTGCTCACCGCGCCCGAGGCGGAGGTCCACGCCATCCTCGGCGGGCTGGGCAGCGACGTCATCGCCTGTGTCGTGAAGCTGATGAGCGACGCGGAGCTGACGGCGGTGGGGGCTCGCATCTTCCACCCGTTGCCGGGGAGCAAGCTGGGCGCGAAGGGCTACCTGGGGGCGCGGCTGCAGCCCAACTCGCCCACGGACCACCCGGACGACATCCGCTGGCAGGTCTTCAACGGCTGGTCCTTCGCGGTGGGGGACGTGGTTCTGGGCACGAATCCGGTGTCCTCGGTGCCCGCGTCGGTGGCGGCGGTGGAGTCGGCGCTGCACGACATCCTCGCCACCTTCGGGCTCACGGAGGTGATGCCCCACTGCGTGCTCTCGCACATCGACGTGCAGGCGCAGGTGGAGGCGAAGCAGCCAGGCACCACGGGCATCTGGTTCCAGAGCCTCGGGGGTAACGAGGCCTCCAACCGCACCTTCGACGTGACGATTGAGAAGATGGTCGCGCATGCGGCCCGCCGCACCGGGAAGTTCGGGCTCTACCTCGAGACGGGGCAGGGCGCGGACGCGACGAACGGGCACCACCACGGCTGCGACATGCTCATCCACGAGTCGCGCAAGTACGGCTTCGCGCGGGCGCTGAAGGCGCGCGTGGCGCTGGCGCAGCTCGGGGCGGGGCGGGCGCCGGAGCCGTGGGTGCACGTGAATGACGTGGCGGGCTTCATCGGGCCGGAGGTGTTCCGCACCCGCGAGCAGCTTGTGCGCTGCTGCCTGGAAGACATTGTCATGGGCAAGCTGCACGGGCTGATGATTGGCCTGGACGTCTGCTCCACGCTGCACATGGACGTGTCGCTGGATGACCTGGGCTGGTGCCTGGAGCAGGTGGCCCCGGCGGGCCCCGGCTACCTCATGGCGCTGCCCACGCGGAACGACCCGATGCTCAGCTACCTGACGACGGCGTTCCAGGACCACGTCCGGCTGCGGGAGAAGTTCGGCCTCAAGGTGGATGACCGGATGTGGGCCTTCTTCCAGGACCTGGGCGTCATCGACGCGCAGGGCGGGCCTACGGAGCACTTCGGGAATCCGGCGTGGGTGTACCTCCAGTACCGGCGGCGCAAGGGGGACACGCGCCCGGACGCGGAGGTGCTCGCGGAGGCGAAGCGGGAGATGGCCGCGGTGCGCGAGCGCAGCGTGCCGCTGGCGGTGGGGCACGGGGAGCGGACGTACGATTTGGACCCGGCGCTGGAGCGGGAGCTCCACGCGCTGTACGAGGACGCGAAGGCGGGCCTCTGGTCCGAGCTGTCCGAGGCGGCGGTGGCGCGGCTTCCGGACGTGGTGCCGCTGCGGACGTGCTCGGAGGACCGGCGCGACTACATCCTGCACCCGCCGTCGGGGGAGCGGCTGGATTCAGCGTCCGAGCTGGCGGTGCGGATGCTGCGGCTGCGGCAGGCCGGGCAGTGGGACGCGCAGCTTGTCATCTCGGACGGGCTGGACGCGCGCTCGCTGATGGACGAGGGGCACCTGCTGCCGTTCGTCACCGAGCTGCGGCGGGAGCTGGCGGCGGCGGGCTGGCGCGTGGCGCCCGAGCACCTGGTGGTGAAGTACGGCCGCGTGCGCGCGGGGTACCAGGTGGGGGAGCTGCTCTTCGGAGACACGGAGGAGTCTGCGCCGCGAGCGCTGGTGCACGTCATCGGCGAGCGGCCGGGCTCCGGGCACCATGCCTTCTCCGCGTACCTCAGCGCGCCCTCGGCGCGAGCGTGGGGACTGCAGGGCAGGGTGGACCACGACATTACCCGGCTGATTGCCGGCATCTCCGACACGAGCGTGCGGCCGGAGGCGGCGGCGCGCGAGGCGGTGCGCATCCTCGCGGAGCTGGCTTCTTCCGCGCTCCATGAGCCGCCCACGGTGGGTGGTTCCATGGAGGCTCGGGGCGCGTAGGCCCCGCAGAGGGCTTGAGCAAACGCCTCTTGGGGCAGGGGGCTCGAGTTTGGAATCGCTGTCCCAGGTGCAGCGGTGTCTTGGTTCAGCCGGTTGGCGCGCGGTCCTGTCGCACCGGAGGGCACGGGTTCAAGTCCCGTACTCCTGTTCCTGGGCCAGTGCGAGCAACTTGTGCAGCACGGTCAGGACGTCGTTGATGGACTTGAGGCTCAGGAGCTTCACCCCGGAGCCCTTGCGCTTGCGCAGGGACTCCTTTGAGGGGGCGTCCTTCCTTCCGGGAATGCCCAAGGGGCTCGCGAAGTACCACTCGGACCAGGTCGCACAGGAGCCCAGGTCCGCTTCCGCCGTGGCCAGCATCTCGGCCTCCAGCGCCGCCGAAGGAGTGCCCCTCGGCGGCGCGGGGAAGCAAGGTGGGGCGCTCAGGCCCCCGCGTCCGACGTCAGGGGACGCTGGAGTCGGTGAGCAGGTAGCTCACCGTGCCCGAGCACGAGAGGCTGGAGAAGCAACCCGCGCGGACCTCCGACTGGCCGGCGCCGGTGGTCGGAACGAGGTAGGAGATATACGAGAGGTTGCCGCAGGCCTGGTCATTCAGGGCCACCTGCGTGCCAGTGCTGCCGAAGAGCCGCAGGAAGGTGTCACCCACGCCCGAGGAACCGGGCACGGTGCAGGTGCCGACCTGGATGCGCTGACCCGGGCGCAGATAGACGGGGCGGTTGGTCGTGTTGACGGTGGCGTTGCTGGTGTTCGCCGCCGAGTAGTTGAACGCGCCGCTGATGGTGTAGGCCGCCGTGCCGCTGCAGGGGTTGTTGGCGAAGCAGCCGACGCGGACCTGGTACGTGCCCGTCGCGGGCGCGGTGTACGTGATTTTGGAGAGGAGCCCGCAGCCGTCGTCGCTCGCGGCGACCTCCGTGCCCGTCAGGCCGAACAGGCGCATGGAGGTGTCACCCGTGGCCGAGGCGCCGGTGACGCCGCAGGTGCCCACCGTGAGGGTCTCCCCGGCGAGCAGGTAGATGCCCTGGTTCGCCGTGTTGACGGTGGCGTTGTTGGTGCCGCTCACGCTGAAGGTGTACTTGTTGCCCGTCGTTCCGGTGTAGGGCATGGGGCAACTCGTCGAGCTCGAACACGGATAGGCCGTATTGTTGTCCTTGGCCCGGCGGTACTCGCCTCCCGACACGGCCGCCAGCGCGGAGAAGAGCTTGTCCTCACAGGCCGCGACGCCGCTGCACGTGGCGGTGGCGGTGAAGTCCGTCTGGCCGGAGGGCGCGAACTCCAGGTCCGTCGCGGACACCCAGTAGCTGGTGCTCGTCTTCACCAGCTTGGTGGTCGCCTGGTTGTAGACCGCGTTCTGCCAGGTGCCCGACGTCAGGGGGTCACCCGACGGCAGCTTGACCCCCGTCGCGTTCTTGATGCAAGGGGTCGAGTTGCTCGAGTTCTCATAGCCGTCCGTGGCGATGTACAGGTTGGTGACCTGGCCCGCCTCCTGGATCGACAGGTTGTCGATGGCCCAGCACATGGCATCCGCCAGCGGCGTGTTCTCCGTGGTACAGCCGAGGGTCTCCACGGAGTTGATGGCCGCATGGGCGGTGGCGCGGCTCACGTAGCCCTTGGTGTGCTTCGTGGTGGTGGCGCCATGGAAGCTCCACACCGCGACGTGGGTCCGCCCCTGCTCGTCGAAGAGCTTGTCCAGCTCGATGCGCGCCTGCCGGATGGCGTCCACGCAGCGGGTGTTGCTCGTGCTGGTGCGGACCGTCCCCATGGAGCCCGAGCGGTCGATGAGAATCATGCCGAGCTTGTCGCCCGGGGCCAGCTCCGCCCGGGGGTCGCCGAAGGACTCCTCCGCCTGGACCAATTGGGTGCGGGACCCATCGCTGGGCACCTCCATGACCTTCACGGGCTCCTCGGCCACCAGGGGCTGGGCCTGGGGCGCCGGCTCCGGCTGGGACGGGGTGTCCGCCCCGGCGTCTCCTTCGGCGCCACAGGCGGAAATCATCGGCACGGCCAGGGCACACATCAGCAATTGCTTGAGCGAGCGCTTCACGGAGGCTCCATCAAACGGCGGGTGGGGTGGGGCACTGCGGCTGATAAAGCGTCTGGCGTCAGCAATTCGGGACATTTTTCTTTTCGACAGTCATTGCCCAGCCGTGTCGTAAGGGCTTCCCCTTACAAGCCGTGTGCTGCGTTTGCGGGCCCGGCTCACGAAGCGCTCCAGCAGCCGGTGCACCGTCTTGCGTGACAGGTCCAGCCCTTCCCCCACTTCCGTCAGCGTCTGCCCCTCCACGAAGTGGAGCACCGCCACCTGGAGGGTGCGCGGGCACTCGCCGCGGGTGAGCAGCGAGAGGTCCTTCGCCGCCTCGATGCGCCTGGCGCCTCCCTCCTGCGAGGACTCCACCGGGTGCGCCTCCGGCTCGGGTTTTCCCTCGGGGCCGAACCAGCGGGCCCGGTGGCGCAGCCGGTCGATGGCCAGGCTCGTGGCCATCTGGTACAGCAGCGACGCCGACTCCCGGGGCGAGCGCATGGGCGCCAATTGCTCCACCAGCGCGACGAAGGTGTCCTGCGTCACGTCGCGCGCGTCGTCGGCGTCCTTCAGCAGGAACATGGCCCGCCGGTAGACGCCCCCCCCGAAGCGCCGGTACAGCCCCGCGATGAGCAGCGCCGGCTGCTGACTGGCAATGCCAGCCTCCGCGCGCTCCTCCGCTGGATATTGACTGTCTGGATTGTTGTTTTTGGCTGTCACTGTATTCACCCCGCATGAGGACAGACAGCGTTGCGAGGCTTTCAAGGGAACGCCGCGTCCGGCCGGCCCTCGGGCACGGCCAGCGTGGACCTGTTCCAGACGGCTCCGGTGTCCCCCTCCTCCCCCTTGATGCCTTGCGCACCCCATGAACGGGAGGGCCCCGGACTCTTCGTTAAAAACCACATTTTCTCGGAACGCGGGACTGGGCCGGTCATGGCGGGCCCGCCCCGGCGCCGGACGTGGAAAAGCCCAGCAAGCCGTTGAGCTTGCTGGGCTTTGGGGTGGAGCAGCGGGGACGGCTCAGAGCGTCTTCATGTACTCGATGAGGGCCCAGCGCTCTCAGCAGCGATAGGCTCGTCGACGCGCCGTCATTCACGCCCCCTACCTGCCACGCTCCACGCTCCTCGGCACCCTGGGCTGGACCGGGCGCTTACCTCGCTGCGGCGGCATCCTGCCGACCCCGCCTGCTTCCTCGCTCACGGACCCCATCAAGTGCGGGAGAGCCACGAAACCGGGGCAAGCCCAATGGGAGTACGCGTACTGACGATGTGGCTGCCAATCGGGAACGCGTTTCCTTTGAACGCGATTGCGTCCATCGAAGACGCAGTTGTGCGGGGCGCGCAGGTCATGCCAGGGGATGCCTTCTCGAACCGCCCCGAGGTTCATCCTGGTACGTCACTTGCTGCTGGGTGAACGTGGTTCCCAGGCAACCGCCTGAGGGCCTCGAAGTCACCAGCGTATAGGAGGCACTATGAGCGAACAGACTCTCCTCTCGCAGCACGACGTCGAACGATTCCAGAACCAGACGGCGGATGCCATTCGGAGCGCCGCGGTGCTCGCCCAGATGCGCGCCGACATGGTCGGCCCGAGGCCGCTGAGAGGCGGCGCCGGCGGTCCGCAGATCCCGAAGTTTCCCGATATCTTCCAGGGGGCGAGGATCTGGGCTCGCTTCGCCGAGGAGTCCGCGCGCAACGGCGACACCTTCGCCCAGTTCTCCGGCGCCGTCGCCGGGCTGGCGGGAAGTGAACTCATCGGGCAGACACAGCGCATGATCCAGGCGGGCCAGGCGGATCCGCGCCTCGTGAGCAATCTTCAGCAGCGCCTCGGATCCAAGGCCCCGGGGGGGCACAACACCCTGCAGATAGGGATCGTGTCGGGCGCCAAGGTCGGCGCCGGCATCGGCGGGATCACGGGCGTGGCGCTCCCGCTGCACGAGGGCAGCAAGGTGAAATGGTTCTCCGGCGCCGAGGCATCCGTTGGAGTGGTCATCGAGTGGGAAGCGGCCGCGATCTCGATCGGCGCGAAGCTGGCCTTTCCACACGAGCTGAAAGGCGAGTTCTGGGGCGCCCACGTCGGTCTTCACGTCGGGGCCGGCCTCGGATTCAACATCTTCTTCAGCGCCGACGACAAGCTGAAGTACGAAGGGTTTTCCTACTCGATCGGCGCGGGTCTCGGCGGCGGCGTGGCGCTCCTCGCCGGGTTCGAGATCGTGACGTCCGACTGATGACCCGGCCGTCCAGTAGTAGGCGCGACCCTGCGCCCAGTTGATCGACTTCAACGCTCGTGAGACCCCCGAAAACATCGTTGTCCTGACGACCGGCACTATTTGTACGACCCTGTCGATGGCCGGAACCGTCTGGCGTTCGACTGACGGCGCGGAGCGGGTTGTTCGGGAACACGACGCAGATGTTCCTGATCGACCGGATTGTCGACCAACTCATCAAGATGAAGCCTGAAGGCGGCTGGGGTATCACTACTCGCAAAGTGCCGGTCAGATAGGGCATGGCCTACCAGGTCTGAGTCAGGTATGGCCATGAACACGCAGGTGCGCGCGGCCTGTTGAACGAGTCCGTCGAGTGGACACTGCTTCCACCGTCCAGGCGAAGGGGTTGGAGTGAGGCTTCAGCTCCGGGAGGCGATGCTTGCCGCCGTGCGCACGCCGCCCACCGCCGTGGCCAGCGTGCTCTGCCCGGGGAACACCGAGTCACCCACGAGCCACAGCCCGTCCATCACCTGCATGGGGCCCAGGTTCCGGTAGTTCCCCAGCCCCGCGCGCCGGGGCACTCCGCCCACCGCGCCGCCCTCCCGCTGCGTGAAGCGCTGATACGTGCGCGGTGACGCCGTCATCGTGTGCGTGAGGCCCGCCATCCACTCGGGCGCGAGCTGCTCCAGGCCCTGGTGCATGCGCTCCTGGATGCAGCGCATGTACGGCGCCTGTTCCTCCGCGGACATGCCCGCCAGCGTCTTCAGCGGCACGTGCGTGGACACCGTCACCGTGCGGTGACCCTCGGGCGCGCGGCCCTCGTCCTTCGCGCCGCTGATGGACATGAACAGGTGGTTGCCTTCGATGAAGGGCGCGCCCGTGTCCTTCACCAGCTCCAGGTGGTGCGCGCTGCCGTCCCCGTGCTCCGGCGCCTTCACCACGAGGTACAGCATCGCCGCGCCCCAGCCCTCCTCGATGCGCTCGGACATCGCTCCCAGCCCGGGGAGCTGTTCGGGTGGCATTCCCAGCAGCCGTGTCACGCCCCTCGGCAGCAGGTTGGCCACGACGTGCCGCGCCAGCAGCTCGCCCTTCCGCGTCGCCACGCTCCAGCCTCCGGACACCCGGGCAACGCCCTTCACCCGGTTGGCCAGCAGCACCGTTCCGCCGCGCGCCTCCACGGCTCTCGCCATCGCCTCCGCCAGCTTCCCGATGCCACCCCGCACATGCCCCGTGCCACGCCAGTAGTAGTCCATGGCCGCCAGGGCGAACGGTGCCTCCGCCTCCGCCGCGCTGCACTGCACGGTGATTTGACAGAGCGCATCCAGGTACGTGCGCAGCGGAGCGAAGCCGGCGAGCCCCAGGTGCTCCAGCACCGCGCCCAGGGGCCGCCCCATCCACCGCAACAGCGGGGCGTACCGGAGCACCCGTCCCGAGTGGCGCAGCAGCGCCTTCACATCCAGCGGCGGTAGCAGCGCCGGGTCATCGAACAGCGGCCACAGCGCCTCGGCCACCTGTGCCTGCAACGCGAACAGGCGCCGGATTCCGGCGACGGGCGCACCGGGCAGGGCGCACAGCGACTCGATGAAGCGGGCCTTGTCCCGGAACACGGGCAGCCGCAGCTCCGGCGTGCGCAGCTCCACCACCGGGTCCAGCCAGTCCACCGTCACGGCCATGCCGTGCTCGCGAATCCACCGCCCGAAGAGCTGGTGCGGCTCGAAGCCGGAGAACAGCGTGGCCCCGGCCTCGAAGGCATGGCCCTCTCGCCGGAAGGTGCTGGCGCAGCCGCCGGGGTAGTTCAGCGTCTCGCACAGCGCCACGCGAGCGCCTCGCCGCGTCAGCTCCAGCGCCGTGGCAAGCCCGCCGAAGCCCGCGCCTACCACCACCGCGTCGTACCAGGTGCTCGACATCGTCCATGCCGGGAACCCGAGGCCGGCCGGCCCCCGGCCAGAGAGGCCCGCCCGTGTGCCTTGGTACCGCGACCCTGGCCCGGTGCGGCGTCCCGCTACTAACGAAGGTGTCCCCCTCGTGCGAGTCTTTCCACGCACCCAGGGGCCCCCATCCGCCCGAAGGAGGACGCCACCGAGGTGCCCAACGGGCAGGCGGGCCTGGGACTCAGCCCCAGGGCGACAGTACCTCCGAGCCCCACGGGCAGGCGGGCACGGAGGCCCGCCCGCCCTCGACTTCCCGCCGCGTGGTTCAGCGGTAGGTGAGCGCCATGCTGTCCATGCGAGCGGACTGGCCGGGCGTGAACTCGAACATGCAGCGGTCGTCCGTGTAGCTCATGTAGTTGTGGATGGGGTCCGGTCCGGGGTCGGCCGGGCACGTGTCCAGTCCATCGGTGCAGGCGAAGGAGGAGCCGCTGGCCCTCGGCGTGTCCGCCACGCCGTCATCCAACGAGCAGCCCTGGTTCGTGTGATTCAGGCCCAGCCAGTGCCCCACCTCGTGCACGGCGCTGTCCCCTTCGTTGAAGGGCGCCGTCGTGCCGCCCGGCACCGTCGAGTTCAGCATCACCACGCCGTCGTTCACCGGGCTGGAGGTGTAGCTCCAGGGGAACGTCGCCCAGCCGAGCAGCCCGCCTCCGGGATTCGCGAGGTACAGGTTGAGCGACTCCTTGCCGCCCCGGCGCAGCGCGGTCTTCGCCGTCCGCTCCGCCGAGCTGCCCGGGGACATCGTGTACCAGGTGAGGTTCGTGGTCCGGGTGATGGCCGTCAGCTCGAGGGCGAAGGGCGTGCCGCTGAACGCACTGCGAAGCACCTCGAACTGCGCGCGCACCACCGTGTCCGGCACGTCCCCGTTCGCCGTCCCCGTCCCCTTGCGGATGACGTGGATGTACGTGGGCACGCGCACCGAGCCCGGCAGGCGCATCGCGCTCACCGCGTGCTCCGCCAGCTCCGCGTCCACCCGTGCCAGCTCCGCGGTGTCCGCCACCTCCGTGGCACACCATGCGGCGGTGGCCTCGGCGACTTCTGGTGCCAGGGGCTCCAGCTCACCGCCACAGCCTCCGGCCATCAGGCCCCCCACGACGAGTGCCAGCGTGCTGCCTCGCTTCATCCACTGCATTCGCATGACCCCTCCTGTGTGTGTCGTTACGGTCGTGAACCGGAGAGAACCGTACTCTCCGTCACTGACGGAAAACGAGGCGCACTGCGACAGGCCATGTCTTTTCATTTCGGGTGCGCGGTGACCCGGCTTCCGGGGCGTAGACTGGCCGCGCCTCCACCACCGAAAGGGCACGCCCTCTTGAATCGCTCACTCATCGCCATCGGCTGTGCGCTCTTCCTGGGTTGTGCCTCCACGCCGAAGCCCGCGGCCACGAAGGGGACGGAAGCGACGGAGACGCCCGCCTCTGCCTCGGGGCCCGGGCAGCCGGAGTTCCTCTCCCCCGCGGAAATCGTGAAGCGCCTGGAGGCGTCGAAGGTCTCCTACCGCGTCGAGGGCAAGGACTCGCCGCCGGGAGGCTGGGCGGAGCCGCTGTGGCCCCAGCGCGTGAAGGTCGTGGAGTTCCCCCGCGTGGTGGTGGAGCGCGGCGAGCGCGTCATCCGCGAGTGGCCCGAGCACGCCGGAGCGCGGAAGCTGCTCGACGAGGCCGAGCCGCACTTCCAGGCCAGGCGCTATGACGAGGCGGGGAAGCTCTACGCGCGCGCCACCGAGGTCTGCCCTGACTGCTACATGGCCTGGAACTTCCGCGGGGACGCGGCCTACTTCGCTGGCGACGTGCCCACCGCGCTGGAGCACTACCGCAAGGCCAGCGCGCTCAACCCGGATGACCACCGCTCGTGGTTCTTCCAGGGCAATGCGCTCGCGAAGCTGGGGCGCTTCGACGAAGCGCTCGACGCCTGGGCGTGGTGCCTGGTGCTCAGCCCGCGCTACCCCGTCATCCGCCAGTTCTTCCGCAACAACTCGCAGCTGGGGCTCATCATCCGCGAGGACTCCATCGTCCCCCGTGGCTACGCGGAGCGGGCTGGCGAGGACATCTCCATCCAGTTCGACCCGAACCACGACCCGGCCTGGTTCGCCTTCGCCAACTGCAAGGCACTGTGGCTGGGAGAGCCGTCCCACCGCCAGGAGATGACCGGCTCCACGGAGGAGCACTTCTCCTCCGTGGAGGAGCTGGAGTGCCTGGGCTCCGCGCTCGTCGTCCACGAGGGCATGAAGGAGCAGGGAAAGGCGGAAGCGTCAGACCCCACCCTGGACCGCCTGTACGCCGTGGCCCAGGACGGCATGCTGCTGGAGGCGGTGCTCTTCGAGGTGGGCTCCCGCGTCCACCCGCAGATTTCCCTCACCCTGGAGGATGCCACCCGCCAGCGCCTCAAGGCCTACGTGCTCAAGCACGTGCTGGTTCCGGTGGGTGGCATCACCCTCTGACGAGGTCTCCAGCGCGACGACCTCTGACGAGGCCTACCGGGGCAACGAGAGGCGGACGGTGAAGACGTAGGACACGCTCACGGCCCGCCCCTGGTACGTCACCGGGCGGTAGCGCCGGCTCTCCAGGGCGTCCACCACCGACTCGTCCATGTGCGGCAGGCCCTTGATGAGGCGGCAGTCCCGCACGCGGCCCTCCACGGTGACGACGCACTTGGCGATGAGCGTGCCTTCCACGCGGGCCGCGCGGGCCGCGGGGGTGTAGTCGATGGGGGTGCCGCCCATCAGCACCGGCGGCGTCATGCCCTGGCCGAACTGGAGCACCTCGGTGCCCGTGCCGCCCTGGCCCGTGCCTCCCGTGAGGCCGGGGATGAGCGGCACGCCGATGGCCGTGCTGTTCTCGTCGCCATCCGGGTGGCCACCGGCGACGCCCTCGCCCGGCTCCGCCGTCTCGTCGGTGTTGCCAGTGTCAGGGGCGGTGGGCTCCACGGGTGCCGGGGGCTCCGTCGGCAGCGGCTGGACCTGGGTGGGGGCGCGGTCCTTGTTGCGCGGCTTCCGGGGCGGCTGGCTGTTGGCCTGCTTCGGCGCGGCGGGCGCCGGAGAGCCCTTCGCCAGGTTGGGGCCCGGGTTCAGCTTGAGGACGTATTCCTTCTCCGGCTCCGGCGGCAGCTCCGCGGGCCTCGCGGAGATGACGAGCACGGCGGCGAACAGCGCCACGTGCACCCCGATGGACACCCACACCCCCGTGCCAAGACGTCCTGCCCTCTGCCGCTCGATGACTGACCTGAACATTGTGGAAGGCCTCCTCCAAGGACGATGCTCCCGGTGTCCGGCCGCTCCCCTACGGCCGGACACCGGCGTGGGCGGTTGGCTTTGGAGCGCCCCGTCCACGCACCATTCAAACTACGGAGTCGGCGCCACGGAATGGCCGTGGCTTGGCCATCTCTTCGTCACCGTTCAGTCATGGCCCGGAGACCTCCATCCGGTAGCCCACGCCGCGAATCGTGTGGATGGTGAACCCGGAGGCGCTCGTCCACCCCAGCTTCTTCTTCAGGCTGGAGACGAAGTTGTCCACCGTGCGCGGGTCCACCACCACGTCACGGCCCCACACCGCGTCCAGGATTTCTCCCCGGGGCAGCGCGCGGTCCTTGTGGCGCAGCAGGAAGGCGAGCAGGTCGAACTCCGTGCGCGTCATCTCCACGTCCGTCCCGTCCGGCCGCGCCACCGCGCGCCGGCCCAGGTCCAGGGAGTAGCCGCTGAAGGTCATCACCTGGGGCGGCGGCGTGCCGGCCCGCCGCACCAGCGCGCGCACCCGGGCCAGCAACTCCCGCAGCCGGTAGGGCTTGGTGAGGTAGTCCTGCGCGCCCGCCTCGAAGCCCCGGAGGATGTCGTCCTCCAGCGAGCGCGCGGTGAGCATCATCACCATGCTCTTCACGCCCTCGGTCCGCAGCCGGCGGCAGAAGCTGTAGCCGTCCTCGCCCGGCAGCATGACGTCCAGGATGAGCAGGTCGAACTCGCGCTCGCGCAGCAGCGGCTCGGCGTCGCGGGCGGAGGGCGCCTCGGACACCACGTAGCCTTCGTCCTGCAGGTTGTCTCGCAGGCCGATGCGCAGGTGGGCATCGTCCTCGACGATGAGGACGGAGGGGCGGGTGTTCTGGGGCGGCGTGGCGGTCGTCATCGAGAGGGCTCGTGAAAGTTCAGGGCGAACGTGGTGCCTTCCGGCCCGGAGGTCACCACCTGGATGTCGCCACCGTGCAGCTTCATGATCTTCCGGCAGAGCGCCAGTCCCAGGCCACTGCCATGGGCCTCCAGCCCCGCGGGGGCCAGCCGGTAGAACTCCTGGAAGACGTTCTCCCACTCGGACGCGGGGATGCCCACGCCGTTGTCGCTGAAGAGCACGGTGCAGTAGAGGCCGGGAATCTGCTGGGCGGTGACGGAGATGACCACCGGGCTGCGCCGGTTGTAGGCGCACGCGTTGCGGCCCAGGTTGGAGAAGAGCAGCCGCAGCAGGGACGGGTCCGCCTCCAGCTCCGCGTCGCCCACGTCGGTGGTCAGCTTGAGCGGGACGCTGGTGGCGCTGGCCAGGTCGTCGCGCAGCGGGTTGACCAGCTCCTCCAGCCGCACCAGCGAGGTCCGCAGCTTCCAGCGGCCCTTGTCGATGCGGTTGAAGGACAGGATGTTCTCCACGAGGAAGTGGAGCCCGTCCGCCGCCTGGACGATGCGCGTCGGGTAGTCCCGCACCTCGGGGGCCTGCGACAGCTTGCGCTCCAGCGTCTCGCCCAGCAGTCGGATGGAGGCCAGCGGCGTGCGCAGCTCGTGCGACACGGTGGCCACGAAGTCGCTCTTCAGCTCCAGGAAGCGGTACTTGCGCTGCTGCGACACCACCGACAGCGCGAAGATGGCCAGCGCCAGCGCGCCGCACACGGCCACCAGCGCCGTCTTCAGGCCATAGCGCGCCTCGATGTCCGCCTCCGCCCGCGCCCACTGGGGCATGTCCGCGAGGACCTGCACCGTGCGCACCTGCTGCACTCCGCTGCCGGGCTTCAGCCGGAGCACGCCGTCCGCGTCGAGGAGCTGGCGCGCGCGCAGGTCCTCGGCGATGGGGCGCAGCAGGTCGTCCATGTTCACCGCGATTCCGTAGACCGCCTCCTTCCGGGAGGTCACGTACCACTGCTCGCGCATCAGGACGGGCTCACTGAGGTCGTCCGGTATCACCAGCCCGCCAGCGCCCACCTCGGTGGCGCGCTCCACGAAGTCACGGAAGGGCTCGCCCAGGCTGGCGCTGAGCTGGAGGACGCGGGTGTGGAGGAAGTCGAAGTCCACCTGGGTGAGCCGTGGGCGCGCGCGCAGCAAGTCCCGCTGGAGTCCCGACGCGCGGGCGAAGCCGCCGAAGTCCTCCGGCAAGCCCTCGCGCAGCAGCGCCCGGACGAGCGGCTCCGTGTCCGGCCCACGCTGCAGCTGCTCCGCGGCCAGCAACAGGAAGAGCAGCTCCTGCGGCGCGGGCAGGGGGTTGTCGGCGTGGAAGCGCAGCATGGCCTCCACCCGCCTGCTGGCGCCCCGGGCTCCCGGTGTCGAGAGCGCCGCATCCGCGGCGTGCAGCAGCTCCAGGCGCTGCTCCCATCGGCTCGCCGTCGAGCGGTCCACGAGGGGGGCCGCGAGGGGCCGCTCCCAGACGTCCTCGCCCTTGTCATTCAAGGGGGGGACGATGAGGGGCTGCTTCCACCCGTCCTCGTCCTTGTCATCCACGGGGGGGAGGACGAGGCGCTGCTCCAGGCGGACCGAGGAGGCGCCCTCCCGCAGGTGGGCCTCGAGGGCGTAGTACGCGTCGCGGACGGGCGCCTGCGTGCCGGGGCGGGGGCGGGTGGGGCGCGGCAGCAGCTGCTTGCCGCGGAAGCGGAGATAGAAGCCCTCCGCCGAGACGAGCGGGTCTCCCGCGGCGTCGTGCAGGGCGGGGAGCCGCGCCTCGAAGTGCAGGGGCAGGCTCAGCCGCAAGGTCTGGGTGGCGAAGTGCTGCAGGGCCTCGCGGCGCGAGTGCACCTGGGCGCGGGCGTCCTCGCGCTCCTGGAGGAAGATGCGCTGGAGGCTGAACAGCCCCCAGCCAAGGGCCAGGAGGCCACAACCCAGGGCCACGAGCGTGGGGAGGAGCCGGCGGAGCATGGGAATCCGCCGCCAACTATTGCACAGCCCACGGCCCCACAGGCCCTTCGCGTGGGCCCTGGGACGGAGACAAGTGTCCTCGGAGGGCGGACGGGCGGCCTTCCGGTCCACGGGCCGACAGCGCGGGGGGCGCGGGGTTGGCGCGGTGCGACGTGAGTGGGGAACGCTGGGGCCTGGAGGTCCCGCATGCGCGTCGTGTTCCCGCTGTCGCGTCCCTGGCCCGGTGGCCCCGTGGTGCTATGGGGGGGCTCGCTCCCCGCGGGGAGCCTCAAGTACCTCACCTTCTCGCGGTACCTGGAGTCCTCGCTGCCGGAGGGGGCCACGGGGCTGGTGGAGCTCTCCGGGGCCGCCACCGCGCTGGCGCTGGACGCGCTGGGGCGGGAGCGGGGCCTGCCGGTGGTGGCGCTGACGGACGCGCAGGGGACGGCGTACCTGCGGACGAACGGGTTCGGCGGCGAGGTGCGCACCGTGCGCGGGCTCTCCGAGGCGTGGGAGCTGGCGCAGGGCTATGAGCGCCGGGGGTGGTGCTGGCCGAGGCAGCTCGCCAACGGGGCGCTGGTGGAGTGCGTGGCGTCCTGGGCCGTGAAGCTCCGGGAGGTGGTGCGCGACGCCTTTCCCGCCGTGAGGACCGTGGTGTGCGGCTTCGGCACGGGCGCCACGGTGGTGGGGCTGCACCGGACCTTCGCGTCGGAGGGCTACGAGGTGGTGGGCCTGCAGCCCGCGCCGGGCCGCTCCATGCCCGGCTGGCGGTGCTGGGCGGAGCAGAGCCTGGGGGAGAAGGACCTCTTCTATCCGTACCGCGAGGACGTCTCGCTGGAGGTGGCCCGGACGCGGGGCGCAGACGGGCTGGGCGCGCTGCTGGCCTGGGCGCGCGAGGAGCCGAGGTCGGAGGAGGTGCTGGTCATCTCCCACAACGCGCGGCCCCCGTGTGGCTGAGCGGGGCGACTACGGCTGCGCGCCGTTGGTGCGCTCACCGCGCCCCCCGCGAGGGCGGTCGCCGCCGCCTCCTCCTCCGCCTCCGCCTCCGCCTCCGCCTCCCCGGCCCTCTTCGCGACGCAGCTCCCGGTACTTCGCCTGCTGGGCCTCGTCGAGGAGCGCGGCCATCTCCTGGTCCGTCGTCTGGCGCTCGGCGCGCAGCTCCTGCCGCATGTCGCGGGGGTTCTTCGTGCCGGCGCGGACCTCCTCGATGAGGGCCTGGCGCTTCGCCTCCTCCGACTGCATGCGGCGGGTCAGCGTCTGCTCCTGGTTGTAGTTGAGCTTCGCGTCGCTGACGAACTGGCGCAGCCGCTCCGCGCGCTGGGTCTGGCCCTGCGCCTGGGCCTGCACCCACTCCTGCTGGCGGGCCTCGCGCTGCTCCGTGCGCATCTCGTCCTGCACCGAGCGCACCGCGTCCTTCAGGTAGGCGCGCCCGCCCTCGGAGTGGAGCGCCTCACCGGCGACCATTCCGCGCACCTCCGCGCGAAGCTGCTCCAGCTCCGCGGTGAGCGCCGTGGGGGCGGCCACCGGGCCTCCATCCGCGGACACCGCCGGCCGCTTCTCCAGCGCCATCAGCCGGCGGGACAGGCCCAGCGTGGTGTCCTCCATCGCCTGGATTCGCCGCTCCAGATACTCCAGGTCCTCGGGCGCGACGGCGGCCGATTCGTCCTGCGGGGCGGGGGTGGGGGATACGGACTCACCTCCGCCCCAGAGGGCGACACCGAGCGCAGCGGAGGCCAGGAGGAGGGAGGCGATGCCGAGGAACCTGTTCATGTCTTCTCCGACGTGGGACGGGAGCCCGTATTCCATACCCCGTCCGTCGGTCCGGCTCCACCCACCCGCCGGGGAACGGGCGGCGGAGCCCTCGGTTCGGGCAACAGGGGGCCTGCTCAGCCCAGCTTGAACGCGTCCAGCTCCGGCACCTTCTCCAGCAGGAGCGGGGCGGAGTGGAGGTACGCGGTGGAGCGGCGCTTCTGGTCGATGTCGTCGTAGACGCGCTGCACCTGCGTGGGCGTCAGGCCCATCACCTGCGCGGCCTCGTCCGTGGACACTGCGTGGTTCTTCGCCCACATCAGCAGGTCCAGCTGCGAGTAGTGCACGGAGAAGTAGAAGTCCTCCTGCGACTGCGGAAGGCTGAACGTGTCCGTGGTGGGCTCGCCGCTGGTGATTTCGTCGATGACGCCCAGGTGCTTCGCCAGCTTGTAGACCTGCGTCTTGTAGAGGCCCGCAATCGGCTTCACGTCCGCCGCGCCGTCACCGAGCTTCACGAAGAAGCCCTGGTCGTACTCCAGGCGGTTGGGCGTGCCGGCCACCGCGAAGTTCAGCCGGTCCGCGTGGAAGTAGTCCATCATCTTCCGGGTGCGCTGCTTGAAGTTCGTCGCGGCGACAATCTGCGTGTACGCCTGCGGCGAGAGGCGGAAGCGGCGCTCCTCGCCGTTCACCTGCACCACCACGTTGAAGAAGTTCATGGTGTCCGTGTTCAGTCGGTCACCGTGCATGACGATCTTCCACTTCATGTCCGGGGTGAACTCCGGGAACACCGAGCGCACCGCCTCGTCCCGCTGCCGGTAGCAGCCCGCCGCCTCCAGAATCGGAGCGATGTCGTGGAGCTGGTACTTGATGCCCAGCTTCTCGGACAGCTTGCGGCCCAGCTGCGAGCTCCACCCGCTGGAGTCCTTCTCCGGCAGGAGGATGCCGAACACGCGCTCCGGCCCCAGCGCCCGCACCGCCAGCGCCGCCACGCACGCCGAGTCGATGCCACCGGAGATGGCCACCACCAGCCCGCGCTTCTTCAGCTTCTTCAGCACCGCCTCGCGGAGCCCCTCGGACAGCTCGGCCGCCTTGGCCTCCCAGTCCAGTTCCAGCACCTGCTTGGAGAACTTCATCGTGTCCACCCCTCTCGAATTCCTTACGAAGAACCGACTGACGAATACCGTGTGCGCAGCTCCGCCTTGAGCACCTTGCCGGCGGGTCCGCGCGGGAGCGCTTCCGAGAACACCACGTGCTTCGGCACCTTGTGCACCGGCAGCGACTCGCGACAGAAGCGCCGCAAGTCGTCCTCCTTCACCTCGGCGCCCTCGTGCGTCACCACCACCGCGCAGGCCGCCTCGCCGCCCAGCGCGTCCGGCACTCCCACCACCGCCACCTCCTTCACCGCCGGGTGGCGCGCGAGCTGGTGCTCGATTTCCGCCGGGCTCACCCGGTGGCCGTTCACCTTGAGGATTTCCTTCGCGCGCCCCACCAGGAAGAAGCAGCCGTCCGCGTCGCACCAGGCCAGGTCGCCCGTCCACAGCCAGCCGTCCCGCAGCACGGTGGCCGTCTCCTCGGGCGCGCCCAGGTAGCCTGGCGTGACGTTGGCGCCCTTCGCCACCAGGTGGCCCGTCTCGCCCACCGGCAGCGGCGTGCCGTCCTCCGCCACCACGCGCAGCTCCACGCCCGGAATGCCCATTCCGATGGAGCCTGCCTTCTCCCGCGCCAGCCTCGGCGGCAGGTAGCTCAGTCGCGCGGTGGCCTCTGTCTGGCCGTACATGACGAACAGCTCCGCCGGGCGGAACGCGTCGCGCGTCCACTGAATCGTGTCCGGCGCCATGCCTCCGCCCGCCTGCGTGACGTAGCGCAGCTTGAGCGTGGACAGGGACTCGGGGCTGGCCTGTCGCTTCAGCAGCTCGAAGGTGAGCGGGACTCCGGCGAAGCCCGTGCTGCCCTCGGCCGCCATGGCCTCCAGCACCACCTGCGGGTACATGAAGCGCGGGTCCAGGAACACCGAGCCGCCCACGAGCAGGTGCGTCTGGAGCACGCTCTTCCCGTAGCAGTAGTGCAGCGGGAGGATGAGGTGTGCCCTGTCTCCCGGAGTCAGGCCCAGGTACTCGACGATGGAGCGCGTGTTGGCGGCGATGTTGCCGAACGTCTGGATGACACCCCGGGGCGTGCCCGTGCTGCCGGACGTGTAGACGATGGCCGCGTGCGTGTCGGCCGGCGTGGAGGGCAGTGCCTCAAGCGGAGCGGCCTTCGCCTCCGCGTCCAGCGCGCCGTCCTCCTGCACCCAGGCGCAGCCGGCCGGCGCGAGCACCTGGAGCATGCGCTCCGGTGGCCGCGAGGAGTGCACCACGTAGAAATGGCTCAGGCCGGACTTGCCGGCCCACTTGCGCGCGTCCTGTCCGAAGAGGAAGGCGTGCCGCGCGCCCGTCTGCGTGAGGATGGCGTCCAGTGACGCCGCGCCGGACTCGCGGTCCAGCTCCACCGCGCACGCGCCCAGCGCCTGCACCGCGAGCCCCGCCACCACCGCCGCCGAGCCGAGGGGCAGGGCGATGAGCACCTTGTCTCCCGGGCCGACGCCCGCCGCGCGCAGGTGTCCGGCCAGCGCCAGCATCCGGTCCGCGAGCTGCCGGTACGTCAGCCGCACCCACGGCGAGTCCACCGCGGGCGCGTCCGGGGTGCGCCCCGCGTGGCCGAGCACCCAGGCGGGAGAAGAGTCCGCGGCGCTCATGAGGCCTCCCGCACCACGGCGTCCACCGTGCACCCGGCGCTCATGCGGCCTCCAGCACCACCGCGTCCACGTCAGCGGCCGGGGGCGGGCGCGGGTGGAGGAAGTGGTGGGCCAGCAGCTGCGTGGATGCCATGGCGAAGAGGGCCATGGTGTCCGCCTCGCTCTCGGCGGCGTTGGGCGCGCGCAGCTTGGCGACGAGCCGCTCCGCCTTCTTCGCGTCGAAGACGCCTACCTTCGCCACCGCTTCGGGCGCGAGCAGCTCCCGGGCCCAGGCCGGCGCGTCGGGGCCCACCAGCGCTCCGGCGATGGGGGCACGGTAGGGGAACTTGCTCCGCTCCAGGATGGAGGCGGGCACCTTGCCCCGGGCGAAGCGCTTGAGGAGGTGCTTCTCGTCCAGCCCCTTCAGGCGCAGCCGCTCCGGCACGCGCGCGGCGAACTCCATCACCGCCGTGTCCAGGAAGGGGAAGCGCCCCTCCACCGCGTTGCCCAGCAGCATGCGGTCGCCCTGCGCGGACAGGAGGTAGCCGGACAGCAGCGTCTTCGCCTCCAGGTACTGCGCGCGCGCCAGCGGCCGCCACCGGGCCACGTGCTCCGGCACCGACTGGAGCACCGAGGCCACCGGGTCCTCGTCCGCCACGCGCGCGGCGAACTCCGGCGCGAGGAAGCGGGAGATGCGGCCGCTGTTGGACCAGCGCACCAGGTGCGAGAAGGCCAGGCTGCCCGGGTCCTCCAGCCCCATGCCGAAGAACTCCCGCAGCAGCTCCACGTTCTGCTGGCTCACCGACAGGGTGGGGTAGAGCTTCCGCAGCAGCAGCGGGCGGTACTTCGACGCCGGCTGGCGCGCCCAGAACTGGCGGACCTTCGTCTCCTTGAAGAGGTCATAGCCGAGGAACATCTCGTCCGACCCTTCCCCGGTGAGGACCACCCGGATGCCATTCTCCCGCACCCACTCGCTCAGGCGCAGGAAGGGCGCGGGCGCGGAGCGCATCATCGCCTGCTCGGCGTGGAAGATGACGCCGGGCACCAGCTTGCCGATGTCCCCGTCCTTCATCTCCACCACGCGGTGCTGCGTGTGCAGCTCCTCCGCCACGGTGGTCTGGTGCTGGCGCTCGTCGAAGCGCGCGTGCGCGAAGCCCACGGAGAAGGTGCGCAGCGTGCCGCCCAGCTGCCCCTGCGCCAGCGCGCACAGGAGGCTGGAGTCCAGCCCGCCCGACAGGTACGCCGCCACCGGCACGTCCGCCCGCAGCCGCAGGCGCACCGCGCGCTCCAACACCTCGCCCAGCTCCTCCAGCAGCTTCGGCTCGTCCGCCGCCTCCGGCGTCACGCCGAAGTCCAAATCCCAGTACCGGAACACCTCCAGCTTCCCGTCCCGGAAGCGGGCCGAGTGCGCGGGAGGCAGGAGGCTGACGCCCTCGAACGAGGTGCGCGGCGCCACCGGGGACCAGAGCTGGAAGGTCTGCTTGAGGCCGCGCGCGTCCAGCGCCGGAGTCACCAGCCCGCCCGCGAAGAGCGTCTTGGCCTCCGAGCCGAACGCCAGCTGACCGCCCGGCAGCTCCGCGTAGTACAGCGGGCAGATGCCCACCCTGTCGCGGGACAGCCAGAGCGTCTTGTCGCGCGGGTCCCACAGGGCGAAGGCCCACTGGCCCTCGAAGCGGCGCACGCAGTCGATGCCCCAGGTGAGGAACGCCGCGAGGATGACCTCGGTGTCCGAGCGCGTGCGGAACGCGTAGCGCCCGGAGAGCTGCTCGCGCAGCTCCACGTGGTTGAAGATCTCCCCGTTGAAGACGACGGTGAGGCCCGTCGCCGCGTCCCGCATGGGCTGATGGCCGCCCTCCAGGTCGACGATGGAGAGCCGCGTGTGGCCCAGGCCCACGCCATTCAGCAGCAGGGCCCGCTGTGCGTCGGGGCCCCGGTGCTTGATGCTGGCGGTCATCCTTCGCAGCCGCTCGGCGGACTCCTGCCGCGCGGCGCCGGCGCTCTCGCCCGCCGGAAAGGTGAAACCCGTGATGCCACACATGGCGGTGCTCTCTCTCAGCCGGCCTGGGGCAGGCGCTGCTGCTGCTTCTTCTCGACGAAGGCGACCACGCGCGACAGCGAGTCCAGATTCTCCGGCACCAGCTCGCGGTCCTCGAGCTTGAGGCCGAAGTCCTGCTCCAGGAAGGCCACCAGCTCCATCATCCCCGTGGAGTCGATGAGGCCCTTGCGGAGGAAGGAGTCGTCGTCGGCGAACTCGTCCACGAAGAAGGTGTCGACGATGAAGGTACGGATGCGCTCACGGAGGCTGCTCATGGTTTCGTTCCTGTCTGGAATGAGGTGAAGGGAAGACGGAATGCGGCCGCGACTCGCGGGAGTCAGGCGCCCGACTCGCGGGCGACCAATTCCAGGCTCATGTTGCGGGCGGGGTTGCCCATGGCGAGCGAGTCTGGCGGTACGTCCTGGGTGACGATGCTTCCGGCGGACACCACCGAGCGCGCCCCCACGCGCACCCCCGGCATGATGATGGCGCCGTGGGCCACCCAGACGTCGTCCTCGATGACGATGGGCGCGGTGCGGTGTCCGTCGCGGTCGCTGATGCGTACGAACGAGGCGAACATGCATCGCTCACCGAGGGTGACGGACTCCCAGGCCTCCAGGGAGACGCCGTAGTTGAACTGAGTCTCGGCGCCAATGGTCAGCCGGGCACCCGGGTGGCTCACCAGCGAGCTGGGCATCATTCCGCCCACGAAGGTGAGCCGGTCCCCCAGCTTCATGGTGCCCTCGTTCTTCACGGAGAGGGGCCCGTACGCGGCCACGTTGTGGCCCACGGACTGGAGCGAGCGGAACAGCCAGCGCGCGCGCACCAGGGCCACCGCGCGCTCGGCCCGGGGCTCCAGCGACTCGCGAAGCCCGTGGAGCTGGGCCACCACGGTGGACAGCGGGACGGAGGCAATTCTCGGAGTCATTCGGCCACCTCGCGGCGAAGCACCCGGGCCGGCGAGCCCCCCACCGTCACGCGCGGGGGGATGCGGCGGGAAATCACGGTGCCGGGGGCCACGGTGGCACCCTGCTGCAGGTGCGTGCCCGGGAGGAGGATGGCGCGGCTGCCCACCGTCACTCCGTCCTCGATGACCAATGGGACGGAGGGGGGCCGCTCGTGCCGGTTGCCTCGCAGCGGGTGGTGCTGGTTGTCCATCACCTTGCAGAAGGCACCCAGCTTCGCGCCCGCGCCGACGGTGATGGACTGGAGCGCCTCCAGCGAGGCGCCTCCTTCGATGGCGACGTCGTCGCCCAGGACGATGCTTCCGCCCCGCATCGCGTGCAGCTCGATGGGCGCCATCCGCCCGTCCAGCACCACGCGGTGCCCCAGGCGGACTTCCCCGGGGCCGTGAATCCATACGCGGCCGAGCACCGTGGGAGCCTCCCCCACCATCCGGCAGCGCCGCAGCTTCAAGCGCGAGAGCAGCGAGCCCAGCTCGCGCGACAGGGCAACAGGTAGGGGGCTCATGTCACGGAGTGGGTTGGGCAGCGGGGATGGGGGGCTGCACGGCGGGCGCCGGCAGCGTGGACAGGAAGGCGAGGAACTCCTTTGCCATGCGGGCCTGCCCCGCGGCGTTGAGGTGGCCGCCGTCATCCGAGTACGCCGGCACCATGGCCGGCCACGACTGCCCGTTCAGCTCGTACGTCTCCGGCGTCCCCTCGGCGGTCGTGGACTCCAGCATCGCCAGGTCGAACAGCGGCGCCTTGCCGCCGCCGTACGTCTGGCGCAGCAACTGGTTGAACGTCTCGCGCTGCACGTTCTCCGTGAGGCCCCACACGGGCCGGCCCAGCAGCTCCTTCAGCCACGCCTTGGCGCCGCGCTGCACGGTGGTCAGCGGCACGGTGACGTGGACGAAGGTGGTGCCCGGGTGGCGCGCCTTCAGCCCGTCCATGGTCGTGCGGTACTTCTCGAACAGCGCGCGCGTGTCCGTCGTGCCGCTGAAGTCGATGTAGCAGAACTTGAAGAAGGCCACGTCGGCCTGCTTCGCGAGCCCCGCGTCCATCAACCGCTCGAAGTCGGCGATTTTCGACTCGGGCTTCAGGTTCTCACCCACCATGGCGTGGGCGATGGTGCCGGGCGCCACCGTCTCGGTGGGGGCCTTCACCTCCACGATGCGCGGCGCCGCGCCAAGCTGCTTGACGCCGTCGAGGATGTTGCCGCCCACCGACTGGTGGCCGAAGAAGATGCGCTGGCGGGACAGCTTCTCCATCGACACCCCAGAGGCGGGAGTGGAGGGAGTCGACGCGTGCGCCGCGCCGTGCAGGGCCATGAGCATGATGGCCGGCAGCACCAGCGCACTCATCCGCACAAGAAAGGTCCAGTCGAAGTGCATGCGGACTCTTAAACCCGACGCTTGCCAAGCGTCAAAGGGTCAACCGTCCATCACTCCGGATAGGGTTTCTCCGCTCCGCCACCGAAGGCCGGGATGAGGGTGGCGCCGACCCCCCTGGTCGCCCGGGCAGCAGGCAGCCGGGCGGCGGTATTGACAGGAGCGGCGCCGGGCGCGGGGGCTACTCCGAGCGCAGGGAGATGGCCGGCGACACCCGGCTGGCGCGCAGCGCCGGCAGCCAGCTGGCCAGCAGGGACACCCCGCCGAGCACCACCGCCACCCCCAGGAAGATGGTCGGCTCGCTGGCGTCCACGCCGTACAGCAGCGACGCCAGCAGCCGCGTGCAGCCAAAGGCGGCCAGCAGTCCCACCCCCACGCCCACCACCGTCAGCCGCAGGCCCTGTCCCAGCACCAGGCGCAGCACCTGCCTCGGGTGTGCGCCCAGCGCCAGGCGGATGCCCAGCTCGCGCGTGCGCTGGCCCACGGTGTACGCCATGACGCCATAGACGCCCACGCCGGCCAGCACCACCGCCAGCAGGGCGAAGGCGGCCAGCAGCCGGGCCGTCGCCGTGGGGCGCAGCAACTGGCTGTCGATGCGCGCGGTGAAGGGCGCCAGGTCGAAGATGGGCTGCTCCGCGTCCACCGCCTTCACCTCCTGGCGCACGGCGGCCATCACCGGCGCCTCCGAGCCCCGGGTGCGCAGCAGCAGCGTCACCGTGGGGACGGGAAGCTGGGCCAGCGGGAAGTACACCTCCGGCCGGGCGGGGAGGGTGAGCCGGTCATGCCGCACGTCCGCCACCACGCCGACGATGTCGTGGAACGCGCTGTCCCCGTTCCAGTCCAGCTTCACCCGCCGGCCCAGGGCCTCGCCGGTGCCGAGGTAGCTCCGGACGAAGGCCTCGTTGACGATGGCGACGGGCGCGCCCTTCTCCCCGTCCTGGGGGCCGAAGGCGCGGCCCTGGCGCACGGGGATGCGCATGGTGCGGAAGTAGTCCGGACTGGCCACGCGGTACTCGGTCAGGTACCGCTCGCCGGGCTGGACGGGGCTGCCCTCCAGGGTGAAGTCTCCGTTGGTGTTGCTCTGGCCCAGGGGGGCGTCGTTGATGAGGCCCACCGCCTCCACCCCGGGCAGCGCTCCCAGGCGTCCCTGCAGCTCGTCGAAGAAGGTGGCCCTGCGCGGCGCATCCACGTACTTCGCGGCGGGCAGCGACAGCCGCGCGGACAGCAGCCCGTTCGTGTCGAAGCCCAGGTCCACGGACTGCACGTTCTGCAGCGTGCGCACCATGAGCCCGGTGCCCACCAGCAGCACCATCGCCAGCGCCAGCTGCACCATGACGAGCGCATTGCGCAGCGGGTGGTGGGCGCGCGCGCCCGCGGAGCTGCCGGACTGCTTCAGCAGCGGCAGCACGTCCATGCCGGAGGTGTGCAGCGCGGGCGCCAGCCCGAAGAGCAGCCCCACGCCCACGGACAGCGCCATGCTGAAGGCCAGGGCCGGGACGCTCAGCTCCAGCGGCGCCAGCCGCAGCATGCTGGCGGGCAGCAGGGTGCGCACCAGCTCCAGGCCCCACAGCACCAGCAGGAGTCCCACCGCCCCGCCGACGAGCGCCAGCAGCACGCTCTCCGCCAGCGCCTGTTGCATCCTCCGGCCGCGGCTGGCCCCCAGCGCCGCGCGGATGGCGCCGTCCCGCTGCCGCGCCAGCGCCCGCACCAGCATCAGGTTCGCCACGTTGGCGCAGGCGATGAGCAGCACGAAGGCCACCGCGCCCCACAGCATCCACAGCACGGGACGCATGTTGCCGGTGAGCTCCTCCTGCCAGGGGCGCGTCGTCACCCCGTGCGGAGTCGGGTCTCCGGGCTCCGGGCGGTGGATGAGCGTGGCCACCCGCCCCAGGTCCGCCTGGGCCGCCTCCAGCGTGACGCCCGGCGCCCGCCGGCCCAGCACGGACAGGTAATGGTGGCCATGGCGCTGCGGGTCCAGGCCGAGGGGAAGCCAGACCTCCGCCTCTTCGGCGTACTCCGGGAAGTTGAAGGACTCCGGCAGCACGCCCACCACGGTGTGGCCGCGGCCGTCCAGCACCAACGTCCGGCCCACCACGTCCGCACCCCCCGCGAGCGCCCGCTTCCAGAAGCCGTGGCTCACCACCACCACGGACGCCGGCTGGCCGGGCCGGGCGTCCTCGTCGGTGAAGTCGCGGCCCTGCGATGGCCTCACCCCCAGCGTGGAGAAGAAGTTGGCCGTCACCACGCTCGCGCGGACCCGCTCCGGTGAGTCCACCCCGGTGCGGTTGAGGTCCTTGCGGCCAAAGGCCGCGAGCTGGGCGAAGCTCCGGCCATGCTCCCGCCAGCCGAGCAGCTCCGGCTCCGAGACGGAGGCCGTGTCGAGCCCTCCGCCCTGGCGGCACCAGGCGCGCACCAGCTCCCCGGCTTCCTGGAAGGGCAGGGGCCGCAGCAGCATGGTGTGGATGGCGCTGAAGAGGACGGTGTTCGCGCCAATGGCCAGCGCGAGCGTGATTCCGGCGGCCAGCGTGAAGCCGGGGGTACGCGCCAGCGTGCGCAGCGCGTAGCGGAAGTCCTGGCGGAGGGAGTCCATATACCGGGGCCCAGAGCGAAGGACATGCCAGCGCCCGGGGTCGGGGCAAGCCCCCGGGTTTCCGAGGGAAGGCTTCCCCACGGCCGCCAGCGGCTGCACGGATGCGGGATGTCACGTCCCGGAATCGGACACCCCACGCCTCGGCGCCGGTGACGGGGCCGCGTCACCGGCAACCGGGGGGCGCACGGAAGGGGCCCGGAGCCCGCCGGGCCCCGAGCCCGGGGCCGGGTTCAGTTCACGTCCCAGCGCGCGGCAATCTCCTCGCACGCCAGCTTCACGTCGTTCATCCGGCGCTGCTGGGCGCGGGGCGCGAAGTACAGCCGGCCGGCGAAGACGTCGAAGACGCCCACGAGGCGCGGGTCCACCGGGCCGCGCTGCTCCAGCCGCTGCTCCGCGTACCGATGGAGCACGGTGGCGATGTACTGCCCGGAGCGCTCGTCCAGCGGCGTGTGCTTGGAGAAGTAGAGCTTCAGCAGGCCGGAGCGCATCTGCCCCTGGGCATCCACGCTGCGCAGGATGACCTCCGGCCGCACGTTGATGGCGACGCCCGACAGCTCCAGCGGCGGCAGGTCCGCCTCCGCCGGGCTGGCGATGGCGTTCGCGGCGAGCCCGTCCACGGAGACGAGGCAGCGCTGCAGGGCCTCGGCGCACAGCGCGAGGCGATGGGCGTCGAAGTCCGACTCCGGCGCGGCGTTCAGCAGCCGGCGCTGGTGGTAGCGGAGGATGACCTCGTCGCGGCCCTCGCAGAGGAACTCGACGATGGCCTGGGCGGCGGCCGGGTAGCGCAGGTACTGCGGGTCCACCGGGTGCTTCTGGCCGTGGATGATGCGCTTCCGCAGCGAGGGCGTCGCGGTGAGGTACTGGCCGAGCTTGTTGACGGAGACACGCGGGTTCTCACGAGTGGCAGTCATGGCGACCTTCCTTTTCGGCTTCGCTTCGTTGATGGAAGGAGACTACCGGAGGGGTCTGACATTCCCTCGGCCGGCCGGCGGTCCAGAGGGAGGGCATCGTTTCCTCCCTGGGCGGTAGGAAGTGGGGACCCCACCGGCGGTCCTAGCCGCACCGCATTGTGCAGAAGGCTGACAATCTATGCCTGCCCTTTGTACTTTTCTCCGATGGGGTCGATCCCTACCTTGCGCCGCGAAGAGCCTCCCTCAGCTGGGGGCTCCAGGGACCGGCGCGGGAGCTCGCGCCCAACGCGATGCGCGGAGGTGGTGCAATGGTGGATACAGCTGAGAATCCCCTTGGGCTGAACGGCTTCGAGTTCGTGGAGTTCACGAGCCCTGCTCCCGAGGTGATGGTGAAGCTCGTGGAGCGGCTGGGCTTCGTTGCGTACTCCAAGCACCCGAGCAAGCACCTGGTCCGCTACAAGCAGGGCGACATCAACCTGCTCATCAACGAGGAGCCCACCGGACAGGCCGCGGAGTTCCGCGCGGCCCACGGCCCCTCGGCCAGCGGCATGGCGTTCCGCGTGGCCAATGCCCGGACGGCGTACGAGATGGCCCTGGAGCGTGGCGCCCGCGCCGCGGACCCGTCGCGGGGCGCGCTGGGCGAGGGCTCCTATGTGCTCGAGGGCATCGGCGGCAGCCTGCTGTATCTCGTCGACCGCTACGGCGCGAAGGGCTCCATCTACGACGCCTGGGAGAAGATTCCGGGCGCGGACGCCGCCGAGGCGAAGAACAGCGTGGGCCTGGAGTCGCTGGACCACCTGACGCACAACGTGCGCCGGGGCCAGATGCGGACCTGGTCGTCGTTCTACAGCCGCATCTTCGGCTTCACCGAGCAGAAGTACTTCGACATCAAGGGTCAGGCGACGGGCCTGTTCAGCCAGGCGATGATTGCCCCGGACAAGGCCATCCGAATCCCGCTGAACGAGAGCCAGGACGACAAGTCGCAGATCGAGGAGTTCCTCCGCCAGTACAACGGCGAGGGCATCCAGCACCTGGCCCTGACGACGCGCGACATCTACGGCACCGTGGAGCGCCTGCGCCAGCGCGGCGTGTCCCTGCAGGACACCATCGAGACCTACTACGACCTGGTCGACAAGCGCGTCCCCAACCACGGTGAGGACCTGGAGCGGATGCGGAAGAACCGCATCCTCATCGACGGCAACGAGCAGGAAGGGCTCCTGCTGCAGATCTTCACCGAGAACCTCTTTGGGCCCATCTTCTTCGAGATCATCCAGCGCAAGGGCAACGAGGGGTTCGGTAACGGGAACTTCCAGGCGCTCTTCGAGTCCATCGAGCTTGACCAGATCCGCCGCGGCGTGATCAAGGTCGACCCCGTTCGGTAACGCGCCCGCGCGCCGAGGGAGGAGACACGGTGACCACCGATACCCAGGCCGGCAGCGAGCTGAAGAGAGCTCCCGGCGGCTACCTCTCCGGCTTCGGCAACGAGCTCGCGACCGAGGCCGTACCCGGGGCGCTGCCCCAGGGGCAGAACTCGCCGCAGCGCACGCCCTACGGGCTCTATGCCGAGCAGCTGTCGGGCTCGGCCTTCACCGCGCCGCGCCGGGAGAACCGGCGCTCGTGGCTCTACCGCATCCGTCCGAGCGCCAACCACCCCGCCTACGAGCCTCACCCGCAGGGCCTGCTGCGCGGCGGCCCGTTCGACGAGGTGCCCGTTTCGCCCAACCGGCTGCGCTGGAGTCCGCAGCCGGCGCCCACGAAGCCGACGGACTTCGTGGACGGGCTCGTCACCTACGCCGGCAACGGTGACCCGGCGACGGGGGCGGGCATCAGCATCCACCTCTACCAGGCCAACACGTCCATGGTGGACCGGGTGTTCTACGACGCCGACGGCGAGCTGCTCCTCGTCCCCCAGGCGGGGCGGCTGCGGCTCGTCACGGAGCTGGGCGTGCTGGAGCTGGCGCCCGGCGAGGTGGGCGTGGTGCCTCGCGGCGTGCGCTTCCGCGCGGAGCTGCTGGACGGACAGGCCTCCGGCTACATCTGCGAGAACCACGGCGCCTTCTTCCGCCTGCCGGACCTGGGGCCCATCGGCGCCAACGGCCTGGCCAACCCGCGCGACTTCCTGACGCCGGTGGCGGCCTACGAGGACGTGGACCGGCCGACGCAGGTGGTGCAGAAGTTCCTGGGCCGGCTGTGGGCCTCCCGGTTCGACCACTCACCGTTGGACGTGGTCGCCTGGCACGGCAACCTCGCGCCGTACAAGTATGACCTGGCGCGGTTCAACACCGTCAACACGGTGAGCTTCGACCACCCGGACCCGTCCATCTTCACGGTCCTCACGTCCCCCAGCGAAATCCCGGGCACGGCCAACTGCGACTTCGTCATCTTCCCGCCCCGGTGGATGGTGGCCGAGCACACCTTCCGGCCGCCCTGGTTCCACCGCAACGTGATGAGCGAGTTCATGGGGCTGGTGCACGGTGTCTACGACGCCAAGGCCGGGGGCTTCGCGCCGGGCGGGGCCTCGCTGCACAACTGCATGAGCGGCCATGGGCCGGACCAGGCCAGCTACGACCAGGCCATCCACGCGGACCTGAAGCCGCACAAGCTCAAGGACACCCTGGCCTTCATGTTCGAGTCGCGCTGGGTCATCCGGCCGACGCGCTTCGCGCTGGAGACCCCGGCGCTGCAGTCGGACTACGACCACTGCTGGTCCGGCTTCCAGAAGGCGAAGCTGCCCTGAGGCGCGTGCGTGAGTGACGGAGCACAGCCGCCCCGGGCACGGCTCACGGCGACGCCGCCGAACGTGAAGCTCCTCCCGCTGGCGGCGCTCCAGGACCCGGGCGCTCGCAACCTCGTGCTGCAGATTGGCGACGCGTACTTCCACGGCTTCCTGGTGCGCACGGGCGACGAGGTCCACGGCTACGTGGACCGGTGCCCCCATGCCGGGCTGCCGCTGGCCCAGAAGCTGGACCAGTACCTCACGCCCGACAAGCAGCTCATCGTCTGCTCCTGGCACGGTGCGCTGTTCCAGCCGGGCGACGGGCGCTGTGTCGGCGGGCCGTGCGTGGGAGCCAGGCTCACGTCCTGGCCCGTGAAGGTGGAGAACGGCTTCGTCGTCACCACCTAGGGTTGCCTTGCGCGCAACGTCTCGGGCTCGTCAGGGGGCCGACTGCAGCGGTTTGCGCTCCTTCACGCAGACCTGGATCAGCTCGAGCACGCTCATGCTGGCGCCGCCGACGTCGAACTTCTGCTCCTTGAACTCGGGATACCGGTTCTCCAGGATGCGCCCCTCCGCGATGCAGTCGTTGAACTGCGCGAGCGCCTCGTTCTTGCGCCCCTTGGAGAGGAGCTGCTTCGCCGAGTCGTAAGCCTTCCTCGGGCCTTCGACGAACCGAAGCTGCACGTCGGCCCTCTTCTGTGGCTCCTGCAGCGCCTCAGCCTTCTGGGCGCACTGAGCCATCACCTCCTGGGGCCGGGTGGGGACACCGCCAACGAGCACGTCAATCGTGGCAAGGCTGGCGTTCTCCTTCACCATCCTGGAGCCGTCGTCCTGGCAGGCCTTGAGCTTCTCCATCGCGCTCGCGTACAGCTCCTTCCGCTTGCGCAGGTCCGCGGAGGCCGCGGCCGCCTCCGACGCCTTGCTGGCGGCAACCAGGGCCTCACCGGTCATCCGGCGCAGCGCCCGCGCTTGCCGCGCGAGCTCGAGCGCCTCCACCAGCTTCAGCCACTCGGCGCGCGCCCGCTCCGCATACGCCGCATAGCCTGCGTCCTGCCTCTCCAGCTCCGCGCGCGCCTCGAACATCTGCATGACCTCGTCCACGCTCTTCGAGGCCGTCTCGACGTCGCCGTCGGTCGCTGAGACGCGCTTCGCGGTTTCGAGCTTCTCCTTCGTCGTGGCCAGCCGCTCGGTGAGCTGAGCGCGGGCATCCGCCGCGGCCAGCACGATCTTCCGCCGGGTGACGCGCTCGCTCAGCTCCGCCATGCGCTCCTTCGTCTCCTTGGCGTATATGGCGTAGTCGCGGTCCTTCTTGACGAAGTGGGCGCCAGCCTCCAACACCGCGCCGATCTGCTTGATCGCGTTCTCTGCTTCCTGGAGCTGTGCCTCCGAGGGCTTCTCCTTCTGGAGCTGGGAGACCAGGGCCGCCGCGTTCTTCCGCGCCTCGTCGACCTTCACGCGCTGCTGCTGCAGGTCGACCTCGTACCGGCGCCGCTCCATCGTCGCCCGCCCGTCCTTGAGCAGCTGACGCGCCTCGGCGGCGGCTCCGCTGATCGCCGGGTTCTTCGCGTGAACCGTCTCGAGCGTCTTCTCCAGGACGACCAGCGCCGTCTTCGCCTCCTCGAACTGCTCGGCGGTCGCAGCCCGCTTCTCGATATTGCGCAAGGCCTGCGTGACGTCGGCGCGAGCCGCATCGAGGCTGCGGACCTGGAGCGCCACCTCCACCTCCACGAGCGTGTTCTTCACCTCGGCGAGGTACTGGCCGATCGGCTGGCTCCGCGCTGCCTGCGGCTCGTACTTCTCCACCAGCTTCCGGACGACGAACGCCGCGGTCTTGGCCTCGGCGAACTGCTCGGGCGTCGGGCGCCTCGCGCGGAGCGCCTTGGCGGCCGCGACGAGCTCCTCATGGGCAGGCCCCAGCTCCGTCTTGACCCGAGAGACTCCCGCCTGCGCCACCAGCTCCTCCATCCGGCGCCTGGCCTGGGTGATCTCGGCTCGTGCCTTCTCCGCCTCCGCGCGATACGCCCTGTCGCGCTCCTCGAGCGGCTTGCCCTCCTCGAGCTGCTTCTGCAGCGCCACCGTCGCCTTGTCGGCGGCTCCGAACTTCTCGTCCGACCAGGCCTTGCCCAGCTCGGCGAGCGCGGTGGACAGGGCCTTGCGGCTCTCGTCCAGGAGCCCTCGCTGCTTCTGTGCCGACTGCTGCAGCCACCGTTCGTCAATCGTCTTCTCGTGACGGGCGACGGTCGCATCGACCTCGGTGAGGTACGCGGCGAACTTCGGGTCCTGGTTCGTCAGTGGCCGGCCCTCCTCCGCCAGCTTCTTGAGCGCCTCCACCGCGGCCCGGGCCTCGTCCATCGCCTTGGGGCCAGGCTCTCTCTCCGCGAGCTTCGCCATGCGCTCGTTCACGGTCGCGAGCGCGCCGTCGATGCGCCGGCGGAACTCGTGGATGTGCACCTTGGCCCGGCGCTCTTCGACGTACTGGCGCTGCGTCCGGAGCTCCTTCCGTGCAGCCAGGACGGTCTTCGCGTACTCGAGATCCTCCGTCTCGAAGTTCGCTCCCGCATTGAGCGCATCTTTCAGCGCTTCCACCGCGGCGAGGGCGGCGTCGAGGTCGGCGTTGCTCGGCGGCTCCTTCTCGATCCGCTGAACGGCCGTCGCGAGGGCAGTGCGAGCACTCTGCACTCGCTTTGATGCCTCCTCGACGGACCTCGCGGTGCCAGCGTCTGGAGACGCGGCAGCTGCAGCGGCGGAGGCGAAGAGGAAGAACCCGATGAACACCAGGATTGGAGTACGGAACATTCGCGCCAACCTACTACAGCGAGGCTGTGGGGTGTTCGCTTCGAATCAGGCGCTGCGGGCAGCGGCGCCCTGCAGTGGAAGCTCGACGACGAACGTGGAGCCCTGGCCGAGCGTGCTCTCGGCCTTCACCGTGCCGCCCAGGGCCTCGACAATCTGCCGTGAGATGTAGAGCCCCAGTCCCAGTCCCCCGTAATGACGCTCGGACACCGCGCGCTCGAACTTGCCCCAGATGCGCTGGAGGTTCTCCGGCGCGATGCCGATGCCCAGGTCGCGGACCGTCAGCCTCGCGCGCCCCTCCACCACCTCCACACTCAGCGTCACCGGGTGGCCGGGACCGTACTTGACTGCGTTCGCCAGCAGGTTCGTCACCACCTGCTCCAGCCGCGAGCTGTCCCAGTCGCCCTGCACCGGCGCGGGAGCGTGGAGGCGCACCTCGCAGCCCGCGCGCTTCACCTCGGTGTCGAAGCGCCCGGCGACGTCTCGCACCAGCGCCGCGAGGTCGCACTGCTGGGGTTTGAGCGTGAGGGTCAGCCGTCCCGCCCCGATGCTCGACACATCCAGGAGGTCGTTCACCAGGTCGGCGAGCCGCTTCACCTGCCGCCGCATGACTTCCACGTGGGGCGCGAGCCGCCGGGCCAGGGGGGACTCCGGCTCGGCTCGCGCCTCGCGCATGAGCGCCTCGAGCTTGAGGGCCAGGGGCGTCAGCGGCGTCTTGAGCTCATGGCTGGCAATGCCCAGGAACTCGTCGCGGGCGCTGACCGCCAGCTTCAGCTCCTCGAGGAGTCGCTCCCGCTCCTGCTCCGCCTCCTTGCGCGCGGTGACGTCCACGCCCACCACCACGCCGTGGGTGATGTGGCCCCGCGCGTCGCGCACGGGCGTCGCGCTGTACTCGATGATGCCCCGGCTGCCGTCGCCCCGGATGACGTGGATGGCCTCCGCCATGACCGGCACTCCGGAGGTGATGGCACGTGCCAGGGGCCACTCGTGGGGCTCGTACGGCCGCCCATCCGCATGGAAGCCCGGATAGGCGCGGTACCCCTCCACGTTGCTGGCGGGCTGGGCGGGGCCGCGAATCTGGGCCTCCGCCTGCGCGTTGGCGAGGAAGAGTTTTCCGCTGGGCGCCTCCGCGATGTAGACGGAGTGGGGCAGTTGCTGCAGTACGGCCTGGAGGATGCTCCGCTCGTGCATCAACTGGCGGATGAGCTCCTCCCGTTCGGCCTCCACCCGGACGCGCTCCGTCACATCCAACGACGCGATGCTGAGGGTGGTGACGCGGCCGGCCTCGTCCAGGACGGGCTGGTAGAACACCTCGAAGGTGAGACCGGCGGTCTTGACGATGGTGGAGAAGGTCTCTCCCCGGAGTCCCCGGTGGAGGCACTCCAGCACGGCGGGTTCGTTCGCGTACATCTCGAGGGCGGACTGTCCCACCATCTGGCCCGGAACGAGGCCCATGCTCCGGAGCCCCTTGCCCTCGGACAGGACGCAGCGGCCCTCGGCGTCGAGCACGGCGAGGACGATCGGCCCGCTGTTGATGACGGTCCGCAGCCGCTGCTCCGCCAGCACGCGCTGCTCCTCGGCCTTCCGCTGCTGGGTGACGTCGCGCGCGGAGGCGTAGATGAGGCCCGTCTCCGGCACGGGCACGGAGGTCCAGTTGAGCCACCTCCACCCGCCATCCTTGCACTCGACGCGGACGGTGAGTCCGGGGTCCGGGCTTCCCTGCTTGAGGGCGGACAGTGTCTCTTCCCCCCTGCCGCGGTCCTCCGGGTGGATGAAGTCCAGAAGGGGCCGTGCGCGAAGCTCCTCCTCGCTCCAGCCCAGGATGCGCGTGAAGGCCGGGTTCACCCGCTTGTAGAAGCCGTCCATGTCGGCGATGCAGAACATGTCCGGCGCCAGGCGGAAGAAGCGCTCGCGCTCCGCTTCGGCCTCCTTGCGCTCGGTCAGGTCCAGCACGAAGGTGGCATTGTGATTCGAGGCGGGCAGGCGGACGCTGCCCAGCATGACGGGCACGCGACGGCCGTCCTTGCGCACGTATTCCTTCTCGAAGGTGCTCGCCACGCCGCGGGCTTCGATTTCCTCCAACGCCCGCCGCGTGACTGCGTGGAACTCCGGCGGAGTGATTTCCATGAAGTTGATGCGGCCCGCCTCCAGGTCCTCGCGGCTGTAGCCCACGATGCGCAGGAAGGCGTCGTTGGCATGGAGGATGTGGCCGTGGGTGTCGCTGAGCACGAGCCCGATGAGGTGGGACTCGAAGATGCTGCGGAAGCGCGACTCACCGGCCGCGAGCTGCCTGGCCAGCGCCTCCGCGCGCTCCCGGGCTTCGTGCTCCTGGCGGAGGAGCGCATCCCGCTCCCGCTCGGTGCGCTTCCGGGCCGTTACGTCGCGGAAGCTCCAGACCCGTCCAACCACCCGGTCCCCCATCCGCTGAGGCTGCGAATACCGTTCAAGCGTCCTGCCGTCCTTGAACTCGAGGACATCGAAGCTCGTGGCCTCGGGAGTCGCATAGAGCGCCTCGACCTTCGCGAGGAACGCCGCGGGGTCGACGAGCCGGGCAAGCACGGACGCGAGGGCCCGCTTGTCATCGCGCGTGGCGATGACGTCCTCCGGAATGTCCCACAGCTCCAGGAACTGCTTGTTGAAGTCCACGATGCGCCCTCGCGTGTCCACGACGAGGAGCCCATCGTTCGTCGACTCCAGCGTGGCGCGTAGGAGGGAGTGCGACTGCTCCCAGGCCTGGCTGGCGTGGGTGTTCCGCTCGAGGCGCACCATCAAACACCGCAGCTCGGGCGCCTGGCCCTCGCCGTGGTCGAGCGTGAGCACCTTGGTGAGGAAGGGGAGCGCCTGCCCGTTCGCATCCAGGAACCGCAGCACGCCGCTGCGCTCGGTCCGGCGGTGTGTAGCGCCCAGGAAGAGCGCCAGCGCGTCGTCACGGTCCTCGGGGTGGACGTGCCTGGCGAGGAAGTCCGCCTCGGTCCACCACTGCTCCAGTGGATAGCCGAGAATCCTGGCGGCATTCGGACTCACGTGCAGGAGCTGAAGCGTCACCGCGTCGGCGGCCCAGACGATGACCTCGAACTGTCGGGTCCAGTCGGAGAGGCCGCGCTCTTCGGTCCTGGCCTCCGCTGTCATCATTGCTGCTCCCCCTTTGAGCCGCCGCGGTCAGGGGCCCTCCGTTGATTCTAAGAATGGTCGACAGGGTTGGATGGAGGGGGCGGGGAGGGGGCCCCTGCGTGGGTGGGCTGCCGGGTGACTGGCGTCGTGGCCTGCTCACCCCTCCGACAGCTGCCGGACCTCGATCTCGTTCACCGTCACGATCTCGCCAAAACGCAGCGCCCACTCGATTGCGGCTGCCTTCGACGGCACGTCGAGGATCGCGTAGCCGGCGATGAGCTCCTTCGACTCCGTGAATGGCCCGTCGAGCACGGTGCGCTTGCCGCCTTCGTAGCGGATACGCGCGCCCTTCTTCGTGCTCGCGAGCCCGCCGGTTGCCTGGAGGACGCCCGCCTTCGTCATCTCGTCGATGAGCGCGCCCAGCTTCGCCATCAGCGGCGGAGCTGGCGGCGCTTCAGTCTCCGAGCGTTCGTCCAGCTTGTGCATCAACAAGAAGCGGAGTGGCGCGTTCTCCGGCTTCGGCATCAGGCCAAGGTCCCACGCCTCGTTGACCGGACCCATGAAGAGCTCCACGTCGCCGAGCACGGCCGCGAACTTGTCGCACCAGGAGATCGCCTCCTCCTTCGAGCGTGCGCGCATGAGCGCGAAGCCGGCCACGAGCTCCCTGGCGTCGGTGAAGGGGCCGTTGGTGAGCGTGCGTTTGCCGTTCTTGTAGGCGATGTGCACCCGCTGCGACGAAGGCTTGAGCCCTTCGCCCGAGACGAAGACCTTCTCCTTCGCACCCTCTTCAACCAGCTTGCCGATGCCCTCGATGATGGCTGGAGACGGCGGGAGGCCCTGCTCCATCTCTTCCGTCATCTTGTGCATGACCATGAATCGCATCGCGTCTTCTCCTGGGTTCGAGCTTGGCGTCATGCCTCGCTGCTGGAATCGCGACGAATGAGGCCGGGCCGGATCGACACGCCCGCGGAGCCATCTCGCCGCTGGACGATGAGTATTCCAGAAGTTTGAGAACCAAAGAATCTCGCGTGGTAGGTTCCGCCGCCATGCACATCTCTCTCCGGCTTTCTTCTCTCCTCCTCGCCTCCTCCGTCGCTGCCGGCTGCCTCGGTGCCGAGACGGACACCGACACCCTCCAGCCCACCGACACGCTCGAGGCCACCGAGCAGCAGGCCACGGATCCCACGTTCCGCGTCTACAACATCGTCGAGGCCGTGCTCCCGGCCGCCAACTACGACGGCGTCGCTGGCAACGAGTGTCTCGCCCTCCTGAACCCGGAGCACCGCCTCCGCAAGGTCATCCTCGTCGAGGCCGCCGGCGCCGGCGGCTCCTGCGCGCTCAACGCCTACCCCGCGGGCACCGCCTTCAGCTTCACCTGGGGCGACAGCTCCGTCTACCAGGGCTCGGCCGGCATCACCGCCATCCGCGCCGCGCTCTCCGACAATGACGGCGCCGTTCATCGCCTCATCGGCTCGATTACCTCCGAGGCCGCCACCCTCGCCAACCTGCAGTCCTTCCTCACGCAGAGCGACGCCCAGCAGGCCAGCCAGCTTGGCACCTTCACCGCCAACCGCGTCCACTCCATCTACGACTTCGAGGGCCAGGAAGAAGTGCTTGCCGAGGCCGCCTACCAGGCCGTCCGCGTCACCCAGCCCTGCGAGAACCCCGGCTCACCCACCCTCGAGGCCCGCGTCCACAATGGCTTCGTCTACGGCTACACGGCCAGCAACAGCGGCAGCTGCCACAGCGGCTGGTTCTCCAGGCGCCACAGCTACAACCGCAACTGGCGCCTCGTTTATCGGTACGACTACTCGGAGTAGCTCGCCGCGCTGCGCCTCGGCCTCGCCTGACGTCATGACGCTTCCGGGCCCTGGCCCGGGCCGGCATCACCCGGGCCGGGTCGACGGCGCTTCATCCGCCGCGGGAGCCTTCTGCCTCGCACGCACCCGGACCTCGGCGACGCGGGCGCTGGTGGCCTCCTCATGCCGACCCGCCGCCTCCAGGACGGCCACCGCGCGCGCATGGTGCTGCGCGGCCTCCTCCAGGAGCAGCAGTTCTTCGTCCGCGCGGGCGGCCGCATGCAGGTAGGGCAGGGCGCGGACTTCCTGTCCCGCCTCCAGCCAGTGGTGGGCCAGGAGGTTGGCCGGCGCGCCGTCACGCTCGAATACGGCAGCGAGCTGGCCATGCAGCAGGCGACCCGTGGCCTTGCCGATGGAGGCCTGCACCGCCTCCAGCACCAGGTCGTGGCTGAAGCGCTCCCCCACCAGCAGCTGCATGGCCTCCAGCTCGGAGAGCGCCGCGTGAATGGAGGTTGCGCTCGCCTCCAGCGCCTCGGGCACGAGCGCAGCGCGAAAGTGGGCGCCCGCCCTCGCGGCGAGCTGCGCAACCTGCAGGGCCAGCGGCGAGAGGCGATCCAGGCGGCGCTGGATGAGCGGGCCCACCCGTCCCGGCGGCGGCAGTCGCGGCGGCCAGTCCTTGTGGAGCGAGTCCGTCTCGATGAGGTGCTTGAGCGTCTCGACGATGTAGAGGGGGTTGCCTCCCGTGTACCGGGTCAGCGCCTCCGTGTGGGCCTCGGCGCCGGGCAGCTCCAGCCCCGCCAGCAACTGGCGCACGCTGTCGACGGAGAGCGGCCCCAGGTCGATGACGCGCCCCCTCCCCACGTCCACGAGCTTGCGGATGTTGGCCTCGGCGTAGGCGGGAAGCTCGCCCCGGCGATAGCAGTCGATGAAGCACGGCAGGCGGACCGCCTGGGCCCCGGCGGCCAGCATCCGGGTCCAGGCGTACATCGACAGCCGGGCGCTGGCCCTGTCCCAGTACTGCACATCATCCGCGACGACCACGCGCTCCCCCTCGAGCACCAGGGCCAGCCCTTCCGCGTGTGCCTCGAAGAAGCGCAGCTCGTCGGCCTCGGACGCCAGGGGCGGCACCGGCCGCGAGTCGCCAAGCTCGGGAATGAAGCGCGACAGCTCCGCCCGCAGGCGGTCCGGCAGCTTCATGTCGGGCCGCCGGGCCAGCTGGGCCCGGAACGCACGCGCCTGCGAGGCGTAGGGGACGTCCGGGTCTCCAGGCCGGGCCTCGTTGCGCACCCACCGGCCCTGGGCCGCCGCGAACTCCTCGGCGAGCCGCGACTTGCCCGAGCCCGGCTCGCCCGAGATGAAGATGACCTGACCCGCCTCGAAGCCCTCCAGCAGCTCCCGCCAGGCCGACTCGCGTCCCGCCAGTACCGGAGGACGCAGGACCGTCAGGGGAAGCGCGGGGCGGGAGACGGGAGCCGGCTGCGCCACCTGGGTGCCCTTTTCGATGAGCCGGACCAGCGCCAGGGTGTCTGGCATCGGGGCGACGCCCAGGTCATGGGAGAGCGTGGCCCGCAGCCGCTCGAAGGCCGCGAGCGCCGCGACACGGTCTCCCTGGAGGTAGTGCAGGCGGATGAGGTGACGGCCGGCCTGCTCGGACTCGGGCTCCTGCTGCACCCATTCCTGCGCCAGGGCGAGCGCGGGCGACCAGTCGCTGTCGGCCAGGTGGCGCTGGATTTCCGCTTCGCGCGCCTTGCGAACCCAGCCCTCCACGGAGGCGCGGGCACCATCCAGCCAGCGCGCCAGCTCCTCACAGTCATCGAAATCGAACCCGGCCAGCAGCGGCCCTCCACCCCCGGGCCGCAGGGCTTCGAGGGCGTGCGTCGTGGCGGCGGACTTCAGGCTCGCGAGGTCCATCCCCAGCAGGGGCGACAACGCGAGACGCTCGGAGTCGGCCTCCACCAGCTCCACGCCACCCGATGCAAGCCGCAGGCGGCGCAAGAGCTGGCGCATGTTGTTGCGGACGGTGGTGGGAGGCGAGTCTGGCCACAGCAGACACGCGAGGGGGAACTTGGGCGAGGGGCCTTCCAGCGCCAGATAGGCCAGCAGTGCCGCGGCCCGTCGCTCCAACCTCACCTGCTGCCCCTGGGGCCCCAGCAGTTGGGACATGCCCAGCACCCGCGCGCTCCACTCTGGCCGGCTCACTTCACGCTCCTTGGTTATCGGTGCTTCCCGCGCCGGCCACGCGGGTATCCGCTCAACGAACAAAGCTGGGCTCTATACTGATCCGGGCCTTTCGCGATTGCGAGCACGGACCTCGCGGGCCCTCCTTCCGCGGCGCCAGGAATTGTTCACGAGCACAGACTCGGGAACTGCCCACACTTGCCCACGGTCGGCCTCCTGCCGAAGTTGCCGCCGCCATGCCCTATGAATTTCACAACGACCTGCGTACTCGCGTGCGGCAGGCAGTGGAGCGCAGGCTGCGCCGGGTCTCCTACATCGAGGAGTTCCTCCAACTGGGGCACCGCCTGGCACGGGCCAACCACGTGGAGAAGCTGCCGTGGCTGGACGGGCCACTGCGGGCCGTCTACCAGCAGCTGAGCGAGACCGGGCTCGCCCAGCTCCCGCTGGAGGCGCTGGGCCTCCCCACCGACGAGACGCTGCGCGCCGCGGAGGTGCACGTGGAGAAGCTGCGCCAGCTCCCTTCCGCCTCGGGGCGGCCCTTCGCGCTCACCTCCGACGAGGAGCTCCTGGCGCAGGCCGAGCCGTTCCTCTTCGGCCTGTCGCGGCCGCTCCTGGACCTCGCGGAGCGCTACCTGGGGCTGCCGGTGGACTACCTCGGCGTCAACATCAAGCGCGAGTTCGCCAACGGGCTGAGCGAGGGGACGCGGCTGTGGCACGCGGACCCGGAAGACGAGCGGATGCTGAAGCTCATCGTCTACCTGAGCGACGTGGACGCCGGGTCGGGGCCCTTCGCGGCCATCGACGCCCGCCAGAGCGACGAGGCGAAGAAGCGCCTGCGCTACGCCTGGGGGAGCACCTGCACACCCGAGGCGCTGGAGAAGGTGGTGCCGGCCGCGGAGCGGCGGACCTTCGTCGGCCCCCGGCTCACGGCGGTGTTCTGCGACACCGCGCGCTGCCTGCACCGGGCCTCCCCGCCGACCACGGTGGACCGCTACTCGATGACCTTCTCCTATCTCAGCCGCGAGGCCTATTTCTGCTTCGCTTCCGGACGCACGTTGCAGAGGGCCTTCGTCGAGCGGTGGGGCAAGCGGCTCGACGCGCACCAGCGCTCCTGCCTCATGCCTTGCTGAGGGCGCAGCCTGCTCTACCGGAAGAGCTGCGCTGATTCCGTCGCCGGCACGGTCGGCGCGCGGACGCTCATGTAGGTAGAATGGCGGGAGCCTCTTGGAGAGGAGCCCGCCATCCGTCCCTTTCGTCTCGCTGAAAACCGCCTCGCGGTGCCGGGAGTCATCGGCGTGCGCGCCCCCAGCGGCCTCTCATTCGGAAAGAGGGGGCACGTGCTCCTCGGCCCCGACGCGGGCTTTCCCGAGGCGCATCCGCTGGCGGAGTGGAAGAGCGACGTGGCCCTGGTCGATGCGCGCACGATTCCGCCGGAGCTGCGAAAGCAGGCCGACCTCCGGCTCCCCGAGGAAGAGCGCGCCGAGCTCGAGGTGTACCTCTGGGAGATGGCGGAGCAGAACGCCGAATTCATGCCCGACACGCGCGAGCTCGAGGCCCTGAATCTCGACCAGCTCGCGAGGCTGACGTCCCTGGATGCGCAGACGCGCCACTTCCTCGAAAGCCATGGGCAGGCGTACTGGCTGGCCGGATTCACGAGGCACTCGGACACGCTCTGGGTCCATCGCGAGGGAGGCGCCGCCCCGTTCAAGTCCTGGGTCAACTGGCGGGACGCGGTGCGCGAAGACGCGTCCCCGGGCGTGCCGGGTTGGCTGTCGCAGGAGGCCTGGTCCGACCTGTGGCGTGTGCGGTGGGCGGACCGTGTGCTGCGCGCGCTGAGCGGCGGCGAGGTGACGGAAGCAGCGCTCCTGCTCGCCCAGGCGCGCAAGGGCCGGAGGCACCTCATCCCGGACGACCTCGCCCAGGCCGCCGCCGAGGCCGCGGCCCGCATGGCCGAGGGGGCTGACGAAGTCGAGCTGCCCCTCCACGGGCCCACGCGGCGCGTGCGGCTGCCCGGCTTCACGATGACTGTCTGGGAGCTTCATCCCCTCGACCTCCAGCCCGGCGGGCCCGCGCCCTCGCACGAAACCCACGTCCCGGCGGAGGACGCATGGGTGCTCGTGAAGGACCTGGGCGGGTGAGTTGACGCGAGAACAGGCCGGCGGCGTGCACAGTCCTGTCCCTGAAAGCTGCGTTGACCGGTTTATCAATTAAAGCTAATTACACGGCCTGTGCGAGGGCTGCCGAGCCGGTGCCCGCACGTTCCCCGAGAGGCCGAATGAAACTGAAATTGATCCAGGCGGTGAGTGCCATCTCCCTGCTGGCCGCGGCATGCGGCCCGATGCCAGAGGGCCAGGAAGCCGACAGCGAGCAACTCGGTCAATCGGCGCAGATGATCCGCCGTGCCCGGGCCGTCCCCAACGAGTACATCGTCGTCCTGCGCGACTCCACGCAGGAGGTCCGGCAGCAGGGGGCGAGGAACATCGCCCAGGAACTGGTGTCCCTCAACGGGGGCAAGGTGCTGCGGACCTATGAGCACACCATCCACGGCTTCCTGGCGAACATGAGCGAGGCCGAGGCGCTTCGCCTCCTGTCCGACCCGCGCGTGGCGTATGTGCAGGAGAACGGCCTGATCCACGTGTCGGCGACGCAGACCGGCGCGACCTGGGGCATCGACCGCATCGACCAGCGTGACCTGCCGCGCAACAGCTCCTACACCTACAACGTCGACGGCACCGGCGTGCATGCGTACGTCATCGACACCGGTATCCGGCTGACCCACACCGAGTTCACCGGTCGCACCGGCAACGGCTACGACTTCATCGACAACGACAGCGACCCCTCGGACTGCCATGGCCATGGCACGCACGTGGCGGGCACGGTGGGCGGCACGACCTGGGGCGTGGCGAAGAAGGCCACCCTCCACGGCGTGCGGGTGCTCGACTGCACGGGCTATGGAAACGACGCACAGGTCATCGGCGGCATCGACTGGGTGGCGGCCAACCACGTCAAGCCCGCGGTCGCCAACATGAGCCTGGGCGATGTCGGCATTCAGGCCATCGATGATGCGACGGAGCGGTTGATTGCCGCGGGCGTCACGACGGTGGTCGCCGCCGGCAACGACAGCGCCAACGCCTGCAACTACTCGCCGGCCCGCGCGCCCAACGCCATCACCGTGGGCTCCACCACCAGCAGCGATGCCCGCTCGTCGTTCTCCAACTACGGGACGTGCGTGGACATCTTCGCGCCGGGCTCGAGCATCACCTCGGCCTCCAACTCCGGCAACTCGTCGAGCACCTCGATGAGCGGCACGTCCATGGCCTCGCCGCACGTGGCCGGCGCCGCGGCGCTCTACCTGAGCGCCAACCCCACCGCGACGCCCGCGCAGGTGCGCGACGCGCTGGTGAACAACTCCACGCCGAACAAGGTCACCAGCCCGGGGACCGGCTCGCCCAACAGGCTGCTGTACACGCTCTTCATCACCGGTGGCGGCAGTGACACCACCCCGCCCACGACGTCCATCACCTCGCCCGCGGGCGGCGCCACGCTGAGCGGCTCCGCGAGCCTGAGCGCCAGCGCCTCCGACAACGTGGGCGTCTCGCGCGTGGAGTTCTACGCGGGCACCTCGCTGCTGGGCACGGCGACGACCTCGCCGTACAGCCTCTCGTGGAATACGACGACGGTGGCCAACGGCACCTACGCGCTGACCACGAAGGCGTATGACGCGGCGAACAACGTGGGCACGTCGGCCACGGTGTCCGTGACGGTGAACAACGGCACGGGCTCCTGCTCCATCACCGAGCAGCTCCTGGCCAACGCGGGCTTCGAGAGCGGCAGCACGGGCTGGACCACCTCGTCGGGCGTCATCGACGGCACCACGTCTGGCAACGCGCCGCGCACGGGTACCTACAAGGCCTGGCTGAACGGCTACGGCACCACGCGCACCGAGTTCGCCTACCAGGACATCACCATCCCCGCCACGGCCTGCAGCGCCACGCTCAGCTTCTGGGCGCTCATCACCACGTCGGAGACCACGACGACGACGGCCTACGACAAGCTGGCCATCCAGATCCGCAACAGCGCGGGCACGGTGCTGGCGACGCTGGCCACCTACAGCAACCTGAACAAGGGCACGGCCTACGTGCAGCGGACGTTCGACCTGGCCGCGTACAAGGGGCAGACCATCCGCGTCTACTTCAACGGCACGGAGGACGCGTCGCTGAAGACGAGCTTCTTCATCGATGACACCTCGGTGAGCATCGTCCGGTAGTCCTCCGGACGGCGCGGACGGCCCCTGGCGGCCGTCCGTGCCGACACCGGAGTGACAGGCTGACATTCAAGGTTCAGGAGCCCAGCAAGCCTACCCGGTTGCTGGGCTTGTTCTTTGAGCGCTCATTGGGAGAGCTCGCCAGATTTCGCGCAACTTCCGGACGCCTCCCGGGTTCACAGGGTCATTCCCCGGAGGCATCACCCCATGAAGCGACACGGAAGAACGACTCTCATCTCGGCGTGCGGGCTGCTGGCCCTGGGCCTCATCGGCTGCGGAACCGCCGAGGACGCCTTCGAACCCGTCGAGGATGCGCCCCCGGGCACGTCCCAGGCGGCCCTCACGGTGTACGAACAAGCCGCGCTGGACACGGCCAACAACTCAGCGAGCTGCACGCCGCTCGGGAACTTCTACTGGGAGATTGGCAATGGAGCGGGACCGCTCTACGGATTCCCGCGAGGCAGCGGAGTGTCGGCCACGACGGTGATGCCCATCGCGTCCGCGAGCAAGTGGCTGTACGCGGGCGCCTACGTGCAGTCGAGGGGGTACGCGAACCTCACCGCGGACGAGAAGAAGCGGCTCAACTTCACCAGCGGCTACGTCGACGAGAACACCACCTTGTGTGGCGACGCCGGGACGACCGTCTCGGATTGCTACGGCCCCGCCTACAAGAACGTCTCCTACCGCCCGCTCCAGAACGGCCGGTATTTCTACAACGGAGGCCACATGCAGAAGCTGGCCCTGGACGATATCGGCGCGAGAAAGGGCACGGGTGTGGCGAGCGTCATGGACTGGCTCAACGCCCGGCTGGGCACCACCCTGCCGGAGTCCGACAGCGACGTCGCTCCGGGCGGGGGCTTCTCGGGCAGCGCGGCGCATTACCGCGTCTTCCTGATGAAGCTGCTCAACAACCAGTACGAGCTGTCCTCCAAGCTGACCGTGGATTCCGTTCCGGCCTGGCAGGGTGGCCCCAACGTCTCCTACACGCCGTGGACGGCGGGCCAGGCGCACTACGGGCTCGGGCACTGGATAGAGGGCGAGACTGTCAATGGCGTGTGGACCGTGACGGGCCACTCCTCGGCGGGGGCGTTCGGCTTCTATCCCTGGGTGAACGCCGCCAGGAACCGGTACATGCTCCTGGCCCGCAGTCGCCAGCTCGGCGGGGAAGGGGAGGGCGAGAAGTCACGCGCCTGTGCCCAGGCCATCCACAAGGCCTACGCGCTGGGCGTGCCGCAGCCGTAGCCGCCCACTTCGACGGCAGTCGCCGCGCGTGGGCTCGGATGGGCGGGCCCGAGAGGCCCGCCCATGTGCGAGAGGTGTTGACCCGCTCCGACTACGACCCGGAGGACATCATGCCGCCGAGGACGTTGAACACGATGCCGGCGACGATACAGGCCGTCCACGCGAGCATGATGGTCTTGTTCCGGTTCTGCTCCACGTTCATCCAGCCCCAGATGAAGGTGTAGAGGCCACAGAGGATGCCCAGGATGCCGTGCAGCGGGCCCTTGGCCTGGAAGAGCTTGATCAGGACCATGATGAAGCAGGCCAGGTTGGCAATGCTGGCGAGGATTCCAAGCAGTCCGAGGATGCTACCCATGTGCGTTTCTCCTTCAGTGCTGTCGTGAGTTCAGCTGGGAGTCGAGGTGATGAAGGTGCCGCGAAAGACGAGGAGTCGGACGAGCCAGTAGGCCATCAGGGCCACCAGCAGGAGGGCCGTCACCCGGGTGCGCCGCTCGAGGCGGGCCACCGCGTCGATGCTCCGTCGCCGGGCCGCTTCCGGAAGAAACGCCATCCCGATGATGAGCAGCAGCGCCGCCAGGATGACCGGGGCGAAGAGGTGCCAGGACAGCGCGGTCCGCCATTCACCGTGAAGCAGGGCGGTCATCGCCCGGGACAGGCCACAGCCGGGGCAGGGGAGTCCCACCGCGCTTTGGAGGGGGCACGGCCAGCCGGGTAGCTCGAAGCGAATCAGGCCCAGTTGGACGGCGGCCACGACCCCCAGCACCCAGCCAGTGGTGCGGCGCTCCAGGACCTGGGCCAGGACGGGCGTAGCGAACAAGGATGCTGGGTGCGCGGATGACGCCGTCGGTCGGTTCATGCCCACCCCCCCTCCTGAAGCAGGTAGTCGGGCTTCCTACCACGGCCATTGTTGGGAGTCGAACACTCCGACGTGTCACGGCCCGGAGCCGTATGCCCGGTCAGCGGTCTGCTCCAGCGCTGAGCACCGGAGCAGGCCGCGAGGGTCCGCTCAGGCGATGAGCTCGGAGAGCACGCCCTTGGTCAGCGCCGGGTCGCCGAAGTCGTCCAGATTCCCTCCGGCTGCGTTCCGCAGCCCCACGGCGCTGCCAATCGTGTTCAGCAGCCGGTTGTGGTTGGGGTTGCCGCCGCCCGAGGCCTGGACGTAGACGCCCTGCTTGAGGAAGCCATTGCAGCTTCCGGCCAGGACGTAGGGAATGTTCCACGCCGAGTGGGCCGGCCCGTTGCCCAGGTCGTTGTACCAGACGGACACGCCGTGCTCGAGGAGCCGCTTGCCGTCCGGCATCTGGTAGGCCGCCAGCCGGTCCAGGAGGTACTTGAAGGCGCTCGCGAACTGTAGGTCCACCTGGTGGTGCAGCAGGTCCGCGCCGCTGATGATGCCGCCGCTGGCGTCGTGCGACGTGCGGCGGTGGGACACGTAGTGGAAGTTCTCCATCAACTGCCCCGTCGCCGGGTCTCGGTAGCGCGTGTCGCCGTCGTTGCCGTTGCCCACCTGGATGACGGCCGAGCGGGTGGTGCCGCACGCCACCGCCAGCACGGCGATGTCCATGTGCAGCTTCGCCGTGGAGAGCACCTCGTCGCCCACCGTGCTGTCATAGCCGGGGGCCTGCTGCTGGAAGATGAGCTCCTGGTCCGCGCGCATGCGGCAGCTCAGGGCCACCTCCAAATCCCGCACGTTGGACAGGTGCAGGTCCAGCCGCTGGTGGTCGGACGCGCTCAGCTCCGGGCGCTGCTGGAGCTGCTGGAGCTGGGCCTTCACCAGGTCATTCACGCTCCGCTGCCGGACGAGGAGCTGCTCGCGGGCCTCGGGCGTCAGGCCGCCCGGGCCGCCAATCATCGTCTGGTACGCAATCCACGGGTCATGCAGCGCGGCCCGGCGCACCCCGCTGCTCCGGTAGGAGATGCAGGGGCCTCCGAGCCAGCCGCCGCGCCGGCCCGCGTAGAAGAAGAGCGAGTCCCGTTGCTGCGGGTTGAGCACGCGGCCGATGCGGTGGTCCAGCGACTCGCCCGCCGCCTCGGAGCCGCCGCCCGCGCCCTCCACCACGGGGCCTCGCGCGGTCATCCCCTGCAGGGCGCCCCGGGCGTGGCCGTCCCCGTAGTTGTAGTCCCTCATGTTGATGTTGCGCACCAGCAGCAGGTTGGCGCGGTGGTCCGTGAGCACGCCCACGGCCCGCCCGGCCATGCTCGCCGCGGTGAGCGCGCCCAGGGCGCTCGGCCAGAAGCGCTCCGGCTCGCTGCCGAGCTCCGACGTCGTCTGGGCCGCGGCCACGCCATTGCCCTGCCGGAAGAAGATGGCGTACGGCAGCGCTCCCGTTTCCGCCGCGCGGGCCGTCCTTGGCATCAGGCCCTCGAGCAGCGGCAGGCTCAGCGCGGCCCCGCCCATGCCCTTCAACACCCACCGGCGACTCAGCTTCATGGCAGCTCCTCCGGGTGGCGGTTCACGAAGCCCTCGCTGGTGACGACCTCCACGACGAGGTCGACGATGGACAGCCCGTCTTCCTTCGACAGCTTCCCGAGCCGCTCCACCAGCGGCCCGTCCTCATCGGCGAACGGACGCCCGTGGAGGTACTCCACCCAGTGCCGCGCGTAGCACGCATGCACCGGCTCACTGGCCGCGAGCGCGTCCGCCAGGTCGAGCGCGTCGCGCACCTGCACCGTCTCGCCCGCGAGGCGGGGGGACGCGCTGGCGTCCACCGGGTGGCCGTTGTCCGTGGTGCGGTAGCGGCCGATGGCGTCGAAGTTCTCGAAGGGGAAGCCGAGCGGGTTGATGAGGTTCGCGTGGCACGAGGCGCACACCGTCCCGGGGGCCTCGGTGTGCGAGGTGACGACCTCGCGGTTCGTCCGGCCCTCGGGCGCGGGGAGCGGCGGGATGTTGGCCGGCGGCGCGCCAATCTTCCGGCAGAGGATGCGCTCGGACAGGAAGACGCCGCGGTGGATGGGGTCCGGGTCCGCCGACGTCGCGTGCGAGGCCAGGAAGCCCACCTGGGTGAGCACGCCCTTGCGCTCGCGAGAGTCCAGCGTCACGGGGACGAAGTCGGCGGTGAACGTCCCACTCAGCCCGTAGACGCTCGCCAGCTCGGCGTTGACGAAGGTGGCCGGCGAGGTGAGCAGGTCGCTGTAGCGGCCCTGGCGGGAGAAGACGACGTCCTGGACGAACAGCGTGTTCTCCCGGGTGGCGTACTCGGCGAAGCGCTCGGACACCTCCGGGAAGCGCGTGGGCGAGGGCCGGATGGTGGCGTAGCGGGGCACGTCGAAGAGGGTGCGGTGGAAGGCCTCCACCACCTTCTTCGCGCGCGCGTCCTGGAGCATGCGCCGCGCCTGCGTCGTCACCTCCTCGCGCGAGTGCAGGGCGCCCTCGCGCGCGGCGGTGAACAGGGCGTCGTCCGGCATGGCGCCCCAGAGGCCGTAGCTCAGCCGCGAGGCCACCTCGTAGTCGTCGAGCGGCACGCGGTCCTGCCGGGCCTGCGTGCTGCGCTCCACGCGGTAGAGGAAGTGGGGCGACTGGAGGAAGGCCTCCAGCACCAGCCGGATGCCGCCCTCGAAGGCCGGCGTGGCCGCGTAGGCCTGGGGCCCCTTGCGGTACAGCGCGAGGTAGCTCTCCACCTCCTCGGACGTCAGCGGGCGCCGGTGCGCGCGCAGGCCGAAGGACTCCACGAAGGCGCGGGCACGCTCCTCGGCGGTGGAGGCCGGCGGCGGCAGGATGCGCGCGAGCTTCGCCGCGTCCGTCGTCACCTGGCCGGCCAGCTCCGCGGCCGCGCGCTGGTAGGCGCCCCAGAGGGCCTCATCGACGGAGAGGGCGCGCGCGTCGTTGTCGAAGAGGAACCCGCTCTGGGCGGGGTCCGCGCGGAAGCCGTCCGCCAGGGCCGTGGGCGGTGCGTCCAGCCGGAGCAACTCCTGCACGGTGCTGGACCACTGCGCGTGCGTCAGGCGCGCCATGCGCACGGACCGGGCTGGCTGCTCGACGACGGTGGGGCCGGGGTCGCCGGGCCGCTCCGCGTCACCAATCACTCCCTCGCAGCCAGCAACCCCACCCAGGGCCAGCCCGAGCAGCAGCGGGCGCCACCACCGTCTCCGCCCCGCTGGCTCTCGTGACAACCGTTGTGTCCACGTCCTCGGCACGAGCGCCTCCATGATTGGGAGTCATACCAATCGGATGGATTGCGCGTTCCTGTCAATGTATCCGCGTCTCGCACGGGCATCGGTCAAATGGCCCGGAGACACGGATACTGAAAAACTCGTGTCACGAGTGCAGTCGAGTTTCATCAGGCTCGACTTTTCGTCTGGGCCACCCGGAGGTGTGGGGGAGGAGCCACAGGCGTTGGGGACAGTCCCCCTCAGTGGAGCTCTGGCTAGAGCCGCAGGTACACGCCGAGCTGACCGCTGAAGTACGTGTCCCGGGCGCCGCCGACGAAGGCCGGGTCCGCCTCCTCGACGTTGGTGGAGAAGGAGTAGCGCCGCATCTCCCCACCCATCCGCAGGCCCAGCACGCGCGTCAGGGCGAACTCCACCGCCAGCTCGCCATCCAGCGCGGAGCCGCTCAGCTCCGGGAAGAAGCTGTCCGAGGACAGCTCGCCGCTGCTCAGCACGTGCTGGTAGCCCACCCGCGCTGCGATCGCCCACCGCTCCGTGAGCGCCTTGTACAGGCCCAGCTCCACGTGCGCGAAGCGGTAGTCCACGTCCGGCAGGGCCAGGCCGTTCTGCGGGAGCTCCACCGCGAAGGAGTGGGTGCCGTACAGCGCCCCCACGTTCAGCTCCAGCCACCGCAGCGGCAGGCGGAAGCGCAGGCCTCCCTCCAGCAGCTGCGTGGTGGTGGCGTACTCCGTCCCATCCGGGGTCAGCGAGGCCAGCCCGAAGGCGCGTGAGCCTCGCCCCACCAGCCCCAGGTTGCCCACCATCCCATCCGTGAAGTGGGCGAGCGGGAAGTAGCTCACCGAGAGGCTCGCCGCCGCGGCATGGTCGAGGCTGTAGTCGGGCCGCGAGCCGGCGCGGACATCCGAGAACTGGAAGCGTCGGAAGAGGCCCTGCCCGGACAGCAGCACCTCCAGGCGCCGCTTGTCCACGGGACGCGGGCTGGCCGCCTGCACCTCGGGCTTGACCGGTGCTTCCTCCTTCTTCACGGTGGGCGCCGGCGGCTTCACCACCGCCGGACGCGGCGCCTCCGCGATGGGGGCCGGGGGGGTGGGCTCCGGCTCGGGCAAGGGGGCCGGAGGGGTGACAGCGGCGGGCGGAGGAGGGGTGCTCTGCTCCCGGGCCTCCCGCAGGGCCGCGCCCAGCTTGCTCTCCAGCTCACGTCGCACCTCGGGAAAGGCGCGGTTGGGGCGGATGTTCCAGCGCTCCTCCGCCAGGAGGGTGCCGTCCTTGCCGGAGTAGACGCGGACCTCCACGTCCCAGCGTTTCGTCCCCTTCACCGAGGCGGTGAGCAGCGCCTCCGCGTCGAGCTTCTCGGCCAGCGCCTGCCGCTGGTCATTCGTCTTCGGCCCGCCCCGGATGCGCCGCACCTGAGCATCCACCGTCCGCGCGGGCAGCACCTCGCGCCCACGCCCCTTCTTGCCCAGCTCCTGCACCAGCACCTTGCGCAGCGCCTCAGCCTGGCGGCCCTCGGGGCGCAGCACCGCCACCCGGGCCTTCTGCGCCTGCGCGGCCTCGGCCGGGCGGGACAGGATCAGCGCCACCGCCAGCAACACCCACCCCGCGGCGCGGCTCACAGGGCCACCTCCTCGGAGCGGACAGGCGGGGTGGGAGCGGCCGGGAGGACATGGATGAAGGGGCGGGGACGCATGAGTGCTCGGATTCCAGTGGCGAGGCGGGGACTGTCTCATAGCAAAGCAATTGAAGGGCCAACCGCCTGGAGCGTACAGGGCGCATGGGGGCCCTGTGGAGGGTGGCGTGCGTTGAGGCTCAACAGCGCGTCATCGAGCACCTGGGCGAGCCGCGCTTCCGGTGCGCGAGGAGGACGGGCGCCAGGTCACCGTGTGACGAATCGGTTGAACGGGGCCAGCACCTCCTGCCGGCGCGCCAGCGCCACCACTGCCCCGAGCACCAGCAGGACGAGCGGCGCCACCGCCTGCGAGCCCTCGCCCGCCTTGAGGTGCGTCAGGACGGCGCCCAGCATGGTGCCGACCACCAGCGCTCCTCCCAGCGTCGCCGTGCGCGGCACGAGCAGCAACAGCGCCGCCGCCACCTCCATGACGCCCGTGAGGTACATGAACCACAGCGGGAAGCCCCAGCGCGCGAAGTTCTCCGGCATCGGCGGCATGCCCGCCAGCTTCGAGCCTCCCGCTCCCAGGAACGCCACCGCCACCAGCACCGTCAGAATCCACAGCCCGACCGTCTTGGCCTTCATGAGAGTCTCCAGTTGGCCCATTCTCGGAGGATTCGGGCCGGAATGAAACCGGGGTTCCCATCGGTCCCCGTGGCAGCCGGGTCGTTCAGTCGCCGTGCCCGTCGGAGCTGGGCTGCCGGGGCCAGCGATACAGCCCGAGGCGGTCGGTGCATATTCAGGCGGCACTCCCATGCTCGAGTCCATGCATTGACCACCGCCCCCCCGCGCCGTCAGAGGGGCCACACCCGCTCGCCGAGCTGCCCCTCTACAACGCCCCGAGCGTCTACGCCCTCCAGGGGGCCACGGGCCTCATGGGAGAGCGGCTGCGCAGCCTCGACAGGCGAGGCACGCCACTGGCGCGCGAGAAGCTGCGCAAGGCGCTCACCGACCCGGACTTCCAATCCTCACGCTACGCGCTGCCCCAGGACCTCTACCCGCGAGACGCTGGGACGCCGTGAGCGAGCACTCAGGGGGCGTCCGTTCACGTTCCCCAGGGCAGTACCACCACGTGGCCGTCGAAGAAGCGCACCGCCAGCGGGAGTCTTCCAGGCTCGGCGTCGAACCCGACGTCCACCGTCATCATCAATCCCGGCGTCATCTCGTCCTCGTCCACCATGAAGTAGCTCGCCACCTCCTCGTTCAGCCGGTGAGCCTCCTCCTGTCGCCCATCCGGGAACGTGAAGAACGCCTGCGCGGGCTTCACCGTCTCGCAGCGGATGCACTCCTGGCTGCTTGAGAGCAGTGTGGCGTACTGCAGCCACCGGGTCCCCAGGCCCCACCACGCCACCCGGGCGGTATGCGGCGAGTTCGCGCGCACCTCGAAGCGCAGCTGCACGTGAGTCGTGGGGTCGGACGGCTCCGGGCCGCGCTTCTCGCGCTGCTCGATGAAGAGGGGCGTGATCTCCAGGCCATTGACCACGAAGGGGTGGTCGAACGTCACCTGGGCGGAGGACGCAGGCGGTGAAGCCGCCCGGGATGCCGCGGTCGGTGCGGAGGCGCTGTCCCGCGAGGCGTTGTGCGACACCACCGCCAGGGCGAGGCACGCCACCGCCACCCCGAGCGCCACGCGCCAGGGGAACGTCCTTCGCGCCGGGTGCCTCCCCGACACCCCCCTGGCCTTGGGGGGCGCGGGTGCCTGGAGCGCGACCAGCGCCTCCTCCGCCGAGCGGAAACGCTTGCTCGGGTCCACGTCCAGGAGCCGCGCCAGGAGCGCCTGGGTCCTCGGCGAGACGTTGACCGCGCCTTCGAAATGCAGCCGCATCCCCGGCCCCAGCAGCTCCGAGGGTAGCTTCCTGCTGAGCAGGTGCACCAGCGTCGCCCCCAGCGCGTAGAGGTCGCTGGAGGCGTCCACCGTCCCTCCGAGCTGCTCGGGGGGCGAGTACCCGAAGGTGCCCACCAGGGTGGACTGGTGGGTGACGCCCTTGCGCAGCTCCCGGGCGCAGTCGAAGTCCACCAGGAAGAGCCCGTCCTCGCGCTGGATGAGGTTGGCCGGCTTGATGTCGCGGTGGAGCACCCGGGGCGAGAGGCCGTGAAGGTAGCGAAGGATCTCCAGCACCTCTCGCGCGACCTCGAGCGCGTCCGCTTCGGAGTAGCGCTGGGAGGAGAGCCTGTCGAGCAGGGACGGGCCGGCGATGAACGTCTGCACCAGGTAGAAGCGCAGGTGGGCGCCGCGGCCTTCCTCGAAGAAGCGCACGAGGCGCGGGATGCGCGGGTGGGCCAGCTGCTGCAGCGTCCTCGCCTCCCGCTCGAACGCCTCGAGCTCCTCCACCGACGGCACCGAGGCGAAGACCAGCTCCTTGACCGCGAACTGGGCTCCGTCCTCGGCTCGGGCCAGGTACAGGCGCCCCCGGGCGCTCTGGTGGATGAGCCGCTCGACCCGAAAACCCCCGGGATTGAGGGCCGCGCCACACTCCTCGCAGCGATTCGAGACGCTGGGGTGCTGGCAGGCGGGACAGGGCACAGGGGCAGTCATGGGTTCCCGAACGAAAACGCCTACGCGCTCCGGACAACCTGCGGGAGTGTGAGCACCCGTGGAGGGAGCATGCACTCATCCGAGGTGACGTTGGCGAAAGTCGTCGCTCCTTCCGTCCAGACGCCGCCGTCCTGGTGGATGTGGCCGAACAGATGCAGCTTTGGCCGCACCTGCCGAACGCGCTTGAGAAGCTCCTCGCAGCCGCAGCGCTCTCCTCCGCCCAGGTGGTCCCCGAATCCCAGGGGTGGGCCGTGGGTGATGAGGATATCCGTGTCATCAGGAATCTGAGCCCATCGCCGCGCCAGCTCCGGGCCTCGGGGGAGATTGAAGGCCCAGTCCATGAACCAGGGCTGCCAGGGACTGCCATGGAACTTCAGGCCCTCGATGATGGTGGACTCGTCCTCCAGATAGGTGGCGGCCGTCAGGACGGTGCGCGCCTGGGCCGGGCTCTTCTGGAAGCACCAGTCATGATTGCCCGCCACCACCACCTTGTGCCGGTGTGGAAGTCCGGCGAGGAATTGGTTCACCTCGGCGAGTTCCTCAAGAGTCCCCTGCCGCGTGAGGTCTCCCGCATGGATGAGAATGTCTCCCTCAGGGATGGTGAGATCCTGGTGATAGCCATGGGTGTCCGCGATGGCGACGAGGGTCAGCATTTCCCGGAGCATAGCCGTGCGAGCAGCGCGATGGAGGTCATCAGCCTGCTCACGCTCAGCGTCGCCAGGGCCGGCGAAGAAGCTGTTCCGGTGGTTCCGTGGCGTCCTCGATTGTTTCCTGCTCCCAGGGCTCAGGGCGTGTACAGCTCCGCCGTCGCCAGGTAGCTGTCATCGCTGATTCCCCCCGAGACGAGCACCTTGCCGTTGAGCAGCCGCGTCGCGAGGTGGTTCAGGCGCCGCCAGGACAGGGAAGAGGTCGTGCTCCAGGTGCCCGAGGCCGGGTCGTACACCTCCGCCGTCGCGAGCAGGCCCCCATTGCCGCCGCCCCCCGAGACGAGCACCTTGCCGTCGGACAGCGGCGTCGCCGTGTGACGTTCGCGAGGCCAGGACAGGGAAGCGGTCGTGCTCCAGGTGTCCGAGGCCGGGTCGTATACCTCCACTGTCGCGAGCAGGCCCCCACCGGAGACTCCCCCCGAGACGAGCACCTTGCCGTCGGACAGAGGCGTCGCGGCGTGGCGGGCGCGCGTCGAGGACATGGTGGCCCCGGCGCTCCAGGTACCCGAGGCCGAATCGTATACCTCCGTCGTCTCGCGCTCGGCACCGTTACCGCTGTATCCCCCCGTCACGAGCACCTTGCCGCCAGGCAGCGGCGTCGCCGCGTGGCCGATGCGAGGCGAGGCCATGGAGCCGGCGACGCTCCAGGTGCCCGAGGCCGGGTCGTACACCTCCACCATCGCGAGCGTGACACCCACGCTCTGTCCCCCCGAGACGAGCACCTTGCCGCCGGGCAGCAGTGTCGCAGTGTGATCGAAGCGCAGCACGGCCAGGGAGCCCGTCGTGCTCCAGGTGCCCGAGGCCGGGTCGTACACCTCCGCTGTCGCGGTGTCCTGTCCTCCTGTGATGAGCACCTTCCCGTCGAGCAGCAGCGTCGCCGTATGGTTGGCGCGAGGCACGTGCATGGCGCCCGTCGCGCTCCAGGTGCCCGAGGCCGGGTCGTACACCTCCGTCGTCGTGGTGGGGCCGCTCAACTCGCTGTAGCCCCCCGTCACGAGCACCTTGCCGTCGAGCAGCAGCGTCACCGTGTGTTGGGTGCGAGGCGAGACCATGGCGCCCGTCGCGCTCCAATCCGATGCACAGGCCGGCAGCCCCGTCACCGGGAAGCTGTGGGTGGCCGTCAGGGAGAAGGCGTTGGTGACGGTGGCGGTGATGCCCGGAGGAAAGCTCGTGGAGACACACGAGGGGGCCGTCCAGGTGATGCGGCTGGTGGACGTGCCCGTGCTCTCTCCGCCGAGCCAGCCGGCGTTGGTGGCCCAGGAGAAGGAGAGCGGGGAGTCCTCGGGGTCGCTGGCCATCACCTCGAAGGTGAGCTCCTGGCCGGGAGCGGCCGTGTCCGAGGAGCGAGAGGCGTAGCGGATGATGGGCGTGAAGTGGGGCGGGATGGGGGGCGGGCTGATGCACAGGGCCACCGTGCCGGAGGCCAGCCCGCCGCGCTCGTCGGAGACCCGGACCGTCAGGCGGCAGTTGTCGCAGGGGCTGAAGGGCAGGGTGGAAGGAGTGAACCGGGCGGAGCTGGAGGTGCGCTGGGCCCAGGTGCCCGGGCAGCTGGCCGTCCAGGAGTAGGAGAGGCTGTCGCCATCCAGGTCCGCGGCGGAGGCGGAGACCGTCGTCGTCTGCCCCACGGTCGGCTGGGTGAGGGTGACGCTGATGGCGGAGACCTGGGGGAAGGTGTTGAAGGAGATGGAGATCCGCGCGTCGCCCCGCACCGGGACGGGCGTGACGTCGATGGCTAGGGAGAACGAGGCGGCGAGGCCCTGCGCGTCGGTGACGGTGAGGGTGAGGACCTGACGGCCTGGGGAGACCGGGGCCGTCCACGTGGTGGCGGCCGAGGCCTCCGACGAGAAGGCGCCCGCGGCGGAAGACCAGGCGTAGGACAGGGTATCGCCCGGGTCGGGATCGCGCGCGGTGGCGACGAGGGAGAGGGCGCTGCCCGTGGTCACGGAGGTAGAGGCGGCGACCAGGGAGTCGATGACCGGGGGCCTGTTGACGGAGGCCGGGGGAGGCTCGACGGGCTGGAAGGAGAGGGCGATGAAGGACGTCTGCCCGGGGGAGATGACGACGCCGGAGGCGGAGCCCTCGAAGCGCGGGGTGCCCGAGGCGTCGAAGGCCCGCGCGAGGAAGGTGCGGTCGGCGCCGGGAGCGAGGTTGTCGAGCACTCCGCTCCAGACACCATGGGAGAGCCCGAGCTCCACGGAGACGGAGGGGAGATCCGCGGCGCTGGCGGTGACGGTGACGCGGGAGACAGAGGCGGCGTGGGCCTGGGGCACGGAGACGGCGAGCTGGGCCGAGCCGGTAGAGGAGGTCGGGGGAGGGGAGGTCGGGGCAGGGCAGCCCGCGAGCCATGCCAGGGACAGCGCCAGCAGCAGGGGCGTGGTGGTCTTGTTCATGGGGGAGTCCTTGAGAGCGAGTCCAATGGCTCACGGGCTCGAGGGCGCGTACAACTCCGCCCCCGTCAGGTGGTGGCCCGCGGTCCAGTCGAATCCCCCCGCGATGAGGACCGTGCCGTCCGGCAGCCGTGTCGCTGTGTGGTTGCCGCGACGCGAGGCCATGACACCAGCACCTCTCCAGGTGTTCGAGACGGGGTCGTACACCTCCGCCGTCGCCAGGGGGCCACTGGAATCGCCGCCCCCCGAGACGAGCACCCTGCCGTCGAGCAGCGTCGTCGCGGTGTGGACCAGGCGAGGGAAAGTCATGCTTCCGGCGGCGCTCCAGGTGCCCGTGGCCGGGTCGTACACCTCCGCCGCCGCGATGGGGTTGTAGTTGCCTCCCCCGGTGACGAGCACCCTGCCGTCGAGCAGTGGCGTCGCCTTGTGTCCCAGGCGAGCCACGGCCATGGGGCCCGTCGCGCTCCAGGTGCCCGTGGCCGGGTCGTACACCTCCGCCGTCGTGAGGAGCTCCCCCATCCCATCCCGTCCCCCCGAGACGAGCACCGTGCCGTCGGGCAACGGCGTCGCGATGTGGCCGTCGCGGGTCGAGGCCATGGAGCCGGTCAGGCTCCATGCGCCCGTGGCCGGGTCGTACACCTCCGCCGACGCGAAGAAGCCCCAGTCCCCGCTTCCCCCCGAGACGAGCACCTTGCCGTCGGGCAGCAGCGTCGCCGCGTGGTCCTGGCGAGACAGGCTCATGTGGCCCGTCTCGCTCCAGAGGCCCGTGGCCGGGTCGTACACCTCCGCCAAGGTGAAGAAGCCCCAGTTGCCATCGGAGCCCCCCACCACGAGCACCCTGCCGTCGAGCAGCCGCGTCGCCGTGTGGCCGATGCGGGGCTTGATGAGGACGCCGGTCGCGCTCCAGAGCCCCGTGGCCGGGTCGTACCGCTCCGCCGCGGGGGGATACATGTCGTAGTTGAAGCCCCCCGCGACGAGGACCGTGCCGTCGAGGAGCGGCGTCGCCGTGTGGCGTTCACGACGCGCGGCCAGGGAGCCCGTGGCGGTCCAGTTCGCAGTGCCACAGAAGGGAAGCCCCGTCACCACGAAGCCCTGGGGCGCTGTCTGGGCGAAGGCGTTGGTGACGGTGACGGTGATGCTCGGCGGCGGGCCCTCGGAGTGACACGAGGGGGCTCTCCAGAGGATGCGGCTGGTGGACGCGCTGTCGACGGCGGTGCCGAGCAACCCCGTGCTGGCGGACCAGGAGAAGGACAGCGCCGAGCCCCGGGGATCGCCGGCCACCACCGTGAAGGTGAGTGCTTCGCCGGGAGAGGCGGTGCCCGAGGACTGGGACGAGGAGACGATGAAGGGCTGGTTCGAGATGACGTAGACAGCCCGGGAGAGCGAGGCGGAGAGGCCCCGCGAGTCGGTGACGGTGAAGGTCAGGGTCTGGATGCCGATGGCGTCGGGCGCCGTCCACGAGGTGGAGGCCGAGGAGGTCGAGGAGAAGGAGCCCGCGGTGGCGGACCACGCCTGGGACAGGGTGTCTCCCAGGTCCGGGTCGTGCGCGGTGACGGCGAACGAGAGGGTGCCCCCCGCGGGCACCGAGGTGGCGGGGGCGACCAGCCCGTCGATGACGGGGGTGGAGTTCAGGAAGGGGGAAGGGGTGCTGAGCTGCTGGAGGGTGATGGCGACGAGGGCCGTCTGCTCGGGGGAGATGGTGACGCCGGAGGTGGAGCCCTCGAAGAGCCGGGTGCCGGCGGAATCGAAGGCCTGAGCCAGGAAGGCGCGGTTGTCGCCAGCAGGGAGGCCGCCGAGCAGGCCGCCCCAGACGCCATCGGTGAAGACGAGCTCCGAGGTGACCGGGGGGAGATCCACGGCGCTGGCGGTGATGGAGACGCGGGAGACCGAGAAGGCGAGGGCCTGGGGCAAGGAGACGGAGAGCGAGGCCGAGCCGGTCGGGGAGGGCGGGGCGGAGCAGCCCGCGAGCAGTGCCAGGCTCAGCGCCAGCAGCAGGGGCGTGGACGTTCTATTCATGAGGCCATTCTCAGGGAGAGATGAATTGTTCACCTGTGGAGCGGGCGTCCTGCTGTCATTGCGGTGAGGAGCCCACGAGGGGGAAAATGATGCAGAACTTCCGCCGAGCTGCCCGCGCGCCATGCCCCTCCCTACAGATGATGCCCGGCAGATTCTCGAACGTGCCGCCTCGCACGGACTGGAGCTCAAGCCCGAGTCGCTGTCGGTCAACGAGGCGGGGCTCGACTATCGCGTCGTGATGGCTCGCGACTCAGGCGGCGTTGAGTGGGTCCTCCGGATTCCCCGGCGCGACGACGTCTCCGCGAAGCTTGGTGAGGAGCGAGCGATTCTGGACTTCGTCGGTCCGCGCCTCGGAGTCCCCGTCCCTCAGTGGCAGGTCGCCGACCGGAGTCTCATCGCCTACCGGGCCCTGCCCGGCAGACCCGGGCTGACCCTCGACCCGGCCTCTGGCGAACCCGTGTGGCACTTCGACCGCGAATCACGCGTCTACGCCAGGGAGTTCGGCCACCTGCTCAGCCGGCTGCACGGAATCAGCATCGAGGAGGCCGGGCGCGCCGGCCTGAAGGTCGAGACACCCGACCAGGTTCGCGCCGGCTGGGCCGCCGAGATCGCCCAGGTCCGGAAGGAGTTCGACGTTGCCGAAGCGCTCATCCGGCGCTGGGAGAGCTGGCTGGGTGAGGACTCCTACTGGCCCCGGCACGTCACGCTGACGCATGGTGAGCTGTACCCCGCACACGTCCTGCTGGCCCCCGACGACACCATCACCGGTGTGCTCGACTGGACCACCGCCAAGGTCGGTGACCCTGCACGCGACTTCGTGTTTCAGCGGATGCTCGGCGTGGACGCCGTGTTCGAGGCCACCGTCGACGCCTACGTGAAGGCCGGCGGGCAGGTCTGGGACAGGCTGGGCGATCACTGCATGGAGCTGCTCGCGGCCGGGCCCATTGCCTACGCCCTCTATGCGCTGACCACGGGCCAGCCGGCGCACCGGGAGGCCGCGGCGGCGCAGTTGAAGCCCTGACGGCCCCTGTAGGCCTGCTGGCCGAGGGGACGACGCACCGCGCCTTTACATCGTTGAGTCAAAGATAGTTTGTTCGGACGGCGAACAAAGTGTTCGGCCGAGGGAACAACATTGCTCCGACCCGTGCGCGGTATCTGCGGCTTCATCCTCATCTTCCTGGCAATCGGCTGCGGGTCTTCCGTCTCCAGTAGTCTCGCGATCTCGCCATCGACGGCGACCGTCGGCACCGGGCAGACGCAAGTGCTCAATGTCGAGCGCACGTTCAGCGACGGGTCGAAACAAGCCGTCGACACCGCCACGTGGACCACGTCGGCCGCGGGCATCGCGACGGTGAGTGAGACCGGCGTGGTCACCGGTGTCTCCGCCGGCAGAGCGATCATCACAGCGGCCGTCGGCGACCTGACGGCCACCGCGACCGTTACGGTCACAGCGCCGACGCCGGTGCCGGTGCTGGTCTCGATCTCGGCCACGCCGGCCACCGTCGCCCTCACGGTTGGCGACGCGCAGCCGCTCGCGGTGACGGGCAGCTACGACGACGACACGAGCGTGACGCTCACCTCGAGCGCGGCCTTCGCCTCGTCGGCTCCCGACGTGGCGACCGTCAGCGCCGCGGGCGTCATCACCGCCGTTGCCGCTGGCGACGCCACCATCACAGTGACTGCGTCGGGGAAGACCGCCACCGTCTCGGTCACCGTGGTGCCGGTGGCGCCGACGCTGGTCTCTATCTCGGTCACGCCCAACCCGGTGCCGCTGACGCCCGGGGCCACCGCGCAGCTCCTCGTCACCGGCACGTACAGCTCGGGCCCCACGCGGAATCTGACCTCGAGCGCGACATTCACCACGCTAGCGCCCGCCACCGCCACGGTCAGCGCGGCTGGCCTCGTCACCGCCGTGGCGAGCGGCAGCACCACCATCACCGCCAGCGTGACTCCCGAGGGGGCAACCGCGGTCGCAGGCTCTACCGTCGTCAACGTCACCCCGGACCCGGCGGGCGTGGTCTTCTACGCCGGAGCGTACGGCGCAGGGGTGCAGCTCACGCCCTTCGGCGACTCGACCAACGACGTCAGCGTGGACACCGCCACCACCCTCAACGACACCGGTCACGCGTCGCTCAAGATTGTCTTCCCGGAGAGCGGCTACACCGGGGGCGCCTTCGTCGACACCCGCGCTCCGCGCGACCTCACCTCGTTCGATGCGGTGACCTTCTGGGCCAAGGCGAGCGAGCCGCTGACCTTCGAGAAGGTGGGCTTCGGCAACAACGCGGTGGGCCCGAACCTCTACGATGTCGAGCAGAACGGCTTCGCGCTCACCACCACCTGGCAGAAGTTCATCGTGCCCATTCCGCTGGCGTCGAAGCTGACCGCCCTCGACGGCCTCTTCCACTTCGCCGACGGCACCAACCACAGCCCCACCGGCACCTCGACCACCCTCTGGCTCGCCGACATCCAGTACGAGCGGCTCGGCAGCAGCGTGCTCGGCGAGCCGACGCCGGCCTGGCTCAACACCGCGGCTCAGCTCTCGAGCGGCGCCAGCTACACGGTGCAGAGGAGCGACCTGAAGATCGACTACACCATCAACTCCCAGCCGATCACCCTGCGCGCCCCCAGCCCCGGCTACTTCACGTTCGCCTCGGACCACGCGGGCGCCGTGGTGGGCGAAGGCGGCCTCATCACCGGCACCAACGCCGGCACCTCACCGCTGGTCGCCAACATCACCGCTTCGCTGGGCACGGTCTCGACGGCCAATCAGCTCGCCCTCACGGTGACGGCGGGCGCCCTCGCCACGCCGACCACCCTGCCGCCCGTCCCCGCGCGCCCGGCCGGTGCCGAGGTGATCTCGGTCTACAGCTCGGTGCCGGGTGGCTACAACGGGACCGCCTCGGATCGCAGCGCCAACGTCGACACGTGGCGCGCCTGCTGGAGCGCGGCGACCGGCGGCGACGTGCTCCCCATCACCGTGGGGAGCCAGACCGCCAACCCGCGCCAGTACGTGATGACCCCCGCTGCGAACTACGTCGGCATCGAGCTGCTCGGAAAGACGGGCGCGACCCAGCCGGGAAGCTGCAACGGCACCATCACCGGAAGCAACGAGCTCGACATCAGCGCAATGACCCACTTGCACGTCGACGTGTGGACGCCTGACAACGTCAGCAACCTGCAGTTCAAGCTCGTCGACGCGGGGCCGAACGGCCAGATGAACGGCGGTGAGATGAGCGGCATCGCCACGCTGACCCCGAACTCGACGCCGCCGCTCGCGACCGGGCAGTGGCTCTCGTACGACCTCTCGTTCGCCACCGACTTCCCTGGCAACAACTTCGGCAGCTCGGGCGCCAACCTGAAGCATTTCGGCCAGCTGGTAATCGTGGCGCCGAACGGTGGCACCGTCTACGTCGACAACATCTACTTCTTCAACAACGCGGGCGGCGGCGGGGGCGACGTCCCCACCTCGCCGCCGGCCGCGCCGACCGCCCCGCCCGAGAGCGTGATCTCGTTGTACAGCGCGGCGTACACGGGAGGCGTCGCGGGTGGCGACTACAGCGGGCGGGTGGGCTCGTACAGCGCGAGCTGCTTCGGCCCGCCCGGCACCACCGTCGCCGACTACACCATCGCCGGCACCTCGCACGTGGTGAAGAAGTACACCGTGCCCTCCCACAGCTTCGCCATCATCGAGCTGATCGGAGCGACGGGCGGCACGCCGTCGCCGCCCGACTCGGTGATTTGCCACGGCGGCACCCAGACCGGCGCCAACCTCATCGACGCCACCACGATGACCACGCTGCACTTCGATGTGTGGTCGCCCGACGGCTCGCCCAACTTCCAGGTTCACCTGGTCAACGCTGACGGTACCAGCACCATCGCCGGACCCGGCGCGGCGAGCGGAGCCAGCGCCGGCAACAACTTCGCTTCAGGCGCCAACACCGTCGGCGCGGGCACGTGGGTCTCGTTTGATGTCCCGCTCTCGGCGCTCGGTCCGCCCGGAGCTCCCGGCGGGCTCAACCGGCTGGGGCTGCTCAAGTTCTTCACCACCGCCCCGGGCACTTTCTACATCGACAATGTGTACTTCCGTCAGTAGCGCAGGGGCTCACATGCACTCGACACTCTTCCGATTCAGCCTCGTCCTGTGTGTGGTCCTGGCGTGCGAGCCGGCCGAGCTGCGGCCGCCGCCAGTGACGACAGTGGCGGCAGTGGCGCCAGTTGTCGACAGCGCGCTCACCCAGGCGGGTACCGCGGGCGTGACGTTGCGCTATCAGATCACCGCTACCCACTCTCCGACGGCCTACGGCGCGAGCAACCTGCCGGCCGGGCTGAATGTGAATCCGACGAGCGGGCTGATCTCGGGCGCGCCGGCCGGGGCGGGCACCACCAGCGCGACGATCAGCGCCACCAACGCCGCCGGCACCGACTCGAAGACGCTGGTCTTCACCATCGCTGAAGCCGGGGCCCGGCCGTCCATCACCAGCCCGCTCACCCAGAGCGGAACGGTGGGCACGTCGTTGAGCTACTTCATCACCGCGAGCAACGCTCCCAGCAGCTACGCCGCGACCGGCCTGCCGCCCGGCCTCGGCGTCAACCCGGCTTCGGGAGCGATCTCGGGCACGCCCACCGCCGCCGGCACCACCAGCGTGGTCATCAGCGCCACCAACGCCGCTGGCACCGACTCGAAGACGCTGGTCTTCACCATCGCTGAAGCCAAGGCTCCTCCCTCGATCTCCAGCGCGCTCACCCAGAGCGGAACGGTGGGTATGGCGCTGAGCTATTCCATCACCGCGAGCAACGCTCCCAGCAGCTACGCCGCGAGCGGTCTGCCGCCCGGCCTCAGCGTCAACCCTGCCTCGGGAGAGATCTCGGGCACGCCCACCGCCGCTGGCACCAGCAACGTGGTCATCAGCGCCACCAACGCCGCCGGCACCGACTCGAAGACGCTGGTCTTCACCATCAACCCGCTGGGAACCAACCTCGCTATCGGCAAGGTGTATTCGGCGTCCAACGCCCAGAACGCCACCAACACGCCCAACAAGGCGTGCGACGGAAACGTCGGCACTCGCTGGGAGAGCACCCCCACCGATCCCGGCTGGCTCTGGGTCGATCTGCTCCAGAGCTACACAATCTCCACCGTCGTCCTGCGCTGGGAGACGGCCTACGGAAGGGACTACAAGATCCAGCTCTCGAACGACCTGAACTCGTGGACCGACGTGGCCACGGTCACCGGAGGCAGCGGGGGAGTCGCCACGCACGCCGTCTCGGGCACCGGCCGCTACGTGCGCATGTTTGGCACCGCACGCGGCACCTCGGGTGGCTACTCGTTGTGGGAGCTTGAAGTCTATGGAAGTACAGGGCCGAGCACCCCGGCGGTGCCTTCAGGCCTGGTCGCGACCGCAGACAGCGAGAGCCAGCTCACCGTCTCGTGGAGCGCGGTGCAGGGCGCGACCGGGTATGACTTGCAGCGTGACGGAGTGACTGTCACCGGCGTGACCTCGCCCCACGCGCACTCCGGCCTGGCGGCTGGCTCCACCCACACCTACGCGGTGCGCGCCACCAACGCCGCTGGCGCCAGCGCCTTCAGCTCGACCGTGACGGCGACGACGCACGCCGCGCCTACCGTGCCGGCGGTGCCGTCAGGGCTGGTCGCGACCGCCGGCAGCGAGAGCCAGATCACCGTCTCTTGGAGCGCGGTGCCGGGAGCGACCGGGTACGACCTGCAGCGTGACGGAGTGACTGTCACCAGCGTGACCTCGCCCCACGCGCATTCCGGCCTGGCGGCCAGCTCTGCCCACACCTACGCGGTGCGCGCCACCAACGCCGCCGGGACCAGCGCCTTCAGCGCGACCGTGACGGCGACGACCCTGGCCGAGGGCAGCGGGCCGGTGCCGCTGTTCGACGCCACCACCGTGCTCGAGCCGGCGATGGTCGAGGACACGCCGACCGCCTTGATCACCCGGTTCGGCGACCGGGCGCGCGACCGCCACGCCCGCGAAGCGGAGTTCCACATCTACGACCACTACCTCACGTTCTACTGGGAGCAGCGCACCGCGAAGATCGAGATCGTCGACAAGGTCGCGAAGGGTGGAACTGAAATCGAGTTCAACATCAACCCCGAATGGCCGCTCGAGGCGCCGGAGTTCCGGGCCATCTTCCGCGGCATCACCACCAAGGCCGAGTACTTCTTGAATCTGAGCGCGACCCGGCTCGACCCGCTGCACTACCGCGCCACCATCAGCCACAACCCCAAGGAGAACCGGCTGCTGCGGGTTGGGGATCGCGTCGAGATCGAAGTCAGCCAGTTTCTCCAGGCTCCGACCAACGGTCGCGCGAACTACTACGGCACCACGGTGCTGTACGTCGTTGGCTCGGGCGGCCTCGTGCCCTGGTACGGCCAGGGGCCGGTGCTGTCGTCGGGCGCACAAGACTCGTTTCCCCTGCCGCAGTCGGCGTGGATGGGCGGCCGCGCCACGCTGCCGTACCAGTACTCCAATGAGCCCAAGCATCGGTTCAAGCAGATAGCAGGGCACATGTCGGAGAACAGCGTGCAGCCGTTCATGCTCGGTCGCCGCCTGCACCACACCGACTTCGGCGACGGCGCGCACGACGAGAGCGGTAACCCGGTCTTCACCGCGCAGGCCGGCAAGCTCGGCCCTGCCTTCGTCGCGCGAAGCTGCGTGGCCTGTCACGCAAACAACGGCCGGGCGCTCCCTCCCGCCGTCGGTGCTCCGATGCTCGAGTCCGTCGTTCGGGTCGGCGGTGACGCGACCGGGGCCTCGCACCCGAACCTCGGCCGCTACCTGCAGCCACAGGTCACCTCGGGCATGGCCGAGGGCGGTGCGTACATCAGCAGCTACACCACCACGAGCGGCACCTACGGCGACGGCACTCCCTATTCCCTGCGGAAGCCGAGCTACACGTTCACCGGCGTGGTGCCCTCGTTCTACTCGGTGCGGCTGGCGCCGCAGCTGGTCGGGCTCGGGTTGCTCGAGGCGGTGCGCGAAGACGCGGTGGCCGCGCTCGCCGACCCCAACGACGCGAACGGCGACGGCATCTCTGGCCGCATGCAGTTGGTGATCGACCCGCAGACCGGCGCCCAGCGCCTCGGTCGGCTCGGCTACAAGGCGGGGCAGGCGAGCGTGACCCATCAGCTCGCGAGCGCGCTGGTCAACGACATGGGAGTCACGACGTCGATCTTCCCGAACGTCGACCGTGGCTCGTCACAGTCGGCTCCGGGGCCGAGCACCGAGCTGTCCGACGCCGACCTGGCCCTGCTGTACCGCTACATCGCGACGCTCGGTGTCGCCGCGCGCCGGGACCTCACCGACCCGGAGGCCTTGCGGGGCGAGACGCTGTTCACCTCGGCGGGCTGCGCGAAGTGCCACGCACCGACGATGACCACGAGCCCCTATCACCCGCTCGCCGAGCTGCGGGGGCAGACCATCCACCCGTACACCGACCTGCTGCTGCACGACCTGGGTCCCGGCCTGGCCGACAACCTGAACGAGTGGACCGCGTCGGGAGCCGAGTGGCGCACGCCACCGCTGTGGAGCATCGGGCTCTCCGCTGGTGTGAGCGGAGGCGAGGCCTATCTGCACGATGGCCGCGCCCGCAACTTGAGCGAGGCCATCCTCTGGCATGGCGGCGAGGCCGAGGGCTCGAAGGAGGCGTTCCGCACCATGTCCAGCACGGAGCGTGCGGCGCTGCTCAAGTTCCTTCAGTCGCTCTGAAGGCTGCGGCGAGCGGGTGGCGGTGCCCGGTGTGGATGCCGAGCACCGCTGCCACCACGGAGAGCAGCTTCGCTCCGGCGGTGGTGAGCCCGGCTCTTCAGCGCCGTTCAGCGCGCGGGTAGTTCGCGGAAGGTGATGCCGTCCAGTTCCAGGCGGCGCACCGCCTCCATGAAGCGCTCGGTGCCGATGACCATCGTGGCGAAGTTGCCCACCCGGAACAGGTCCAGGTCCGTGGGCAGGGACGACGCGTCCAGGATGGGCTCGTCGGGCCTCGACACTGCGAACCGGCCACAGGTGGCGCAGGGCGGGGGCACGTCCGGGGGGATGCAGTCCGGGTGCAGCCGGCCGCGAGGCTCGACCTGGAGTTCCAGCAACTCGGGCGGGCTCTTCTGCCGGAACCTCAGTGCTGACGGGCAAGCCAGCAGCCCTTGCACGCCCTCTTCCTGGAGATGTTCCAGCGCCTCCCGCCTCACCAAAGGCATTGCGCTGTACAAAGAGATGGCGGCGAACTCCCCAATGGCTCGGCCCACCAACGGCCCGAATCCCGTGCCGGGTGGCAGCTCGGTATTCGGGGGTGCCAGGGGGCGAACCAGTTCGCGCAGGCGCGCGAACTCAGAGAAGGGTTCAGGTCTGGCCTTCTCGAACTCACGGTGCTCTGGCAGTTGCGACAGGTCAACGCACGGGTACTTGTGGCCAGACCCACTCCAAGTGACGCCGCACGTGTGGCACCTGGCGCCGGGCAGCTTCCACTTGTTCGACCCGTCGAAATACCCGCCGTACTTGTCCGCAACCGGCGTGTTCTCTCGCATCCAGAAGTATCGGGTCATCCGTCCTCACGTTCCGGGGCGGGAATAGTAGGGCTGAATGGGTCCGCCCATGAGTGCTGCGGGGAAGCGCGAGGAGCCATGGAGCAGCCCAGCAACGACGCGGCCAGCAGCGAAAGCCACAAAACGTGAAGAGTTCGCATAGCTGGCGAAACCTGGCATCCCGGCGGCGCCTGCCATGAGTGCCACTGGGGCTCCATGGCGGCCGGGCCCAGCACCGTCGAGCCCCAGGGCGAGTCACCCCTGAGGCGCAGGCTCCGTCCTCGGGCCCAGGACGCGGTCCAGCTCCACCTGAAGCTCCGCGCGATTCCGGGGTGGCGCGCGCCTCTGCCGTGCGTCCCACGCGCCGATGGCGCCGACGGCGGACTCATCAAGTGTTGGTGAGTTCGTGACGCCGCCAACGTTGGGCTCGATAATGCTTCTCAGGTATCTGCCGAAGACTCTCTCACTGTTTATGGGTCTCTCTCTCCTCCGTGAAAAACGGCAGCGTCAGGGTCACCCTCGCCGTGCCTCAATGTCCCGCCAAGCGGGTGATGATGCGCAGGCGCCCGTCACTGACCACCCACACCCGCCCTGCCGTGTCGCGAGCAGCGGAGCCGCCGCGCAGTACCACGCGGGCGTCGGCCTCCTCGCGTGTGCCAAGGGCCACCAGCGCCTCGGGCGCGTCCGCGGAGCCCACCAGGCCATAGGCCGGGGCCTCGGACCCATCCGCAGGCGACGTGAAGTCGGAGGCGGGCTGCTGGGGCGGCGGACTCGCGGAACCCGTCCGCTGTCCCGGGCCAAATTCCCGCGCTTCCTCGTGAACGCCAACAATGAGCGCCCGCCCTTGGATAGCAACCGCTCGGAAGGTGCGCTGAGAAGAGCGGCGACGAGAGGGCGCCAGCTCCGCGCTGGTGCTCTACTCGCGCAACCAGAAGAACTGGTTCCCGCTACTGAGCGCCCGCTCCAGGAACTCACCAAGAGACGCCGCAATCTGCCGGACTTCGCGAGGGTACGTCTCATGGTAGGCGTCGAGGAGCGGGTATGGGCGCCCTGGCCGGGAGGTGTCGACGAGGACAAAGTCGGAGTCCTGGCAGTCCACTAACGGGAACCACGAGGAGGTAGGCGGGGCCCCCTTGTCCCTGAAGCGGACGCGCTCCGTCTTCCGCCGGATGTCCGCGAGCGAGAGGAAGCTGTAGTTCGCCTCGGGCAAGGGCCGGAACAGCTCGGCGCCGTTGCAATGCAGATAGAAGGCGCGCAGCTGCGCGTCGAGCTGCCAGCCCGCCTGCGACTCGAACGCGGCAATCTGCTCCAGAGTGGCTGGCGGGCGAGGGAAGTGCGTGCGGGAGATTTCGGCCAGCATCTGTTCCAGCGTCATGGCTAGTCGACGTAAGGCTTGTCCGGCCCCACCGCGCTCCATTGGGTACCTCGCGTGTAACACGCGGGGTAGGCGAGATTGATGACGTCATGCACTGCAGGTGGCACGGGCAGAACGTTGCGGGGAGTCGTCGGGTCCCCACCGTGCAACAAGTCGAAGATGTGGTGCCCGGGCCAGTTGTTGCCGCCCGTCTGCGGCCACGCTCCGAATTCGCGGCCCCACTGATTCCGGAAGCCTTCTCGCGCGTTGTTCCACGTGCGGCGCCGAGACGGGAGGTCGCTGACGGTAGGGTAGTCACAGCAGCAGTGAGTGAGCGCCAGGTATCCGCCTGCCTCCGCAGGCATGAACATGAAGCGTCCCTGCCAGTCGCCCTTGATGTCAGCGAGCCAGATGCAGCCCAGGAGTGCGTGTCCCGCCGAAGCACAGCGTCGTTGGCACTGGCCCATGTACTGAGCATTGCACTGCCAGGGCCCGTAGTAGATGACTGTCCTGACGGTGCCACCACCGGGTCCTGGCATGGGTGGCCCCACCCATTTCGCGGCGGCGGGCTTCCCGCTGCTGCTCACCGTGGCAGAGCCACATCCTGCGCAACCCACCACCAGCGCCATCAGAAACCAGCATGTCAGCCTCGACATGCGCAATTTGATAGCACGGTAAATCGTGAAATCCAAAGCCACCCTGGCCCGCTCGACTCCATGAATAGGCCCTACGGGGGCTGCTGCCCACGAAGCAGAGTGGACTCCCCGTTGGGCATAGCGAATACCTCCAGTACGGCGGCTCGGCACCGTGCCGTACGTGTCAAGGACCGGGGCATGGGCAGGGGGCAGATGTCCTCCAGTGCGATGTTCCCGCTGTACGGAAGAACATGGTGCCAGAGGCGGGACTCATGTCACCGACGACTACGTCTACCTCGGCGTCCTCAGTGGCAGGCCGCCTCCGGGCCCGCCGTGCGCGGTCAGTAGCGCGCCTGGACGAGCAGGTTGAAGCCCAGGCCGTCCTGCGTCGGGTTTCTCGAAGAGCCCCGCGGGGCTCAGGACGCGCACCCCGAGCCCCGGAGTCAGGCCGTGGGACGGCAGGTGGTAGTCCGCCCCCAGGCTCAACCCCAGCTCGGGGCGCCGCCGCGTGCCGCGGAAGAACTCCGTCCAGAGGTCCGCGTCCTCCTGCACCACCGCTCCCGCGCTCCGCACGAGCCCCAGCCCATGCAGCCGCAGCCGGTTCCAGCGGAGGCGGGCATCCAGGGCCACCCTGTTGGTGCGAATGCTCCGAGGGCGCATCAGCGGGAAGCCGGACTCCGTGACTCCGAGGTCCTCGACGCCGTGGAGGAGGGTATGGGTGGCCTCGAGCGAGACGGAGTGGGAGAGGCCCTCGGAGTAGCGCTCGGGCTGGAAGACCTCCTCGAAGAGCGCGGGCGACGTGCCATACAGCCCGAAGTCCACGTTCGTCCCGATGGGCCCACCCCGTTCGTGGACGAGCCGCGCGGACGCCCCCTGCGTATACGGTTGGTACGACCCGGGTGGAGGCGTTGGGCGCTCCTCGGCCCCGGGAGCGAAACCCCGGCACCCACCATGGGGGAGAGCAGGTTCGTCAGGGCATGCGTCTTCAGTGCCGCGAAGGCGTGCCAGCGTTCCTGTTGGACCTGGAGCTGAAGCCCGTGGGTCCGCTTCCGCTCGAGCATGAAGTAGGGCTCGCGTTGAATGGACTCCCAGCGGCCGTGGAAGTTGCCGCCCCAGGTGGCGGGATAGGCCCAGCCCAGGCGCAGCCGGGAGCTGTCCAGCGGGTACACCGTGAGGGAAATGCCCTCACCCGGTGCCCAGCGCTCCGGCCGGAAGCGCACGAAGAGGGAGCTGCCGTTGTCCAGCACGCTGGGGGAGGAGCCTTCCCAGCGGGTCCGGTCCGCGGACGTCCCCGCGTTGACGGAGAGATTCGCTCCGAGCAGCCAGCCACTGTCCGCGTCCCCGCTCGAGCGCACCGTGGCCCCCAGGTTGAGCCAGGGGGTGAAGTCCCAGGTCGGGTCCAGGCTTTGCTGGGAGGTGAAGAGGGAGACCCGCGCTCGGACCTGGGGCTCCTCCGCCCGGGCCGCCATGCCCATGAGCCCACAGCCCAGCAGAACGAGTCCTGCTCCCCATTGCCTCGTTGAATGACGGCTCATGTGTGTCCTACTTCGGTGGCGTGCTGACGACTTCGTCGATGAGTCCATACTCCACGGCGGCGCGAGCGTCGAAGTCGCGTCCGGACTCCAGGTCTCGCGACACCTGCTGGGGAGGCTGGCCGGTGTGCTCGGCCAGGAGCTCGGTGAGGCGCAGCTGCAGCCGCTGAATCTCCTGCCGGCGGATGGTGGGGGAGGTGCCCTCTTCGCCAGAGGCTCCAGCGGAGAAGGGGACCAGGGACATCTTCCCCTCGGGCAGCGAGAACCGCCGGCCCCGGGTGCCACAGGCCAGCAACAGCGCGGCGATGCCCGAGCAGGTGCGCATGCACACGGTGGTCACCGGGAGCTGGAGGTACCCAATCGTGTCGTGGATGGCCAGCGCCGCGGTGACCGAGCCGCCGGGGGTGTTGAGGTAGAGGGTGATGCCCGCGCGAGGGTCTTCGCTCTGCAGGAAGAGCAGCATGGCGACGACCTGGTTGGCGACCTCGTCGTTGATGGGCGTGCCGAGCAGGATGATGCGGTCGCGCAGGAGCCGCTCCTCGAGGTCCTTGCCGCGCCTGCCTTCCGGAGCCCGGACGGGCTCCGGCCGCCGAGGTCCTTCCGTACTGCCGCCCCACAGACGGCGCCACCAACCGAGCAATCCCATGCCCCGGCGTCATAGCAGTCCTGCGGGCTTCGGCGCCGGTGGCCCCGAGGCGGTGTCAAAGGAGTGGAACCGACTCCAGAGGACACGCTGACAGTTGCGGATGCAGCGAGTAGGCTCGCAGCGCTTGCAGCGAACCTCCTCCCGCCTCGTGGGGCACGTCATGGACTCCGGCCCACTGTATCCAGCACACCTGCCTCCGGGGACTCGGGTGGGGCCCTGGCGAGTCCTGGAGCGGCGCGGCTGGGGCACGTACGGCGCCGTCTACCGGGCTCTCGGTGTGGAGGACATGCGCGGTCCCGTGGCGCTCAAGGTGGCCCTGCACCCCGGAGATGGACGCTTCGCGCGAGAGGTGGAGCTGCTCTCGCGCCTGCGTCACCCGAGCGTCCCGCGCCTGGTGGACCATGGGCTCTGGCAGCAGCCTGGGGGCCTTGCCTACCCCTACATTGCGATGGAGTGGGTCGAAGGCGCGTCCCTCTATGACTGGGCGCAGGTGCAGTGCCCCACCTCGCGCCAGGTGCTCCGTGTTCTGGCCAGCCTCGCGCGGGCGCTGGAGGCCACGCATGCCGCGGGGGGCGTGCACCGAGACGTGAAGGGGGACAACGTGCTGGTGCGGGCTGCGGACGGCCAGGTCTTCCTGACGGACTTCGGCTCCGGAAGCTACGTGGGCGCAGAGAGGCTCACGTCGCCGCCATTTCCTCCTGGGACGCGGCCCTACCGCTCACCGGAGGCGTGGCTCTCGGTGCGGCTGCCCTTCCAGCCGACGGCCACGGCCTATGCGCCCGGAGCGGCCGATGACGTCTTCGCGCTGGGGATGACCGCGTACCGGCTGGTGACGGACGACTACCCGCCGACTCCAGCGCTGCTGAACGAGGTGACGCACCTCTGGGGCCCGGAGGGGACGGGCCCCGTGCCTCCCCATGGCGTCAATGCCCGCTGCTGCGTGGAGTTGAGCAGGCTGGTGTCACGGATGCTCTGCGTGCGCCCCGAAGCGCGTGGCGGTGCTGGCGAACTGGCGGAGGCGCTGGAGCAGGCCGCGCGGAGCGCAGGGCCAGAGTCGGATGTGCCGCTCTTCACCCGGAAGGAACTCCCTGTCGAGGAGGCACGGAGTGTCCCTCCACGGGAAAGAGGGCCTGCTCCGTGGTCCCGGCTGATGGCAGCCGCCAGCCTGGGAGCCGCCGTGGCGCTTGGCGCCGCGTGGATGCTGAGCGCGCAGCCTCAAGAGAAGACCGAACAGGCCCAGGCATCCGCCACCGAAGAGGCGAAGGATGGCGGCGCCGTCGCCGTCGGCGAAGCCGCACTGACGGCGCCGGTGCCTCTCACCCGGGCTCCATCTGCCTTGTCTGTCATCGCCGTGGAGCTACCGCCCAAACCGCTCCGATGGCAGCTACGGCCCGATGCGTCTGGGCGGTGTGCCCACCGGGCCCATGTTTCTATCAATGGCGGGTGTTGGGTGAAGGTGGACATCAGCCTGAGGGACTGTCTCGAGCCCTATTACGAGCACAAAGGCGCTTGCTACGGCCCCGCCTACCCACCTCCACGTCCCGCCACTTCGGGGCCCACGGAGCGCCCTGGCGACGAAGCTCCATAGCGGTGCTCACCCAGCCTCGCCTCCGAGACAGTGTCTACAGTGTCAAAGGATTCGAATCGAGAGTTGAGCTGCTGGCCTCAAGTCCGAACGAGACCCGGTCTACTGCAGGAGCTTCCCGCGCCCTGAATCAGTACACACATTGGCGGGTAGTGGTTTTCCACTAGCAAGCCATCCACTCCAATGCCGCGACACTGAAACTCACGGAGGTCATGACATGGCGCGCTCAACAGGGTGCGTCAGCTCATTTCCCGCTGAATGTCTATTGCCACCCCGCAAACCCACGTAAGTTGGCAGCTACCGGAGCCGAGGGACTCCCATCGGATCCCCACACCACTCCGGAGAGGAGCTGACCATGAAGTCCGCAATCACTTTCTTGCGTGCAATGACTTTGGTGGGAGCGACCCTTGCGCTGACGGCCTGTGGCGGAGACCTGACTCCCGAGGAAGCGGCGCTCCTGGAAGCGGATGCGCTGGCGCAGGCGGAATCAGAGCTGGGCTCCTGCGCCAACTGGTCCCAGTGGTACAACAACGGCGCGACCACGTGTGAGTACCGCAGCTGTGGCTTCTACTGGTATTGCCCGGGAGATCCCCTCCGCGCGGTTCCGTCGAACAACTCTGGCGATAAGCCGGACGGGCTCCTGCCTCCCCCTTGCGAGGACGGGTCCTATCCCACTCGCGAGTACAACCCGGGCACCTTCGCCCAGCAGGAAAGCTACCGCGTGTGCTTCGACGCAGCGGGTAACTACACGCACACGGAATACCAGTATCAGACCGCCCTGAGCACCTGCGGCTGCTGAGCAGCGGCGACTCCCTGGCCCACGGAGCCGCGCTCCGTGGGTCGGCGGTTGCGGTTCCGCTACAGGAGGCCGGCGCTCACGGGAGCTGCTTCAGCTTCCTGCGGGGGTAGCACCTTCACGCAGCGGGGAGGGGGCAATCCCGTCGAGATGCACGCGCGCGCTGGGGACCTGGAAACGAAAATCCGGGCTGGGGACCTCGGGGGCTCCAGCCCGTTTTCATTTCAAGACTCCGACAGGGACTGAGAACTCAACAGCTGGCGTCGCACGTGCGGGTACACAGCGTACTGCAGGAAATGTGGCAGTCCGTCCCGCCGTTGCGGTCGCAGGCCTCAATGCATTCGTCATAAACAGGGTAACACATCGAGCAACATGCCCGCGCAGCCGTCTCCTCGCTGCCCACGGTGGCGGTTCCGACAGCCACGGCAGCTCCGAGCAGCAATCCGATGAGTCCAATCTTCAGGGCCTTCATGTTGTTGCCTCCTGTTGCGTGGTCTGCTCTTCATGGGACGTCCCGGTCCGAAGGGACATTCCGTTTTTCATGCTACAGTATTTATCACTGAGTCTGGTAGGAAAACCAACACAATGGCCCACGCCGGGGAAGCTGGAAGACCTCAGAGACGGCGCTTCTGGAAGGCGCGGCGCGCAGTGCTCGCAGGAGCATTGCTGGTATGGGCGCTGGTGCTGCGATGCTTTGTCGTCCAGCCGCAGCTCATCGTGTCCGACTCGATGGCACCGACGCTGGCCGTGGGAGATCGGCTCGTGGTGGACAAGCTGTCCTACCGGCGCCACCTACCCAGGGCCGGGGACATCGTCGTGTTCGAGCCGCCTCCGGCGCTCGCGCGCTCGGGCTCCCTCCGGGAGTACATCGCCATCAAGCGAGTCATTGCCCTGCCCGGTCAGGAGGTGCAGGTGCGGGACGGGCAGGTGCTCGTGGATGGGACGCCGCTGCGAGAGCCCTACGTCGCGGCACCTCCGGCCTATGCCTGGGGACCCGCGAGCATTCCCGAGGGCATGCTCTTCGTCCTGGGCGACAACAGGAATGTCAGCAGTGACTCCCACATCTGGGGCCTCCTGCCAACGCAACACGTCAAAGGACGGGCCTGGCTGCGGTTCTGGCCTCTGGCTCGCGCCGGCTCCGTCCGTTGAGCCACTGTCCTCGAGCCCATGGGGTCGAGCCGGGAAGCCTGGGTTACACCGGTGAGGCCGGCAGCTTCATCACCGCCGACAGCACGCTCACCGTTAGGCGCGGAAGGACTTGTGCGAGCACTACCGGGCCTTCATCGCGGCATTCCAAGAGGCGGCGGCTCGTTGGCGGCGGGGAGACTTCTCGGCGAGCTTTCCTCGCTACTCGCCCGCCGCGCGTCGTGCCGGGTCCTGTCGCGCGAGTCCTTTGACAACCTCTCTCGGGCTTACTCCCCCCAGGCGGACCACAGGAAGTGCAGGAGAGCCGCGAAAAACGGGTCAACTTTAGCCCACTGCGACACTCGGTTCCTTACCGGGGTCCAAAGACCAACCGCATCAAATAACTGCCCTTGAATTCTGAAACCTTCGAGAATCCAAAGCGCTCGTAGAAGCGAACAGCCGGACTGTCGCAGTCGACATGAAGATGCATCGCTTGGTGGTGGGGTGCTTTTTGCCGAGCTGCAGCGGCAAGCAACTGGAGAAGCTCGGTGCCAATTCCCTTGCTCCTCCACAATGCATCAACAGCCATGACACCAATGTACAGCGGATACTTTCGCCATTCCGCGGTTCCCCGTTGAGGCGATGCCTCAATCAGGAGAGAGGCGAAGCCAATGAGAGGACCGCCAGAGGTCTCTGCCACCACATTCAGGCAGTTGGATTCCCGGATGTTGCGCTCGTATGTGTGCGGGTCAGCTGGGAATACGGTTCTGAGCAGGCGGGCAGCGCCCTCCTCATCATAAGGGAACGCTGGTCTGACCTGCGTGGATACGGCGAAGGAGTTCATTGCGACTTCGTCCTTGAGGTGGGCATCAGCTTTAGCCGGCAGGCCATTGAGGTGCTGCAGGAGTCTACCTCAAAGCCACAGATTTCCGGCTGGCAAGAACCCTACATCCGAACCAGGGTTTACGTGCGTGTTCCGGGGCATGCCGAGCACCGATTCCGGGCCAAGGTGAGCAGCGATTCCGGAGCAAGGTGAGCAGCTGTTCCGGGGATGCCGAGCAGGCATTCCGGGGATGCCGAGCAGGTATTCCGGTGAAGCCGAGCATCTGCGGTGAGGGGCGGGCGGTCGACAGGAGCGTTGACGGCGTCGGGCAACAGCAGGCCACTCCGCCCTCCCAATTCGGAGGTGGAGATGGTGGCAGAAAGGCTGTCCATGCAGAAGGTGGGGGGAACTACGCGTACTACGGAATCAGCGGAAGCATGCGGAGCCTCACTCGCTTCCTGTGCTGGGTGGCGCATACGTGGCGCAAGTGGCTGGGACGCCGCTCGCAGCGCGCCACGCTGTCATGGGAGAATTTGAGCGGATCCTGCAGCGGTACCCACTGCCGCCCGCCCTCATCATCCACCGCGACCGCACGCTCGCAGTGAACCCATGAGCAGAAGAGCCGGATATGGTAGTCCCGCACGTCCGGACCTGTGGGGGCTGACCTCCCCAGTCTACCCGACCGCTCACCGATTGTCCGAGGTGGAGGCACCAGGGACGCTACACGCTGCAGCGCAAATCTGACGGGCTAGCCCTCAGTGTTTCTTTGTGGGGGGTGGGCTGTCCAGTATGCCCGGAATCCTGCAGTTTTCAATACGTCTGACAGTGTTGTCTCGAAATCAGCATTGGCCCCTGGGATGTGTAGCTTGAAGAGGTCACGGCCTGTGCTCGTGAGGCTCATTGATGGGATGGAAAGCTTTGACTCCTTGTCCTCATTTTCAATTGTGAGGTAGCGAGCGCCCATGCGCACGGTGCCGCGAAATCGATCGGGGATTTCAGACTTGAAGCTACATGATTCATTGAGAGTGAAGTGGATGAGATTTAACTCAGACAGGAGGATTATGCTTTGATATGTCAACCCCCTTCGTTCGTAAGTATCTCTGACTTTGTCAGTTTGCTGGGAGATTGGTGTAGGGGCCGACATGTCCGACATGAAGAGTCCGCCAAGACCGGAGGGAGGGTAGGGGCTGAATAGAAATGCAGTAGTGTTTCCCTCCCATAGGACAAAATCACAAAGCTCCGAGAAGGCTCTCGCTTCGGAACTTGTTAGATTTCGAAGGCAATCTAGCGCGCGAAGGGAAAAGGAGCCCGGTGCGGCAATCTCTCCGGCAAGCAAACGGCCCCATAGTTGCTGCATTTCTTCATTTGAGATTTCTTGGGCCGAAGAGAAGAATCTGCTGGTCCAGTCAGGGTCTACTGTCGCTTCTGAAACATTCTCAGGAAGTGCTTTTTGTGCTGCCTCTACGACCCGGCTGAGATTGCGCTGACGCTTGGATTCTTGATAGTTGACGCGTGCCGCAATCTGCGCCGACAAGCCTTCGATTTCGGCCGTGCCGACGGTAAGTCCTCCATCGGCAAGAAGCCTATTTGCATCCGCCAGCGCCTTGGCGTCCCTCCGAACAATCCATGGGCGTGCGATTGCTCCAATGCCGTCAGATACTACTTCGATTAGCTTTTGCAGTGGTTTTGACAACCCAGTGATGTCTTCGAGGCTCATTGTATGGTTTCCTCTGAGAGTTCGCTCGGTAGCAGGATTGCGCAAAGGAAGGGCTTGGGACTGGGCCACCCCGCTCGTCTCAGTATAGGCGGAATGGGGGCCCTGTTGAGGAGCCGCCTTGTGTGGGCAGGGCCCTTCTTTTTCCAGCAAGCGTGGCACCGGTGGCGCACCACCTTCAGCAGCCGCTCTACCTCGCCTTACGTGGGCAGCGGCAACGCCTCGATGCGTCCGCCGCTTTCTCGCGATACGAAGGCGCCGTCCGGTATCGGCGAATGGAAGTGCGGCGTGACCTGCAAGGCCGAGCCGAAGGACTGGATGAACGATACGGCCCTGGCCTGCCTACCCCGCAGGCCCTGCCGCCGTGCCCTCCGACGATGCGGGGCGAACACCGCCCGCAGGAATGGCACCGCGCCGCGTTGGGGGCATGCGGTGGCGGGCCGACATGGGCTCGCACGCGGACTCAAGTGCAGCGGCTGAAGCACTGCGGTGGAGCCGAACCTTGAGAGCAGGGTTCCCGCCCGGGGACCATCCTGGGATGATGAGGAAAGATGGAACCCCCCGCCTCCCCGGGAGGCCTCTGGCTGGCCTTCCCGCGCATCCTCTGGCTGTCGCTCGCCACCGCACTGGTGCTGTCGCTGCCCATGTTCCTGGCGGGCTTCGTCACCGACGACTACGTCTACCTCGGCGTCCTCAGTGGCAGGCCGACTCCGGGCCCGCTCCCCAACACCAGCTACGACCTCCGCCGGTACGTCGATGGCAACCCGGAGACGCTCCAGCAGCTCGTCACCCGGGGCGTCTATCCGTGGTGGACGCTGCCCGAGCTGAGGCTCGCCTTCTGGCGGCCCCTGTCCAGCGCCCTGGCGGTGCTCGACCACCGCCTCTTCGGCATGAGTCCCACCGGCTACCAGGCCCACTCGATTCTCTGGTACCTCGCGGCGGTCGCCGTCGCGGGCTTGCTGTATCGGCGCCTGCTGCCGGGGCTCGCGGCCGGGCTGGCGGTGCTGCTCTTCGCGCTCGATGACGCCCACGCCGTGCCGGTGGGTGGATCTCCAACCGCAATGCGCTGGTCTCCGCGGTCCCCGCGATGCTGGGCCTGTGGATGCACCTGGAGTGGCGCGAGCGGGGCCGCGCCTGGGCCATGCCCCTGTCCATCGCGGGCCTCGCGTTGGGGCTCGCGGGAGGCGAGGGGGCGCTGGGCTTCTTCGCCTACCTGGGCTGCTACGAGCTGCTGGGCCACAAGGGCCCGCTGCGCCAGCGGCTTCTGGCCCTGGTCCCCGCCGTGCTGCTGGGGCTCGCCTACGTGGGCGCCTACAAGTGGCTGGGCTATGGCGCTTTCGGCTCGGACTTCTACATCGACCCCGCCCGGCAGCCCGGCCCGTGGCTGGCGAATGCGCTCACCCGGGTGCCGGCACTGCTGAGCGGGCTGCTGCTGAGCCTTCCCTCGGACCTGGCGCTCACGGGGCCGGGCTTCCAGCTCGCGCTGGGCCTCGCGGGCCTCCTGGGCGTGGTGGCCGTGGGCCTGCTGGTGCGCGCGGCGTGGCCGAGCCTGGAGGAGCAGCAGCGCCGCCACCTGCGCTGGCTGATGGCCGGCGCGGCCCTGTCCTTGTTGCCCGTGGCCTCCACGCTTCCTTCCAACCGCCTGCTGCTGACGCCGAGCCTCGGCGGCGCCGTCGTGGTCGCCGTGGCGCTCACTCAGTTGTGGCGCTGGCGGGAGCGGGCGTGGCGCCCCCGGGCCCTGGCGATGGGCGCCGCCGTGCTCGTGTTGCTCCACCTGGTGACGGCTCCGTATTTCTGGTGGGAGACCGCCGCGGGGTTCCAGGCCCTCAGCGCCCGGGGAGACCGCATCCACGGCATCCTCGCGGGAGAGCTGGACTTGGGCCGGCTCGCGCAACAGCGGGTGGCGGTGCTCGCCGCGCCGGACCCGATGGTGGGCATGTACACGGCCGCGCGTTGGTGGATGGGCGGCGGCGTGCTGCCGCGCGCCTGGTGGACGCTGTCCTTCTCTCCGGAGGTCCACCGCGCCACCCGCACCGGTCCCTCCACCCTGGAGCTGGAGCTCGAGCGGGGACGCTTCCTCACCACGCGGGGGGAGCGCCTCTACCGGTACGCCGAGGCTCCCGTGGCCCAGGGCACCGAGGTGGATATGCAGGGCGTCCGCGTGAAGGTGCTGGAGGCCGATGCCGAGGGACCCCTCATCCTGGCGATGGTGACGCAGCGCTACCGCGTCACCCCCATGTCTCGTGAGGAGCCAGGCTTCGACATTGGGGTCACGCTGTCACCCCGGGGCGGGCTGCCGGTGCGACTCACGCTCCGTTGAGGTGAGGCGAGAGCGCGTGCGTCGCGCCCCCCGCGCAGCGGCAACATCGACTTCATGCTCCGGAGTAGGTCTCCTTGCCCCCGCCATACAACAGGTGGGGACACCCGCCCCGGGAGTATCGAGAATGCCTTCCCTATGGTCGACCAGGGCCGCTTTCCCGGCAATGTCGTGTCATCTCCTCCGCGCTTCAAGGGCGTGGTCACCCGCTCGCTGCATTTGACGCTGCGTGACGGTGTCCAGCTCGCGCTCGACGTCAACCTTCCCAAGAGCCTGCCGGACACCGAGCGGCTCCCCGCGGTGCTGGTCATGAGCCGCTACTGGCGAAGCATGGACCTGCGCCTGTCCCCTCCGGACCGGGTGCCCATGGGGCCGCGCGAGCCCCTCGGTGACGCGCTGGTCGCTCGGGGGTACGCGGTGGTGGTCGTCGACGTGCGCGGCTCCGGTGCCTCCTTCGGCACCTGGGCTCATCCCTGGTCGGACGTGGAAGTCGCGGACCTGGGCGAGGTGGCCCGCTGGGTGGCGGACCAGCCCTGGTGCAACGGCCACCTGGGCGCGGTGGGTATCTCCTACGAGGGGACCACCGCGGAGCTGCTCGCGGCGGCGGCGCCGGAACGGGTCCGGGCGGTGATTCCCCAGCAGATTGAGTTCGACGTGTACACGGACGTGGTCATGCCGGGAGGCATCCTCAACGCGGAGTTCATGCGGCGGTGGGACGCAACCAACCGCCTGCTGGACGCCGGCCGCGTCCCGTCCATCTGGGGCCTGGGGGCGAGACTCATGGTGCGTGGGGTTCGCCCCGTGGACGGAGACTCCGACCGCTCGCGGGTACGCGCGGCCCTCGAGTCGCACCGTGACAACGTCGACGTCTGGGCCGCGGTGCAGTCCATGACCTTTCGCGATGACCCGTTCGGCGCGCAGTCCGTCACCACCGACGACTTCAGCCAGTTCCACCGCAAGGAGGCCATCGAGGCCTCGGGAGCGGCGGTGTATGGGTGGGGCAGCTGGTTCGACGGCCGCACCGCCGACGCGGTCATTCACCGGTTCCTCAACTTCGCCAACCCGCAGGTGGGCGTCATCGGGGCGTGGAGTCACAACATGAAGACCCATGCCAGTCCCTTCGCCCGGCCCAAGAGCCGCCCGAATCCTTCCATGGCCGGTCAGTGGGAGGAGTGCAGCGCCTTCTTCGACCGGACGCTCAAGTCCGACGCGCCCGCTGCGGAGAAGCTGCTGCACTACTTCACGGTGGGCGAGGAGGCCTGGAAGGCGACCCCCGTGTGGCCCCCCGAGGGATTCTCCACGGAGCGCTGGTACTTCACGGCGGACCACCAGCTCGCTCGCGAGGCTCCGGCCGGCGAGGGCGCCGACACCTACGAGGTCGACTTCGCCGCCACGACCGGAACACACAATCGCTGGCACACGCCCGATGGGATGACGCCGGTGGTCTACGGAGACCGCGCCCGCGAGGACCGGCGGCTGCTCACGTATACGAGCGCCCCGCTGGACGTGGACGTGGAGCTCACCGGACACGCCATCCTCACCCTGCACGTGGCCTCCTCCGTCGAGGACAGCGCCTTCTTCGTCTACCTGGAGGAGGTCGACCCGCGGGGCCGGGTGACCTACTTGACGGAGGGGCAGCTCCGGGGGCTGCACCGGAGGGTGTCCGGCTCGGCGCCGCCCTACGTCACGCCGGTCCCGTACCATTCGTTCCGCCGCGAGGATGCCTGGCCCCTCGTGCCGGGCGAGGTGGCGACGCTGACCTTCGGGTTGCTACCCATCTCGGTCCTCATCCGCCGGGGGAATCGACTGCGTGTATCGCTCGCGGGCGCCGATGCCGACAGCTTCGCCCGCATCCCCGCCGAGGGCAGTTCCTCCTGGCGGGTCCTGCGCGGCCCCGAGCACTCGTCCTGCATCGACCTGCCCGTGAAGCGGCGGGGCTGATGAAGCGCCGGTGCGGCTCGCCCCTGGCCGAGCTTCCCGGAGCGCAGCGCGTCTCGTGAGCCCGCGTCACGGCGCGGGCGAGCTCAGCTCCCCGCTACCGCGAGGGCGGGCTGGGCCGTCGGCTCCACGAGGGACTGTTTCTCCCAGGCGCGGCTCCTCCATCGGAACCACATGGTCAGGCCGCGCACCCACTCATCCGCCGCGACGGCGAACCACACGCCGGCCAGTCCCAGCCCCAGCTTGAAGACGAGGTAGTAGCCCAGGGGCAGGCTCATGCAGGCCATGGACAGGAAGCCCATGTAGACGGTGAAGGTGGCGTCTCCCGCGGCGCGCAGCGCGTTGATGAGGACGAGGTTGAAGGCGCGTCCGGTCTCCAGGATGAGCCCGATGACGATGACCTGGGTGGTGACCTGCAGGATGTCGGCATTGTTCGTGAACAGGCCGACCAGGGGCTCGCGGACGGAGATGACGACCACGTCCACCACCACGGTGATGCCCAGGGCCCACTTCAGGCCGGTCAGGGCATTGCGGTACGCGTCCTCCGGACGGTGGGCGCCCACGAGCCGCCCGACGAGGATGGACGTCCCCATGCCGATGGCCAGGCTGCACAGGAAGACGTAGTGGGAGATGGCGTTCGCGTACTGCCGCGAGGCCAGCGCCACCGGGCCGAGGAAGGTGACGTAGTAGAGGAACACCGTCTGGCAGCCCTGGTACGTGAGCTGCTCGACGGCGGAGGGGACGCCCACTTTCAGCACCTTCCGGATGTACTCGCCGGAGAACGTCACGTAGTCCCGAAACACCATCGGGACGGGGATGACCCGGTTGAGCAGCCAGACGAAGATGCCGAGCGCGATGGCCCGACTCACCACGGTGGAGATGGCCGCGCCCGACACTCCCAGGGCGGGCATCCCGAAGTGGCCGAAGATGAGCGCGAAGTTGCCGGCCACGTGCAGCACGTTCATGCCCAGCGAGACGAACATCGACTGCCGGGTGAAGCCGTAGGTGCGGATGAGGCTGGAGAAGACGTTGATGAGTGCCTGGAGGAACAGGAACCCGCCCACCAGGTGCAGGTACGTCGTCGCATTCGCCAGCACCACGCCGTGCAGGTTCATCCCACCGAGGATGCGGTCCCCGAACAGCAGCAGCCCCGAGCTGACCGTCACCCCGAGCCCGAGGTTCAGGGTGATGGCGAGGGCGGCGATGCGCGACGCCTCGCGTGTCCGCTGGGCCCCCAGGTACTGCGAGACGACGATGGCCGCGCCGTTGCCGACGACCTCCATGATGAGGATGCAGATGAAGACGAACTGATTGACGACACCCACCGCGGAGACGGCGTCATCGGAGACGCCGCTGAGCATCAGCGTGTCCGCCGTGCCCATCATCATGAAGAGGAGCAGCTCCAGGAAGATGGGCCACGTCAGCTGGAACAGGCTGAGGCGGGGAGAAGCGTGCGGCTCCGCGGACGAAGGGACTGCGACTTCCATCGGTGGTTCGACTCCATCAGGCCGGCGCCCGGTACACCCGGCATCTCGCACGCTGGTCGCGCCGCGTCGAGTGACATCCGGTGTCACCCTCCGACGCCTGCCTCCCTGCTTCACGGGGCGCGGCTGGCCTGCACGCGGCTGTCGAAGGAGTCCTTGGAGGCCCAAGGGGATTTTGGGGGCGGGGCGTCAGTCCTTCCGGATGATGCGGGTCCCCGAGACGGGCTTCCGCTCGCCGCGCAGCACCTCGACGATCAGCTCCCGCGTGTCGTCGTAGGACGGCTCGCCATTGAAGAAGGCGAACGTCTGGTGGGAGTTGTCCGGGAAGTAGCCGTCGAGGTGGAAGAGTCGCACTCCCGGCGTCCGGTTTTGTGTGACGGCGTTGGTGAAATCGTAGGAGCCCAGGCTGAGTGTGCGCTGGATGGACTCCCCATCGGCGCTGATCACCTCGAAGCGGTAGCGCACCGCGCGCTCGCCCTCGAGCTCGAAGTGCTCGAACACCATCACTTTCTGGCCCGCTTCCTGGAACTGCTCGCGCACAAAGAAGGGGCTGTCCACCCCTCCGCGCTGCTTCAGCCGGCGCAGCGCCACCAGCCGTGCGTCGCGCTCGGCCCGCTGCCCGAGCGCCTGATGCTCCTGGACGAGCTTGGCGAGAATCCTCCAATCCTCCGGCGCCTTCAGGCTCGCGGCCTGGAAGTGTTCGAGGGCCCGCGCGTGCTTCCCCGCGAGCTGGAAGTGCAGGCCCAGGTTGTACCGCAGGGTGACGTCATCCAGCGTCCCCCGGGCCGCCGCCTTCTCCAGCAGCGCCACGCCCTCGTCGGTCCGGCCCTGCTCCATCAGCACCTGGCCCCTTCCGCGCAGGGACTCCGCGTGCTCGGGGTCGATGGCCAGTGCCCGCTGGTAGGCCGACAGGGCGCCTGGCAGGTCCTTCTTCTGCGCCAGGGTGTCGCCAAGCTGTGCGTGGTACTTCGCCTTGCCAGGGGCCAGCTCGGTGGCCCGGGTGAGTTCCGCCGCGGCGCCGTCGAGGTCCTGACGGAAGCGCAGATAGAAGCCTCGCAGGTAGTGGTACTCGGCGACCTCGGGCGCGAGCCGCAGTGCTTCATCGAAGGCACGGCCTGCTTCGTCGTCGCGCTCGGCATAGAACCAGGCGCGCCCGACCAGGTAGTGCAGGTGGGCATTGCGCGGCTCTCGGCGCACGGCCTCTTCCAGCTCCAGCGTGAGCTCCGTCATGGCCTGCTGGACCTCCGGCGAGGCCGGTGCCATGCGGAGCCGGTCGAGGCGCTCCTCCAAGGACTGGAGGTCCGCCCGCATGGAGGGAGTGGCCTCCTTCACGGCAGGCGACGTGGTCCGACAGGCGGGGGTCATGGCCCACAGGGCGAGGGCCATCAGGGCTACACGGGAGAAGGGTCGTCCGGACACGGTGCGGTCTCCTTTGATTTCAGGCTGCATGGGGCGCGCGCAGAAGACCTCGCGCGCCCCGGGCCCTTCCTCATGGAATCCGCATTCCTTCGGCATCCCTCCCGCATGCACCGCCGGCAGGGCGGCCAGAGGCAGCGGGCCAGGCTCCGCCGTCGGCTCAGTCCTGCGTGGCGCTGAGCCCGAAAATCTGGCGCAGGCGGCCGAGAATCCGGCCCACCTCGGCGGGGATGGCGTCCGAGCCGCCACCGCTGGCCTGGGCCATGGCGCGCAGCTGGGTGCGCCGCTGCGCGAGCAGGGCGGACAGCTGCCGCGCCAGCCCGGGGTACTGCTCGAACATGCGCGCGAAGGTGGGCCGGTCCACCTCCAGCAGCAGCGAGTCCTCCACCGCCACCACCGTGGCCGCGCGCTTCTCGCCCGTCAGCAGCGACATCTCGCCGAAGTATCCCCCGCGCCCCAGCCGAGTCACCTCCGCCTGGGCCTTCCCGGCGCGCACGCTGACTTCTCCGGAGGCCAGGACGTAGAAGGTGCGGCCCTCGTCGCCTTCCTGGATGATGCGCTCACCCTTGCCGAAGCGGCGCACCAGCACCTCCTGGCGCAGCCGGTCCAGGTCCTCCGGGCCCAGCGGATGGAAGAGGTCCACCGCGCGCAGCAGCCCGCGCACCGTGTCCTCGGACAGCTCCGTGCGCGCCAGCTCCTGCCGCACGTGCACCGTGCGCTGCGGGTAGGGAATCTCGATGTTCTCCCGGCGCAGCCGGTACCACAGCCGCGTGTGCAGGTCCTCCTTCACCGTGTCCGCCAGCCCGTAGTCCGCCAGGAAGAAGCGCACCATGTAGCGGATGCACGACTCGTCGTACGCCAGTGTGCGGGACAGCGGCGGCGGCTCCACGAGAATCTGTGGAATCTCCCGCATCACCTCCAGCAACGCGGCCTTCACCTGGTTGGGCGGAGCGTCGTGGGAGATTCGAATCTCCACGTCGACGCCTACCGGCTCCTGGTCCTCGGAGAAGTTCTGCACCAGCTCCTTGGCCACCATGCTGTTGGGCAGGGTGATGACCTCGCGCCGGAAGGTGGCCAGGCGGATGGAGCGCCAGCCGATGTACACCACGCGCCCGGCGTGGTTGCCGATGCGGATGAAGTGCCCCACCTCGAAGGGGCGGTCCAACTGCAGCGACAGGCCCGCGAACAGGTTGCCCAGCGTCTCCTGGAGCGCCAGGCCCATCACCACCGACAGCACCGCGGACGTGGCCACCAGCCCGGTGAGGTCCAGCGACAGCTGCGTCTTGAGGATGGGCACCGCGGCCAGCGCGTACAGCGTGAAGTCGATGACGTCCCGGAGGATCTTGGGCGGCGCCACGGAGTGGGCCCGCAGGCGCATCAGCTTCAGCCCGAAGCCCACGCACCCGCGGATGACGCCGAAGGCGAAGGTCAGCATCCAGCCGACCCGGAAGGCCGTCAGCACGGCCTGGGGCGTTGTCAGGGGCAGGGCCCAGGCCGCCAGCCGCAGCACCAGGAAGGCGAAGAGCAGCCGGATGGCGCCGTTCAGGTCTCGGCGCAGGTCCTTGTCCGAGGTGCCGGTGCGCACCGCCAGCATCACCAGCGCCAGCAGCGCACCCACGGCTAGGGACAGATTGCTCTGGAGGAAGGAAAGCAAGGGCCCCGCATGTCACCAGCGCGTTACAGGTGGGTCAAGGCAGCTTGTTGACGGGTGGCCTACCTCCGGGGATACACGCCTCATGACGTTGGCATCGGTGCTGGGACAGCCGCGCGCGATTGATTCACTCCAGGCGGCACTGCGTGGCGGCGCGGTGCACCATGCGTATCTCTTCGCCGGGCCGGAGGGTGTGGGCAAGGAGCTGGCGGCGGTGGGGCTGGCCCAGGCGCTGACGTGCCCCGAGCAGCCGGACGTGGGCTGCGGCACCTGCGCGAGCTGTGTGCGGGTGGACAGGGGCTTGCACCCCGACGTGACGTGGGTGATGCCGGACGAGGAGCGGGTGTCGCGCGGGCTGGCGGGGCGCTCGGACTTCACGGGCACGCCCAGCCGCGAGCTGCGCGTGGAGCAGATTCGCGGCCTCCAGGAGCGGCTGGCGCTGCGGGGGCTGGAGTCGAAGCGCAAGGTGGCCATCATCGTCTCCGCGCAGACGCTGAACGTGCAGGCGCAGAACGCCTTCCTGAAGACGCTGGAGGAGCCGCCCTCGGAGACCACCCTCATCATGGTGGCCAACGCCATGGACCGGCTGCTGCCCACCATCCGCAGCCGGTGCAGCAAGGTGCACTTCAACCCGCTGCCGATGGAGCTGGTCGCCCAGCGCGTGCAGCAGGAGCGCAAGTTGGACGCGGACACCGCCGCGCTCGCGGCCGTCATGGCCGGAGGCAGCCTGGGCCGCGCGCTGGCGCTGGACGTGGACGCGCTCTCCCAGCGGAAGGACATGCTCACCGCCTTCGAGGCGCTGCGCGGCGAGGACGCGGTGGGCCTCTTGCGCTTCGCGGAGGCGCACGGCGGCTCGCGCGAGGACGCGGAGGGCGCGCTGGAGCTGCTGGTGCTGTGGACGCGCGACGTGGCGCTGGCGCGCGTGGGGCTGGAGGAGTCGCTGGCCAACCGGGACTTGAAGGCGCTGGCGCGCGAGGCGGCCGCCCGCACCTCCGAGGCCCTGCTGCACCGGCGCCACTCGCTGCTGGAGGGCACGCGCGCGGCCATTGCCCGCAACGGCGCGCCCCGGCTGCAACTGGAGCGCATGTTGATTGAGCTGTTCACGGAGGCAGCACGGTGAGCGCCGACCTGGATGACGTGCTGAAGGAAGTGAAGGCGGGCAAGGTGGCGCCGCTGTACCTCCTGTGGGGTGAGGAGTTCCTGGTCCGCAAGGGCGCCGACGAGCTGGTGAAGGTGCTGGTGCCGGACGCGGCCATGGGGCTCAACCTGGCCGTGCTGGACGCGGGCAGCCCCCGCGAGGTGGCCCAGGAGCTGGCCACCATGCCGCTGTTCCCCGGGCGCAAGGTCGTCCTGGTGAGGGACCCGGAGTTCCTCGCGCCCAAGAAGGGGAGGGGGGACGCGCTCGGCAAGGCGCGCGAGGCGTGGAAGGCGGGCAAGCGGAAGGAGGGCGCACGGCGGCTGCTGGCGCTGGCGGCGCGCGCGGGCTGGGGCGTGGAGCAGCTGGACCCGGGCAAGTCCGGCGCGCCGTCCGTGGAGCAGTGGAAGGACGAGCTCAACGTGGACCTCGCGGAGGCGGACCTCGCCTTCCTCGCGGAGGCCGCCGCCTTCTGCCGCGAGGAGCGCATCTCCGCGCCGGAGGGGGACGCCACCGCGCTGCTGGAGCTCATCCAGAAGGGGGTTCCGTCCGGGCACGCGCTCGTCATGGCGGCCTCGGAGGTGGACGCCAAGAATCCGCTGGTGAAGCTGGCCCAGGACAAGGGCCACGTCGTCGAGCGCAAGGTGGCCGCGCGCCACAAGGACCTGGACCTCTCCGACATCGCCAAGGAGTTCCTGGCGCCCTTCAAGAAGAAGCTGGGGCCCGGCGCGCTGGACGAGCTGAAGGAGCGCATCGGCGGCAACATCCGCCTGCTCCAGTCGGAGCTGGAGAAGCTGGCCACGTACTCGGAGGGGCCGGCAATCGAGAAGGCGGACGTGGCCATGCTGGTCCACCACGCCCGCGAGGAGGAGTTCTTCGAGCTGTCCGAGGCGCTGCAGAAGCGCGACTTCGGCGGGGCGCTCGCCTACGCCAATGACGCCATGGGGCAGGGCACCCACGCGCTGCAGCTGCTGGGCGCGGTGGCCTCCATCGTCCGCACCCTGCTGGAGAGCCATGAGTGGCTGTGGCGCTATGCCGGCGGCAACCCGCCGCGCACGGCCAAGGACGTGGAGGCCCGTGTGCTGCCCAGGCTGGAGTCGGAGCTGAAGGGCACCAAGCGGAAGATGCCCAATGCGTGGGCGCTGACCTTCAGCATGAAGGCCGCCGCCGGCTACGAGCGCCGGGAGCTGCTGGGCGCGCTGGTGGCGTGTGCGGAGGGGGACCTGGCCCTGAAGTCCTCGGCCAACGGGCGGCTGGTGATTGAGCGCCTGCTGGCCACGGTGTGCCTCCGCCCCTGAGCGGACCCCGGAAGGCGGGGGGAGGGCCCGCCGGCCCGGCCCCCTTTGTGCCGCTTCCGGGTGCATGGGCGCCCGGGCTCGGGTAGAGGAGGCGCGTATGGCGGACAAGCGTCGCTTCGACCTCTTCGCGGATTTCCTCGTATCGCGCTTCGTGGCCCCTCGCGTCTTCGACGTGGCCGGGGGCCAGGGGCGTCTCAACGAGGCGCTGACGAAGCGCGGCCGCGCCGTCACCACCTTCGACCTGCGCCACAAGCACCTGCCCGTCACCTACGCCCAGCGCATCTTCACGCTCGAGGAGCCGTGCGAGGCGGAGCTGGTGGTGGGCATGCACCCGGACGGCGCCACCCGCGTCATCATCGAATACGCCGCGCGGCACCGGCTGCCCTTCGCCGTGGTGCCGTGCTGCTCGGACAACGGCATGCCCTACAACCCATGGATGCGGCACCTGGCCGAGCTGGCCCGAGGGGCCGGCTTCGCCACCGTGGAGGAGGTGACGCTCTCCATGGACGGGCGCGCGCGCGTGCTCGTGGGTGAGCCCGGTCCCAGCGCGTCGGTTTGAGGGCATTTGCTACCCGCGGAAGGTTGCAATGCCAAACATTCTTGAGTAGAGTAATCCCTGTCCTCAAACCAGACACTGTCACTGCTGGTGTGTCGCTTGGGAGGACAGCGGTAGAAGATGCTGTCGCAGAATGAGCGAACGCGTTTTCCCGGCTTTTCTGTAAATACCCCATACATTCGTTGCGCGCGATACGGGACATCCGTGTGCCAGTCGGGCAACCGGCGGCGCGGGGCTAATAGAGGGTATCGCAGGGGCTCAAGGCGTTGGCCCGAACCGTGCTCAAGGGGAGTCGCCCGTCGGCGCACCGCCGCCAGGCGCACAGGAGCCATCCCCCTTGGTTCGAACCCGTATTCTTACCGCCCTGTTGGTCCTCCCCCTGACCGCCTGCGAAGTGGGCGGTGACGCGACGACGCAAGATGTGCAGAAGCCGGACGAGCTCTCGGAAGTGACGAGCTCCCTTGCCGCCATGCCCGGCGTCGAGGTGGTGGGCCGGCATGACGACGGCGTTCCCTTCTTCATCCGCGGCAACCTGGGTTCCGCGGACAGCGCGCTGCGCGGCTTCGCGGGCGCGGACACGGTGCGTGCCGTCAGCGCGGCGCTGCCGAACATCGCCGGCAGCTTCCGCCTGCGCGCCGAGGACCTGGTGGTGAGCCGGGTCAACGTGGATGACCTGGGCTACACCCACATCCGCTACAACCAGATGAAGAACAACCTCCCGGTGGTGGGCCAGGAGCTCATCGTCCACCTGGACCCGGAGGGCAACATCGTCATGGCCAACGGCTCGGCCCGTGACGGCGAGTTCGGCGTACCCGTCCGGGCGCGCATCGCGCCCCAGTCGGCGGTGACGGCCGCCCTGCGCAACACCGTGGGCACCCGCCTCGAGGTGGACGGCCAGCCCCGGCTCGTCTACCTGCGCGCCGGCCACGGCCAGAAGCTGACGCTGGCCTTCGAGGTGGTGGTGACGGGTGAGGGCGCCGACCTGCCCATCCGCGACCACGTCTATGTGGATGCCACCACGGGCGTCGTGGCCGACCGCACCTCCGACATCCACGCGGCGAAGAACCGCGCGGTGTACACCTCCAACAACGGCACCTCTCTGCCCGGCACCCTGCGCCGCAGCGAGGGTGGCGCGGCCGCGGGCGACGCGCATGTCGACATCAACTACGACATGCTCGGCTTCACCTACGACTGCTACAAGACCATCTTCAACCGCGACTCGTACAACAACGCGGGCGCGCAGATGCGCAGCAGCGTGCACTACAGCAGCAACTACGTGAACGCCTTCTGGAACGGCACCCAGATGGTGTACGGCGACGGCGACGGGGTGAACTCCGGCCAGCTGGGCCGCGACGCGGACGTGACGGTGCACGAGCTGACGCACGCCGTGACGTCGTCCGAGTCCAACCTCACGTACTCCAACGAGTCCGGCGCGCTGAACGAGGGCATGTCCGACATCTTCGCGGCCGTCTGCGAGAGCTGGTCCACGGGCTGGGCCACGGGCACGGACGTGTGGCTGATTGGCGAGGACATCTGGACCCCGGCCACCGCGGGTGACGCCCTCCGCTACATGGCGAACCCGACGCAGGACGGCTCGTCCAAGGACTACTACCCCGAGCGCTACACGGGCACCTCCGACAACGGCGGCGTGCACTGGAACTCGGGCATCGCCAACCTGGCGTTCAAGCTGCTGTCCACGGGTGGCACGCACCCGCGCGCCAAGACGACGGTGACGGTGCCGGCGCTGGGCGTGGAGAAGGCCGCGCGCATCTTCTACAAGGCCAACACGGACCTGATGGGCACGGGCACCACCTTCGCCCAGGCGAAGACGTACACGGCGCAGGCCGCGTCGCTGCTCGGCTACACCACGGCGGAGCAGGACGCGGTGAACAAGGCCTGGGAGGCCGTGGGCGTGGGCGTGACGACGCCTCCTCCGACGTGCACCCTGCTGACCAACGGCGTGGCGCGCACGGGCATCTCCGGCGCCGCCAGCTCGCAGCAGTTCTTCTGCATCGACGTGCCGGCCAGCCGCGCTTCCACCTTCGCCCTGAGCGGCGGCACGGGTGACGCGGACATGTACGTGCGCTTCAACTCGGCGCCCACGACGACCGCGTACGACTGCCGCCCGTACCTCTCCGGCAACAACGAGACGTGCAACATCGCGGCGAAGACGGCCGCGGGCCGCTTCTACATCCTGCTGCGTGGCTACTCGGCCTTCAGCGGCGCCTCGCTCAAGGCGACGTACTAGCCTGACGCGCAGGACGGAGGGACCGGGCGCCTGAAGCCCGGACCTCCGCTGGACAAGCGCCTCCGGGGCCTCGCGCTCCGGGGGCGGTTTTCTTTTGGGGCCTGCGGGAGCCGTCGGCTCGGGCCCACCGCCCCGGGGCTCGCGGCCTCAGCCGTTGGCCGAGGTGGCGGGCGGCGCGAGCAGTCCGGTGACGTCCCGCCACGGGCCCTGGCAGGGCGCCGTCTCCGTGGAGAGGTAGTGCCCCACGTGCCCTGGCGCGAGCGTGACGATGGCCGAGGAGCGCGTGCCGTAGGCGGGCGTGTGGATGCAGAGCGCCTGGAGCTGCCTCAGGAAGTCGCGCGGCAGGTCCTCGCCGGCCGGCGGTGTGGGCACATGCGCCAGGTCCGGCAGCGTCGCGTCCGCCAGGAGCGCCTTCAGTCCGGCCTCCAGCTCCGGCCAGGGCCGGTGGGCCACCTCCGCCGCCAGCAGCCGGGCCCGCTCCACCTTGGGCAGCGCGGGCGAGTCCAGCACGTCATTGGGCAGCACGTGGATGCCGGGGGGCACGTCCTCCCGTCGCAGCCGCTTCTCCCCGGGCCGGGCGTAGGCCACGCGGAGCACCCGCGCGTCCCCATAGAGGAGGTTGAAGGGGAGGAACTCGTCGCCCGGGAGGGTGTCCAGGTAGCGCTCGATGGCCTCCACGCTCCCCGCTTCCAGGGCGCGCAGCACCACCTCGCCCCGCGAGCGGGCGGCCGGCCCCTGGCCTCGCCCGCCCCGCTGGTTCGTCAGGCCCACGAAGAGCCCTTCGTTAGTAACACCCATCCACGTGCCACCCCGCTCCACGTCCCGTCCTCCGACGACGCGAGGGGACTCCCGGAGAACCTGGGGACCGGTGGCGGGGCGGGCGAAGAACTCGTCCCGGTTGGCCGCGAGCACCAGCGGCCACTCGGGGTGGACCTGGCGCAGGATGACGATGGTGCACATGCGTATCCGGTCGATAACATCTACGGCCCCGCGGTGCATTCGTGCACGCGGGCCTCACGCCGTCGATGACCTCGGCCACCCGAGCGGCTAAGGTCCGCCGCCCTCAGGAGAATCCATGGCTGAGAGAATCCTCGTCACCAGCGCGCTGCCCTACGCGAACGGCTCTGCCCACATCGGCCACGCCGTCGAGTACATCCAGACGGACATCTACGTCCGGTTCCTCCGCTCGTGCGGCAAGGACGTCGTCTACTTCTGCGCGGACGACACCCACGGCACCCCCATCGAAATCAACGCGGCGAAGCAGGGCGTCAAGCCCGAGGAGTTCATCGCCCGCTTCCACGACGAGCACCAGCGGGACTTCCACGACCTGGACATCCGCTTCGACTACTTCCACTCCACCAACTCGCCGGAGAACCGCCACTACGCGGAGCTCATCTACGGGCGGCTGAAGGAGAAGGGCGACATCGAGCGGCGCAACATCGAGCAGGCGTACTGCGAGAAGGACCGCCGCTTCCTGCCGGACCGCTTCATCAAGGGCACCTGTCCCAACTGCAAGGCGACGGACCAGTACGGCGACGCCTGCGAGAAGTGCGGCAAGGCCTACGCGCCCACCGACCTCATCGAGCCCCGCTGTGCCCTGTGCGGCACGCCGCCGGTGCGCAAGCACTCCGAGCACCTGTTCTTCAAGCTGTCCCGGCACGCGGACTTCCTCCAGTCCGTGCTGCGCCGGCCCGGCTTCATCCACCCGGGCCTCGCCACCCAGCTCCAGGGCTTCTTCGAGAAGGGCCTGGCGGACTGGGACATCAGCCGCGACGGGCCCTACTTCGGCTTCGCGATTCCGGGCGAGACGGACAAGTACTTCTACGTCTGGCTGGACGCCCCCATCGGCTACATCGCCACCACGGAGAAGTGGGCGAAGGAGACAGGGAAGGCGAAGAGCGCGCTGGACTACTGGGATGCCGGCAGCCCCTCGCGCATCATCCACTTCATCGGCAAGGACATCGTCTACTTCCATGCCCTGTTCTGGCCGGCCGTGCTCAACGTCGCGGGCTTCCACATCCCGAACGAAATCAAGGTCCACGGCCACCTCACGGTGAATGGCGAGAAGATGGCCAAGAGCCGCGGCACCATGGTGCCAATCCGGGACTACCTGAACCAACTGGACCCCAGCTACCTGCGCTACTTCTACGCGGCCAACCTGGGCGCGGGCGTGGAGGACCTGGACCTCAACCTCAAGGACTTCCGCGAGCGGGTGAACGGCGAGCTGGTCAACAACGTGTGCAACCTGGCCAACCGCGCCCTGTCGCTGCTGGCGGGGCCGCTGGAGAAGCGGCTGGCGCCTGCCCGCACCGAGGGGCCGGGCCGCGCGCTGGTGGAGTCCGCGCTCGCCCGCGTGCCCGAGGTGCGCGCCGCGTTCGAGAAGCTCGAGTACCGCAACGCCATCCGGGTGATTACCGACATTGCCTCGGCCGCCAATGCCTTCGTCCAGACGCAGGCCCCGTGGGCGGCCGTCCGCAAGCCCGAGACGGCCGAAGGCGCGCGCGCGGACCTGTCCGACGTGGCGGACGTGGTGTACCTGCTGGGCGCGCTGCTCGCCCCGGTGACGCCGCGTCTGTCGGAGAAGCTGTTCGCCCAGCTCGGCGCGCCGGCCCTGACGTTCCAGGCGCTGGAGGGCGCGAAGTACCCGCTGCTGGACCGCAGCCGTCCCACCGGCACCCCGGAGCCGCTGCTGCCCCGGCTGGAGCCGGACCGCGTCAACGCCATCATCAAGGCGCCCGCGGAAGGGGCTCCGCAGTCCGCGGAGGCGAAGCCGGCCGGTGGCGCCAAGGAGGGCAAGGAGAAGAAGGAGAAGAAGCCCGCCGCCGCGCCGCAGCCGGCCACCCAGGCCTCACCCGGAGCGGGCGCTGGAGCGGGCTCCGGTGATGCGACGGGGGAAATCGAGTACGCGGACTTCGCGAAGGTGGTGCTCAAGTCGGGCAAGGTGCTGGCCGCGGAGAAGGTGAAGGACGCGGACAAGCTGCTGAAGCTCACGGTGGACGTGGGCGAGCCTGGTGGCCCGCGCACCATCGTCTCCGGCATCGCGGAGGCATACGCGCCGGAGTCCCTCACCGGGCGCCGCGTGGTGGTGGTGGCCAACCTCAAGCCGCGCAAGCTCAAGGGAATCGAGTCGCGCGGCATGCTCCTCACGGCAGGGCCTGGAGGGAAGGACCTGTCGCTGCTGGACCCGGGTGACATGCCGCCCGGCAGCGAGGTGAAGTGAGGTGATGGACTGGCGCGCCGAGCGTGACAGCGCCCTGCTGGCCCTGGAGCGTGAGAAGCGCCCGGCGCTCCGGGCCGAGGCCGCGGACCAGCTCTTCCAGCTCGCGTCCGAGGTTCCCGGGCGCGGGCCCGACTTCGTGGACGCACTCCCCCGGCTGCTGGTGGACAAGCAGCCGGAGGTGCGCCGCGCGGGCGTGCGCCTGGCCACGGCGGTGCTGCCCGAGGACGAGCAGCCCGCAACGCTCCTGCCCCGGCTGCGCGACGACGAGTGGATGGTGCGGCTGGAGGCCACCGGCCGGCTGGCGGACCTGTACCGGCAGGACCTGCGCGGCGCGCTGGCCAGCATGCTGGAGGACCCGATGCCGGAGGTCCGCTTCGAGGCCGCGCGAGGCATCGCCGGGCTCGGGCACGCCGCCGGCCTGGAGGTGTTGCTGGAGGCGCTGGACGCGGACCTGCTGCGCTTCCGTGCCCTGGGTGCGCTGGGGCAATTGAAGGACGCCCGCGCACTGCCGGCGGTGAAGCGCCTCTTCCACCGGTGGCTGCTGCCCGCCTTCGACAAGACGCAGGCGGCGGGCGTGCTGGCGGAGCTGGGAGACCCGGAGGGGGCGACGTACCTCCTCCAGCGGGCCCAGAAGAAGAAGTGGAACCCGGACCGCGCGCTGGCCGTGGAGCTGTGCGGCGCGGTGAAGGCCCCGGGGGCCCTGGAGCAACTGAAGGCCATCCTGGACGACCCGAAGGACGAGTGCCGGGGCGCCGCCGCGCGCGGGCTGGGGCGGCTGGGCGACGAGCGGGCGCTGCCCTGGCTGCTCGCGCTGCTGGACGAGCGGAGCGCCGACGAGGACTTCCGCCTGGACGCCGCGGATGCGCTCTGGCGGCTGGGCCTGCCCGAGGGCCGCGAGCGGGTGCGTGCCTCCATCTCCACCTTCACCACACCCGAAGGGCGCATGGAGCTGGAAGAGCTGGTGCAGGAGGAGCCATGAGACTGGTCGACGCCCATTGTCATCTCGAGGTGAAGGACTACCCGGACGTGGTGGCCATCCTGGACGGCGCCCGCGCCGCCGGCCTGGTCCACGCCATCGTCGTGGGGCAGTTCCGGGGGCCGGGCGACTGGGGCAACGCGCTGGAGCTGGCCGCCGCGCACCCGGACTTCCTGTCGCCCACGCTGGGCATCCACCCCCACGAGGCCGCGCGTGCCACCGAGGCGGACTTCGCCACGCTGGAGGCGACGTGCGCCCGGCCGGAGGTGCGCGCGGTGGGGGAGGCGGGCCTGGACTACTACTACGACCACTCGCCCCGCGAGGTGCAGGCCACCGTCTTCCGGCGGCAGTGCGCCCTGGCGCGGGGGCTGGGCAAGCCGCTGGTGGTGCACGTGCGCGACGCCCACGACGACTGCGAGGGGATTCTTCGCGAGGCGGGGCTGTCCCGGGGCGTCATCCACTGCTTCACCGGGGACACGGCCGCGGCGCGGCGCTACCTGGACCTGGGCTTCTTCCTGTCCCTGTCCGGCGTCGTCACCTACAAGAACGCGCAGGCGCTGCAGGACGCGGTGCGCTTCGCTCCGCTCGACAGGCTGATGGTGGAGACGGACAGCCCCTACCTCGCACCGGTGCCGCACCGCGGGCGGAAGAACCAGCCCGCGCACGTGGTGGAGACGGCGCGCAAGGTGGCGGAGCTGAAGGGCGTGACGCTGGAGGAGGTGGCCGCGACCACCACCGCCAACGCCGCCTCCCTCTTCGCGCTCAGCCTGGGGTGACGGCGCTGGCCAGGGCCAGCAGGTCCTGCAGGTCCTGGTCCATCTGCGGCACGTCCAGCAGCAGCGCGTCCGGGTCGTACTGGAAGTCGGCCTGCTTCAGCTTCAGCAGGGCCTGGAGCGCGGGCTCCCCGGAGTGGCCTCCGAAGGAAGCGAAGACGACCCGGCCACGCTCCAGGTGGAGGTAGCCCTCCAGCGTGTGCTGGCGCAGGTTCAGCCGCCCATTCTTCAGGCCCCCGGCGAGCGTGCGCAGCAGCTCCTTCGGGGGCAGCTCGTCGAAGCTGCCACGCACCACGCGGCCCGGCCCGTTGTGCTGCACCCGGTCCTCCAGGAGGGCGCTCACCGCCTTGGCGACCACCGTCTTGTCGCCCGGCGCCAGCACCTCCGAGGCTCCGCTCATCAACAGCCGCTCGCGGGTGGCCGCATCCGGCTCGCCCACCACGGCAATGGGCAGCCCCGCGGTCTCCGGCGTCGAGCGTGCCTGCTGGAGCAGCTCCAGCACCTCCTGCTGTCCCAGACGGAGGCTCACCGCCAGCACGTCGAAGTCCTGCCGGGCGAGCCCGTCCTGCGCGCCCTCCAGCGTGGACAGCGAGTGGGCCACCAGCTTCTGCTTCAGCACGGCCTCCAGCAGCTCGCCGCGCGCCGTCTCGTCCGGCTCCACGATGAGCACCTGCCGGCCCTCGCTCTCCAGCCGGTGGCGCAGCAGCTCGCCGCTCTGGAGCTGGATGACGATGTCCGCCACCACCGGGTCATAGAGCACGCCCGAGTTCGTCCGCAGGTGCTCCAGCGCCTGCTCCTTGGTGAAGGCCTTGCCGTGCGCGTTGCCCGGGTTCTTCGTCAGCTCCAGGAAGCTGTCCACCGCCGCGAGGATGCGCGCGCCCAGGGTGATGTCCTCGCCCTTGGCGCCCTGGGGCGTGCCCGAGCCGTCCCACGCCTCATAGAGCTGCGCGAGGATGGTGTTGACCTGCGCGGGCAGGTGCACCGTCTCGAACAGCTTCGTGGGGGCGCGGCAGGCCACCTTCGCCTGGGCCTTCCAGTCCGGGTTGACGGCATTGCTGGCCAGGGAGAAGTGGCGCTCGGTCGGCTTGCCCAGGTCGTGCAGGTACGCGGCGATGGACAGCGCCGCCAGCTCCTTGTGGGGCATGCCCATGCGCTGGCCGACGATGCCCGCCTGCCGCGCCAGCTGCGCCGAGTGCCCGCGGTGCCGCTGCCGGTCCTGCTCCAGCAGGCCCACCATGATGCCCAGCGTCTCCACGTAGTCGCTGTCGCTGACGATGCCCCGGGGGCCACCCGGCTCGCGCCGCTGGGTGGAGGGGCGGACCGCCGGCGTGGCGCTGCTGGGCCGCTGCACCCGCAGGCGCGGGTCCGTCTCCATGCGGTAGTTGAGGCTGCTCAGCCCCGTCATGGTGCTGCGGCCCGTGCTGGTGCGGTTGTGCTCCGCGGCCCCCGTGCGCGAGGGGAAGGCGGGCGAGGCGGCCTGGGCACCGCCCCCCTCCAGCAGCGCGGTGAAGGCGGTGGGGTCTCCGTAGTAGTGCTTGCGGATGGCCGCGGCGATGGCGCTGCGCAGGCCCACGTACGCGTAGACCTCCGACATGCCGGTGACGAGGGCAATCTCGTCCATCAGCGCCTTGTTCTGCGGCTCGGCGGCGACCACGGAGAGCAGCTTGCGCTCCGGGTCCACGGCCAGCGGCAGCACGTTCTGCGCCTCGGCCAGGCGCACGGGGAGCCTGTCGAGCACCTCGGTGGCGATCTTCGCCTTGGCCAGCTTGTCCGCGGTGACGAACCGGGTCTGGAACTCGGAGGCCAGGAAGCGCAGCAGCGCCGCTTCCTGGAGCAGGCCCAGCTCCACCAGACAGTCACCCAGCTTGTGGCCGGTGATCTTCTGGTGCTCCAGGCCCTGCTCCACGGCCCCCGCGTTGACGAGGCCGGCCTCGATGAGGCGCTCTCCCAACCTCTTCGCCATGGTGCCTCAGTTTCCTCAGCTCTCCGAGGAGCCCTCGCCGTCCTTGGCCGGAGCCACGGACGTCAGCGCGCTGAACGGCTTGAAGGTCAGCTCGCGGGGCAGGGAGTTGGGGTCTCTCGGGGGGCGGTCCTCACGGGGAGGCCGTGGCGGGCGCTCCTCGCGGGGGGGACGCTCCTCACGCGCGCGCTCCTCGCGGGGCGGGCGGTCCTCACGGGGAGGGCGGTCCTCACGGGGCGGTCGCTCGCGGCGGGGCGGGCGCTGCTGGACGGAGAGCTGGAGCCGGTGCCGGAGGGAGTGCCGGGAGAGCTGTACGTGGGAGGAGAGGGCCTTGCGGTGGGGTACGTGGGCCGGCCGGAGCTGACGGCGGAGCGCTTCGTGCCCAGTCC